>NZ_JAYSBK010000123.1:0-8147 GCF_041915465.1 Novosphingobium sp. | reverse complement strand
GCCCGCAAGATGGAGCGCAAGCGGATGGAACGCGACGGGGTCAAGTAAGCTTCTGAGGCTTGCTCCTGCGTAGTGCTTGAGCCATGAGGGCGCGGACGAATCCGCGCCCTTTGTCTTTGGCGCACCTTAAAATACCCAGAAGGGGGCTTTGATGACCGAGATCACCCGCGTTCCGCTGCAGCCCATCGCCAAGGGGGCCCTTGGCAAGCTTTGGATCGGCGTTGCCGCTGCTGCCCTGGCTGCCGCCGGCCTGGCCTACACCACGCTGCCGCCATCCGTTGACGTCGAAACGATCAAGGCCGGCACCGGTGCCTCGCCGACGATCGAGGATGTCGCCCTGATCAACTACAAGGGCATGCTGCCCGACGGCAAGGTGTTCGACCAGGGTCAGCAGGCCGTCTTCCCGCTTGAAGGGGTGATCCCCGGCTTTACCAAGGCGCTCGAACAGATGCAGCGCGGCGGCAAGTACAAGGTCAAGATTCCGGCGAAGCTCGCCTATGGCGATCGGCAGGCCGGCGAAATTCCGCCGAACACCGACCTGACCTTCGAAATCGAACTGATTGACTTCAAGAGCCGCGCCGAAATCGAAATGATGCAGCAGATGCAGCAGCAGATGCAGGGCGGACAGGGCATTCCGGGCATGGAAGGTGCCGCGCCGGGGGCTGAAGGTGCTGCCCCTGCCGAAGCCGCTCCCAAGAGCGAACCCAAGGCGCAATAATTCGCAGTCGGGCAGCGCACGCTGCCCGACTTGCAGCCCTGCCGTGCCGGTGCTAGCGCGCCGGCACAGTTCGTTTTTGTGCTCCCGATTTTTCAAAGGAACGCCATGTCGGTCGATACCGCAACCGTGGCCAAGATCGCCTCGCTGGCCCGCATCAAGGTAACCGAGGCCGAGATCGCGGCGATGGTGCCCGAACTCAACGGAATTCTCGCCTGGGTCGAACAGCTCGGCGAAGTGGATGTCACCGGCATCGAGCCGATGACCGCCGTGATCGAGAACCAACTGCGCCTGCGGGACGATGTGATCAACGCCGATCCGGCCACCGGCGGCGGCATCCGCGATGCCGTGCTGGCCAATGCCCCGGCGGCCGAACACGGCTTTTTCGGCGTTCCCAAGGTGATCGAATAATGACCCAGCTGACCGAACTTGGCGTTGCCGCCATCCGCTCGGGCGTGGCCTCGGGCGAATTTTCCGCCGTCGAAGTGGCCGAGGCGTTCAACGCCCGCGTCGCCGCCGCGCAGGAAGCCTTGAACGCGTTCATCGTCACCACGCCTGAGGCCGCGCTGGCCGCCGCCGCCAAGGTCGATGCCGACCGTGCCGCAGGCAAGCCGCTGGGCAAGATGGCGGGTGTGCCGATCGGCATGAAAGACCTGTTCGCCACCAAGGGCGTGCAGACGACCGCCGCCAGCCACATCCTCGAAGGGTTCAAACCCGAATACGAAAGCACCGTTTCGCAGAAGCTGTGGGATGCGGGTGCGGGGATGCTGGGCAAGCTCAACCTCGATCAGTTCGCCATGGGTTCGTCGAACGAGACGAGCTATTTCGGCAACGTCATTTCGCCCTGGCGCCGCAACGATGGCGCTAACGCCGCGATGGCGCCGGGCGGTTCCTCGGGCGGCAGCTCGGCCGCCGTTTCGGCGCGGCTCTGCCCGGCCGCAACCGGCACCGACACCGGCGGCTCGATCCGCCAGCCCGCCGCTTTCACGGGCATTTCGGGCATCAAGCCGACCTATGGCCGCTGCTCGCGCTGGGGCATCGTCGCCTTCGCCAGCTCGCTCGACCAGGCGGGGCCAATGGCGCGCGACGTGCGTGACTGCGCGATCATGCTGGAAGCCATGGCCGGGTTCGATCCCAAGGATGCGACCAGCCTCAACCTGCCGGTGCCCGAATGGGAAGCGAACCTGTCGGGCGATCTCAAGGGGAAGAAGGTCGGCATCCCGCGCGAATACCGCGTCGATGGTCTCGATGCAGACGTTGCCGCCAGCTGGGATCGCGGGATCGAATGGCTGAAGGACGCGGGCGCCGAAGTGGTCGAGATTTCGCTGCCGCATACCAAGTACGCGCTGCCGACCTACTACATCATCGCCCCGGCCGAAGCCTCGTCCAACCTCGCCCGCTATGACGGCGTGCGTTATGGCCTGCGCGACCTGCCCGAAGGCGCGAACCTGCAGGACATGTACGCCGCCACCCGCGCCGCCGGGTTCGGGGCCGAGGTCAAGCGCCGCATCCTGATCGGCACCTACGTGCTCTCGGCGGGGTTCTATGACGCCTATTACACCCAGGCGCAGAAGGTCCGCACGCTGATCAGCCACGACTTCAAGAACGCCTTCACTGAAGTTGACGTGATCCTCGCGCCGACCGCGCCCACCGCCGCCTTTGGCCTTGGCGAAATGGTGTCGGACCCGCTGGCGATGTACCTCAACGACGTCTTCGCGGTGCCTGCCAGCCTTGCCGGTCTGCCTGCCATGTCGGTGCCTGCGGGCCTCAACAAGGAAGGGCTGCCGCTGGGCCTCCAGATCATCGGCAAGCCGTTTGACGAGCAGGGCGTCCTCAACGCCGGCCTCGCGATCGAGGCGCGCGCAGGGTTCACGGCCAAGCCGGAGCAGTGGTGGTAAGATGAGCAACTATCGCATTCAGGGCGCAACCGGCGAATGGGAGGTCGTGATCGGCCTCGAAGTCCACGCGCAGATCACCTCCAATTCCAAGCTGTTCTCGGGCGCGGCGACGGCCTTCGGGGCAGAGCCGAACAGCCAGGTCAGTCTGGTCGACGCGGCGATGCCGGGGATGCTGCCGGTGCCGAACCGCGAATGCATCCGCCAGGCGGTGCGCACCGGCATGGCGATCAATGCCCAGATCAACAAGTGGTCGCGGTTTGACCGCAAGAACTACTTCTACGCCGATCTTCCGCAGGGCTACCAGATCAGCCAGCTCTATCACCCGCTGGTGGGCGAGGGCAGCCTTGAGGTCGTGCTCGATCCCAAGGACCCGGAAGGCAGCACCAAGACCATCGGGATCGAACGCATCCACGTGGAGCAGGACGCGGGCAAGCTGATGCACGATCAGCACCCGACCATGTCCTATGTCGACCTCAACCGCTCGGGCGTGGCGCTGATGGAAATCGTCAGCCGCCCGGACATGCGCTCGCCCGCCGAGGCCGGGGCTTACCTGGCCAAGCTGCGCCAGATCGTGCGCTATGTCGGCTCTTGCGACGGCAACATGGACCAAGGCTCGATGCGCGCCGACGTCAACGTTTCGGTCCGCCGCCCGGGCGAAGCGTTCGGCACGCGCACCGAAACGAAGAACGTGAACTCGGTTCGCTTCGTCATGGCCGTGGTCGAAAGCGAAGCCCGCCGCCAGGTTGCCCTGATCGAGGACGGCGGCACAGTGGTGCAGGAAACCCGGCTCTACGATCCCGACAAGAACGAGACGCGCTCGATGCGCAGCAAGGAAGACGCGCACGATTACCGCTACTTCCCCGATCCGGACCTGCTGCCGCTGGAACTGGACGATGCGTTCCTCGAAGAATGCCGCGCCAGCCTGCCCGAACTGCCGGACGCCAAGCGCCACCGCTATGAAACCGCGCTGGGGCTGTCGGCCTACAACGCACAGGCGCTGACCGCCGACGTCGAAACCGCGCGCGAGTTCGAAGCCCTGCTCGCCTCGGTCGCCAAGGCCAGCGGCAAGAGCGAGGCGGACGTCGCCAAGCGCACCGCCAACTGGTTGCTGTCCGAACAGGCCGGCGTGCTCAATGCCGCGGGCGTCTCCTCCGATCATCCCAAGAACTCGATCGAGGCCAACACCGCGCTGGTCGTGGCCACGGAAAGCGGGCTGATTTCGGGCAGCAAGGCCAAGGAACTGTTCGAGGCGCACCTCACCAGCGACATCGATCTGGCCGCCCAGATCGAGGCCAACAAGCAGAGCACCGACACCGGCGCGATCGAGGCCGCGGTTGACGCCGTGCTCGCCGCCAATGCCGACAAGGTGGCCGAATACAAGGGCGGCAAGGAAGCCCTGTTCGGCTTCTTCGTCGGCCAGACGATGAAGGCCATGCAGGGCAAGGGCAATCCGCAACTCGTCAATCAGGTGCTGAAGGCCAAGCTGGGCTGATTGGTCCTGCGGTTGGAAGTAACTGTTTGCGCTCTTGTAATTCTCTGTTCGGCATGATCTCTACCCGTTGAGGGGGGGGAATATGCTGAACTTGAGAATCACACCGATACTTGGCGCGTGCCTGATTCTGGCGCTGCCGGGCTCACCGGCTTTTGCGCAAGTCGCTGATCAGGCGGCGCAGCAGCCGACCAATACCGCGCCGAGCCCGGACGGGCTGGAGATGCCGCAACTCGCGTATACGGCCACGCCCGAAGTGGTGGCCGACTATGACAAGTATTTCTATTTTCACCGCGACGGCACCAGCTTTGCCGAAGCCTACACCGACATTCGCGAATGCGATGCGCTGTCCAGCGGGATCAGCTTCTATCTGGAGGGCAGCGATTCGATGTACGCCACCGGGCAATACGGCCTTGGCGGGGTGATCGGCGGCGTGATCGGTGATGTCTTGGCCGATGCGATCTTCGGTTCGGCCGAGCGCCGCAAGATCCGCCGCACCAACCTGCGTAACTGCATGGGGTACAAGGGTTACAGCCGCTACGGGATCAGCGGCGAACTGTGGAAGACGTTCAACTTCGAGGAAGGCAACGGCCGCAAGAAGGAAGCTGTGCGCGAACGCGCGATCCGGCTTCAGGCAATGGTCGCATCCGGTCCCAAGCCCACCACGGAGGCGCTGCCGCAATGAACAAGATCACGCTCATCATCGCCGGCACCCTGCTGGGGCTGGCCTCCTCGCTGAGCGCTCAGGCAATCGAGGAAAAGAACGTCACTTCTGGAAAGGTCCAGCTCGATCCGGCCAAAGGCTATATCTTCCTGACCAGTCCGGTTCGCACCAACGGGATGTTCGTGCGGGTTCCAGACGCCGATGACTATGCCGAATACCGGGCGGACTGGGAAAAAGCCTTCGCCAAGGCCGAAAAGTCTTACGCAAGCGCGATGGCCAATTGGAAGAAGGACTTCGAAATCGCGAAGGCGCAGGACAAGAAGCCTCGTCCCGAGCCGGTCAAGCCGACCCGCGAGACATTCAGCATCGGCCCGATCGAACTGCGCACGACAGTCTCGTTCGGTCCGACCTTCGTCTACAACAAGACCAAGGCACCCGATTCGTTCAGCTATCTCAACGCGGTGAAGCCCGGAACCTACATCTATTACGGACCGGTGTTTGCGGGGCCGAACGGCTTTGCAGGCTATTGCTACTGCATGGGCTCGGTAAAGTTCGAGGTGAAGGCCGGGGTTGTTACCGACCTCGGCACGGTCCTTGCCCAGGTGGTCGGGACCGAGGGGCTGATCGGGTTCGACAAGGTGGATGACCAGCCCGGCCGCTTTACCGACGGCAACCAAGCGGCGACTGCCGTTGGGCCCGATCAGGCGCAATATGGTGTGCCCGGCAGCCTTGGCGCGCTGCCCACGGTGCAGGTCGAACTGCATGCCGCCGGCAAGATGAACAATTTCCTGGGAATTCGCGTGGCCCGTGCCGCACCGGTTCCGGGCGTTCTGGCCTACCAGCGCGATACCGTGATCGATTTGCGCACCGGCCAGCCGATCCCGGTGGCGGTGCTGCCTTTCACCCCGGTCGACCCGGCGGATTCGATCCCCGACGAAGAGTAAGCCGAGGCACATAAACCAAAGGGCGCCGGACTATCGTTCCGGCGCCCTTCGTGTTTTCGGCCTGGGCCGCGGCAGCTTAGGCCTTGCGGGTGCCGTTCATCGGGAAGGTGCCGAAGGCACCGGCCTTGACCGAGCCGGTCAGGGTGTCGCCATCGACGGTTGCTTCGCCTTCCAGCGTCATCGGCATGGGGACGGTCATCTTCATCGACCAGGTCAGCTTGTTGCCATCGACCTTGCCGTTTTCCAGTTCCATCGAACCCATCGCGCCGACGTTGCTGCCGGTGAAGGTGCCGCCATCGACGACGATGGTCACGTCGCTCTTCTGGTCGCCCATCGGGGTCTTGGTGACGCATTCATAGGTACCTGCAACCGACATCGAATCTCTCCTCAGTTAACTTACAGTGGGGTAAGTAGGGATATCACTCGCTGCTGTCGGCGCTGCTGTCAACTGCTGGCGCGTCGACCAGTTCAACTGGCAGGCCCAGGCCCTTGAGCTGCGGTTCGACCAGCTTGCGATCGCCGACGATGATGAAGACCAGACCGTCTGCCTGCAGCCAGCTGGCTGCCGCCTTGTCGATCGCGGCGGCGTCGATCGCACGGTAGCGGGTGGGCAGGCGCGCGTAATAGTCGTCCGGACGTCCAAGCCGCTCGTTCAGCACGATCGCGCCCAGCACCTGCGCATTGGTTTCGAACCGGTTGGGCAGGCCGCGGATGTTGCCGTCGGTCACCCGTTCCAGTTCAACCGGCTCAACTCCGCGCTTCCCGGGGAAGGCGGCCATGTCAGCCAGCAGCAGCTTGACTGAATCCCCCGTGCGGTCGGACTGCACTGGCGCGACCAGCACCAGCGTGCGCGGACCGACCGGACTGGGCACCATCGAGCGCACGCCATAGGACCAGCCCTTGTCCTCGCGAAGGTCCATGTTGAGGCGGCTGAGGAAACCGTTGCCAAGCACTTCGTTGGCAAGGTCGAGCGCCTCGTTGCCCTGGTCCCTGCCGGTCAGCGGCAGGACGCGGCCCGCGACAATCACCGATTGCGGTGAATTGGGGCGATCGATCAGGACGATCCGGGGCCTGGGTGCCGGGATCGCGGCATCGAGCTGCTTGACTGGGCGGGCCGCGGCGGGCGGCGTCCAGGTGCCGAAACTGGCCTCGAGCATGGGCAACAACTGCGCCATGGTGACATCGCCAACCACGGTGATCTTGAGCGCATCGGGGCGCAGCCACTTGTCGTGCGCGGCCTTGAGCGCGGCCGGGGTCAGCGCGGCCAGCGCCTTGGGATCGCCCAGCCCGTCGGCCGGCTGGCCATAGGGGTGGGCCGGGCCAAACAGGATCGGGGCCAGGCTGCGCGTCGCGAGGCTGCGCGGGCTGGCCAGCGCTTGGGCGAGGTCGGCCAGTTGCTGGTCCTTGGTGCGCGCCACGTCGGCATCGCGGAAGGCGGGATTGCGCACCACATCGGCCAGCAGATCGAGCGAGGGTGCCAGGTTGGGCGTCAGCGCGGAGAGCATGACCGCCGAGGAATCGAGGTTCGCCGCGACCGACAAATGCGCGCCGAGCCGTTCCTGCTCTTCGGCGATCTGGGTCGCGTCGCGGGTCGCCGTGCCTTGATCGAGCGTGCCCAGCATCAACCCCTGCGTGCCGGGACTGTCCTGCGCGTCGGCGGCATAGCCGGCGTCGAAATTGAGGCTAACCAGTACGGTCGGAACCGAGGTGCGCCGCGCCAGCACGACGGGAATGCCGTTCGAGAGCGTCGCGCGTTCGAGCGCGGGGAAGGCAAGATCACCCACCGGCGCGACATCGGGAGATTGCCGCTTTGGACCGGCCGCCAGCCTTGGCGCCTTCTTCTTTGCGTCGGGCTTGGGCGGTTTGCTGGTCGCTTCATCGCCCCAGCCGCCCATCAGCTCGCCGTTTTCGGTGCGCGGACCGGGGCTGATGACCAGCGAATAGACCGGACGGCCAAGCCAGCGCTGCACCGCGCTCTGAACGTCGGCCGGGGTCAGCGCGGCGATCCGGGTGAGGTCCTTCTTGATCTGCAGCGGATCGCCCGAATAGAGCAGCCCTTCGGCAAGCTGCGCACCCTTGCCGGAAAAGCCGCCAACCTGTTCGAGCCCGCCGATCTGCGAGGCGACCGTGGTGGTCGCCGCGCGGCGCAGTTCGTCCTCGGTCGGCCCTTCGGCGATGAACTGGTCGATCACCCGATCGAACTCGCGCTCGGCGGTCGCGCGGTCGACCCCCGGCTTGATTTCCATCGTGATCATCAGGGTCGAAACCTGTTCGAACTGCATCACCCCGGCGCTGACCGAAACGGCCACGCCCTTGCCGCGCACCAGTTCGTTATCGAGCCGCGACGAGGCGAGGCCGCCCAGCACGCGCAGGCCGATGTCGAGCGCGGGCGCGTCGGGATCGTTCAGGCCCGGCCCGCTCCACAGGCGGTAGACCT
>NZ_JAYSBK010000122.1:0-8157 GCF_041915465.1 Novosphingobium sp. | reverse complement strand
GCAATCAAAATAATGCGCAGCAACTTCGTGCCGCGCCCTAGGAATCCCGCGCCTAAGCCGCGTTCCTTCGCATTACCGCTTCCTCGCGATAACAGGTCTTATGCGCAGCTGCGCATAAGATCGCCCAAGCATCCGCATAGGTGTCGTAGACAGCGATCTGCTGGGCCGTCAGGTCGTGCTTGAGGATTTCGTACTCGACCCCGGCAAAGCTCAGCGCCCGTGCCTGGTAAAGCCCAAGGGCCTTAAGGTCGCGCGACACCAGCTCCATCGCAGCGATGCCACCTGCCCTGATCTGGCTGATGAAATCCTCGCGGTTGGCAAACGCCGTTCCTGGTCCCCAAAGGCCGAGCCGAACCGCATAGGCGAGATTGTTGACTTCAGAGGCCCCGGTCGCCGAGGCATAGAGCACGCGGGCCTTGGGCAGATGGTTCTGGAGCATGACGCCGGCGATGCCCTGCTGGGAACCTGATTTGCTCCCGCGGGCGCCCTCGCCTCCTGCCACCCCGCCCATTTCGTGGCTCTCATCAAAGGCGATGACACCTTCGAAATCCGCCCCGGCCCAGTCCAGCAATTGCTTCAGGCGGGTCGCATCCTGCCTCTGACTGCGCAGCGTCGGGTACGTGACGAAGAGGATCCCCTCGCGGAACGGCACTGGCTGATCGATTTTCCAGCTGGAGAGCGGTTGAATGTCGGCAGTCATCCCGCCGATCGCGCTCCAATCCCGGCGCGCATCTTCGAGCAGGCTCTCGTTCTTGGATACCCAGATCGCCTTGCGGCGTCCGGCTAGCCAGTTGTCTAGAATGCAGGCGGCAATCTGTCGGCCTTTGCCCGCGCCAGTGCCATCACCGAGGAAGTAGCCCTTGCGGTAGCTGTGTCCGTCTTCGGCCAGAGTGAGAGCGACACCTTCGTCAGCCGGGACGAACAGGCCCGGCAGATACTGCTGCCAGGCATTGCCGGCATAGATCACCGTCTCGAGCTGCGCTTCCGAAAGCAGGCTTTCTTTGAGGATGCGGCCCTGCAGGCTGGGGCAATATTCCGGTACCGGCGCTGGTATGGAGCCCATGGCCACACTTTCCACCAGCGGGGTCGGGTGCGCCTTTGCACCATCGATGTCGATCCGGCTCGGGCGGTAGGGCAGATAGACACCGGCCTGCTCGCCCAGAGGGCGCGGCGTTGCCAGGCTGCGAAAAACAAGCGGCGATATCGATGGCGCTTCGATTACGCGCGGCTTAGCCGCAGGCGGCTTTGCACTTGTGCGCATCGCCTTGAAAAGCGTGCCGGGCTTGGTCTGCTGCCGTGTGGAGATTGCTGAAGGGTCGCAAGCTGCCCGCTTTACGACTGTGACTGCCTCGGCAATCTCGGCGACAGTCGATCGAGCGAGGATTGCGGAACGTATGTTTCCGGGAACCTTGTCGATCACGTAGAGGCGAACCGGCACGCTGGTCCCCTGCTTGTGGTAGCACCTGGCAAGGCGGCAAGCTGTTTGCACCGTGCAGTTCTCGAACGTCTGGTCATAGATTTTCGAGAGCCTAGCGCTGGTGGTGAACCAGTCCGGCATGATAGCGACAAGTCTGCCGCCAGGAGCCAATCGACCGAGCGCGGCGCGCAGATGGCGGACAGCAGCGAATTGATCGACGCCCCTTCCCTCCGAACGGGAGAACGGGGGGTTCATGAGAATCAGGCTGGGGCGCAGCGAAGGATCCAGCGCGGAAGCCAGCATCGCACCGTCGATCCCGGTAAGCTTGGCATGTTTGAACAGCAGAGCGAGTTTCTCACGGCGTTTGGGATCAAGCTCATTGAGGTGTAGCTGTCTGACTGTCGGCAGGCTGGCCACGAGCGCACCATGTCCCGCACTCGGCTCCAGCACGATGTCGTCTGGCCGGGGCTGCGCAAGGACAGTCGCGAGTGCCGCAAGATCGGCGGGCGTGGAGAACTGTTGAAACCGAATCTGGTCTTCGCTCCTGACCGTATGGGTTGGCAGTTGCTCAACCAGAAGGCTCAGGGCGGTGATGTCGTCCAGGCGCACCGGACGGGATAAGCCTAGCAGATGGCGGGTCATCCCTGCTTCGAGGAGGTCATAAGCATCGCGCTGTGCCCAGCGACCTTCAGCCGAACTTCCACCGTAGAGGCGCTTCATTGCGTCGAAGAGCGACATCTTGGTCAGCGATCCACCGGCAAGCTCCTGCGCGATTTCATCGATGGCCTGATCAAGGCGGGTGTCGAACTGGGTGAAGAGATCGGTCATGCGCTGCTCCTGATGCTGATGCGCATCAGAGCATCCCCCTCCCCTTCTGCCCCGACAGCGCGAAGCCTGGAATTGCGCTAAGGGCGCAGACCAAGGTCCAGCTAGGAAAAGCGGCCGAGATTTCAGCCTCACGGCAAGAGAGATTCGTAGGCCAAATATGGCCATTAATTTGACCAAAGGTAGAATATCGGCCATATATGGCCAATGCTATTCACTCTACAAGATCAGCTGACGCACCTCGGTATGCGGATCAAGGCCCGCCGCCTGGCCCTCGATCTTACCCAGCAAGCGGCAGCTGCCAAAGCAGGCGTGGCCCATAGAACATGGCGGCGGATGGAGACCGAAGGCAGGGCGTCCATCGAAGACCTTGTTCGCGCTGCCATTGCACTGCGCTGCGATGAGGGCATCGTCGCGCTGTTTCCTCAAGTTCCGGCGACCAGCATGGATGAACTGCTTGCACAGCAGCGCCAGGCAGCCAAGCGGCAGCGCCAGCGTGCCAGCGGGCGCTCAGGCGGAATTGGGTCATGAAGCTGGCTCCGGGAACGCCTTTGGCGATTGGACTGCTGACCGACGAGACTGCAGCGCCGCGTTCTGTCGGCAGGCTGGCGATGGATGGGGGCCTGGCTCAGCTCGAATGGTCGGCAGAGGTCATCGCTGCGCGCCTTCGGATATCTCCGCTTCACTATCCAGCTGAGCCCGGCCTGCACCCTGCCCGCAGCCGAATGTTCGAGGGCCTCCACGGTTTCCTGTCGGACTGCCTGCCCGACGCCTGGGGCATGCTGCTGTTGAAGCGGCGCCTTCAAAGGATGGGTCACCGGTTCGAAGACCTTGATGCGGTCGACCGGCTCGCCCTCGTGGGCACAAGGGGTCGAGGTGCCCTCGTCTTCCAGCCCGAAACGCTTGGGTTCGAAGCTTCATTTACCATCGATCTCGATGCTCTGGCTGATGAATCCCGCCAGGTTCTGCTCGGCGAGGAGACAGAGCTCGAAGCGCTGCTGGCACGCCTGGGCGGCGGCTCAGGCGGAGCACGGCCGAAAGTTCACGTGGCGATCGACGCAGACGGCAAGCTTTCCGCCGGAGACGAGCTCGCAGCAGTGGGAAGCGAGAACGCGGGTGCGGAATGGATCGTCAAGTTTGCAGCGACCAATGACCCTGCCGATATCGGGCCATTGGAGGAGGCCTACGCCCGGATGGCACGCGCCGCAGGGATTGTTATGGCAGAGACGCGATTGATCCCGTCGGCGAACGGTCCAGGTCATTTCGCGACAAGGCGCTTCGATCGACTGGCACCGGGCAAGCGGCTACACATGGTCAGCCTCGGCGGAGCGCTTGAAGCGTCGCCGCATATGCCCAGCGTCGACTACGACGGGTTCCTGAAGGCGACCTTGGCCATCACCCACAGCATGGCAGACGTCGAGCAGGCCTTCCGGCGCATGGTCTTCAACGTGCTTGCGCGAAACCGTGACGACCATGTTCGCCAGCACGCCTACCTGATGGACGACCAAGGGAACTGGCGGCTCGCGCCGGCCTTCGACCTCACCTTCTCGAACGGTCCCGGCGGCGAGCACTACATGGCTGTGTTGGGCGAAGGCCGCACCATAACCCGCGAGCATGTCGAGAAGCTCGCAAAGGTCCATGGGGTTTCGCCGAAGCGCACGGCTTCCATCGTAGACGACGTGCGTGCAGCGCTTTCCGACTGGACGTCATATGCGCGTGACGCGGGGGTCGGGATATCTATGGCTCCGGTGTCAGAGGGTTTAGGTCTGGTGGCGCAAGAGTTTGGTTGAGGGTGGCTTGGCTAACCGAAAGCCGACAGTGCCCCGCTGAGTGCGGATTCCGAGGTGATCGCGCGCGGTGTTCCGATTTGATCGCGCGCGGTGTTCCGAGGTGATGGCGCGCAGCGTTCCGAGAATTATCCGCGCAGCATTCCGAGGTGATGGCGCGCAGTTTGAGGTTAGGCTCACCTGATCGTTGGAGCATTCTTTCGGCCGGACAGCGGTTGGAGGAATGCATGCCGACGAGGAGAGTTGCGATGCGCCATGTGCGCGAGATTTTGCGTCTGAGCCTGGACTGCGGGCTTTCGACGCGGGTAGTTGGCGAGCGGGTCGGGGTCGGATCGACGACGGTCCGGGATACGCTTCGGCGGTTCAGTCGGTCGGGGCTGACTTGGCCGGTGCAGCCTGAGATGACGGACAGCGACCTGGAGTCCCGGCTCTACGGCGTGCCAGGGGTAAAGCCCGGGCGCCGCAAGTTGCCGGAGCCCGACTGGGCGGTGGTGGCGCGTGAGTTGAAGCGCAAGCACGTGACGCTGCAGATCCTGTGGGAGGAGTACTACGCGGCGAACCCTGACGGCTATCGCTACAGCCGATGGTGTGACCTGTTCCGGCGCTGGGAAGGCCGGCTGCCGTTGGTGATGCGCCAGAGCCATGCTGGCGGCGAGAAGCTGTTCGTTGACTACGCTGGCGACACGGTGCCGGTGGTGGTGGATCGCAGGACCGGCGAGATCCGCGATGCGCACTTGTTCGTCGCTGTTCTGGGCGGCTCAAGCCTGTCGTTTGCGTGTGCGACCTGGACCGAGCAATTTGCCGACTGGGCCGAGGCCCACAATGCTGCCTTTGCCTTCTTCGGCGGGGTGCCGCAGCTGCTGGTTCCCGACAATGCCAAGGTCGCGGTGATCAAGGCCTGCCACTTCGATCCGATGATCAACCGCAGCTACACGGACATGGCTCGGCATTACGGGACGGCAGTGCTGCCGGCGCGGCCGAGGAGGCCCAAGGACAAGGCGAAGGTTGAGGCCTGTGTCAGGATCGTCGAGCGCTGGGTGCTGGGCCGTCTGCGCAATTGCATCTTTTACAGTCTGGCCGAGCTCAATACTGCCATTACCGAGTGCCTTGCTGATCTGAATGAGCGCCGTGTGCTGCGCCAGTTCGGCCGAACGCGCCGACAGCTGTTCGAGGAGATCGATGCTCCGAACCTGAAGCCGCTACCGGCTGAGCCGTGGGTCCATGCGCAATGGAAGCGCTGCCGGGTCGGGCTCGATTACCATATCGCGGTCGAGCAGCATCATTACTCCGTGCCGCACCGCTACGCGCGCCGGGAGGTCGAGGCGCGTTACACCGCCCGGACCGTGGAGATCTTCCTCGGCGGCGAGCGGATCGCGGTGCACATGCGCGGCAGTGGCAATGGTCGGCACACGACCGTGCCCGAGCACATGCCGTCGAGCCACCGGCGCTATCTCGACTGGACACCGGCAAAGATCCAGGAGGAGGCGGGCCGGATCGGCCCGATGCTGTCGCTGCTGATGGAGCGCATCATCGAGGACCGGCCGCATCCCGAGCAAGGCTACCGTTCGTGCCTGGGGATCATTGGCCTGGGCAAGCGTTTTGGCGCTGAGCGCCTTGAAGCGGCTGCGCTTCGCGCGCTGGAGATCGGCGCGCGCAATTATCCGTCTGTAAAATCGATCCTCGAAAAGGGGCTCGACAAGGTGCCCGTGTCCAAAGCCCCGGAGCGCGAGCCGATCCTGCACGACAATATCCGGGGCTCTCAATACTACCACTGAAAGGAGCAAGGATGCTCAAACACCCTACACTTGATCAGTTGAACCAGCTTGGCCTGACGGGCATGGCTCATGCCTTTGCCGACCTCGATGGCAATGGCGAGGCCGCCAGCCTGAGCCATGCGGAATGGTTGGCGCTGTTGCTTGATCATGAGACGACATGGCGAAATGACCGCCGCCTTGCCCTGCGGCTGCGTCAGGCAAAACTACGCCATCATGCCGTGCCTGAGGATGTTGATTATCGCAGCACACGCGGGCTTGACCGGCGGCTGTTCGAGATGCTGCTCAAGGGCAACTGGATCGGTGCCCATGAAAACTGCGCGATCATCGGGCCAGCAGGGGTCGGTAAAAGCTGGCTGGCCTGCGCCATCGGGCATCAGGCCTGCCGTGACAATCGGTCGGTCCTTTACACGCGGCTGCCGCGGCTGATCGATGAGCTGTCGCTGGCAAAGGGTGATGGCCGCATTGCTGCGCGGATGAAGAGCCTGGCCCGCATGGACCTGCTCATCCTTGATGACTGGGGTCTTGAGCCGCTCGATGGCAATGCCCGCCATCATCTGCTGGAGATCCTCGAGGATCGCTATGGTCGGCGTTCAACGCTGGTCACAAGCCAGCTTCCCATCGCGCGCTGGTTCGATCTCATCGGCGATCCCACCTACGCCGATGCCATCCTCGATCGTCTCGTCCACAACGCCCACAGGCTCGAACTCGAGGGGGAATCCATGCGCCGCCTGGCTCAGCGTGCCGCCGCTTGACCAACGCCAAACCATAGTGCGAATAGATACCAACGATCAGGTGCTCTACCTGCGCGCGATCAAATCGGAACGCTGCGCGGCATCAGATCGGAATACATGCGCGCGATCATCGGAATCCGCACCGCTGAGGCAGGTTCCGACCCAGACCTAGTCACTCAGATCAGCAAAAGCGAACGTCTGCTTCTGTCAGATGCTGCCGACAGAATGTGTCGAAGCAAGTCATCAGCTTTGAGCGATAAAACTTGGTCGTTCGCCGGTTCAGCGCACTAGCAGAAGGCCGCCGCTTGTTCCGCGATGCAGACGCCGTTGACGCTTATCGCTATGCCAACGAATGCACGACTGCAGGGAGACCGCAAAGGTGCGCATTCAGAAGTCACGCCCTACAGGCAACAAACTAGTGACAGGGTTTGCGATCGGTCGGGCGATATCAGTTGGATCGCTATTCACAAGACGCTTATAATCGATAATAATTGATTATGGGCGTCAGGATTTTCTGATGCCACCACCGTGGAAGGGAGGTGTGCACGCCATGAATGTCGAGCAAATATTTGAGGTTAAAGGCAAAAGGGTGCTGATTACCGGCGGATCAGCCGGGATAGGCGAAATGATCGCACGCGCCTTCGTCGACAACGGAGCGAAGGTCTACATCTCTTCTCGCAAAGCCGAGGTTTGCAATTCGCTAGCAGCTGAGCTGAGCCGAAACGGCAAGTGCTACGCATTGCCCGCTGATGTTGGGACCATGGCCGGCGTGAGGCAACTAGCCAGCGACTATCGCGCCAAGGAACCTCGGCTTGATATACTCATCAACAATGCCGGCGCCACCTGGGGCGAAGATCTCGACAACTATTCTGAAGCTGGGTGGGATAAGGTCGTGGACCTGAACCTAAAAGCGGTGTTCTTCCTTGCGCAGGCGCTGCTCGCTCCTTTGCGGGAAGCGGCGGCTGCACCGGATTATGCGCGCATCATCAACGTGGCATCCGTCAATGGCCTACGGCCACCGGCGCTGGAGACCTATGCCTACTCTGCATCTAAGGCTGGATGCATTATGCTGACGCGGCATCTCGCGAAGCGCCTCGCCCCCGAACGTATCCTGGTGAACGCCATCGCCCCTGGCCCATTTGCGACGCGGATGATGGCTGCGACACTATCGGAACATGGCGAGGCGATCCGCGCGTCGAACCCGCTCGGCCGAGTGGGTGAACCGGAAGAAATAGCAGGCGTTGCCCTCTTCCTTGCCTCTCGTGCCTCGACCTACACTGTCCGTCGTCAGAACATTCGGCACAACTCGCGGCGTAGATTAGCGGAGTGCGGACCTCGTCAGGGGGTTGATGTTAGGCGGCGAACTTGCGGTGCTGCAAGCGCCGATGATCGATGGTCTGTCGCTTGATCCTTTCGCGCAGTTTGATGATTGCCGGAGCCCTGCCGAAGTAGGCGTCGGCAGGCGTCACGTTGGCCAGGCTCTCGTGGTATCGCTGGTGATTGTAGTGCTCGACGAAGGTCTCGATGTGGGCTTCGAGGTCGCCGGGCAGGAAGTAGTTTTCCAGCAAGATGCGGTTTTTCAGGGTCTGGTGCCAGCGCTCGATCTTGCCCTGGGTTTGGGG
>NZ_JAYSBK010000121.1:0-8166 GCF_041915465.1 Novosphingobium sp. | reverse complement strand
CGCGAATCCTGCAACGAATCCTTGACGACGAAATCCGCCACGTCCGGTTCGGTTCAATGCATTTCGCCGCAGTCTGCAACCGGCTCGGCGAATCCCCCGAGAATCATTGGAAAACCTTGGTTGCCCGTCACTTTCGCGGGGCCATTAAGCCACCGTTCAACGACTCGGCGCGCCTTGAAGCCGGTCTATCGCTCTCCTTCTATGGCGGGGTTGCAAGTTGAAAGCCCACCTGTCTAACCAATGAACAAGAGAAGGCGGGGGGCCGACCATCTCGAACAGACATACACTCGGTTTCAGGCCCGTTGGGTCGCCGGGTCGCAAATTTAAGGTAGGTTTTGAGTGGTCGCGATCGAAGTCCTTGCCAAGATGAAGGTGGCTGCTGGCGCTCTCGCCGCGTTTGCCGCCCTGGCTTTCGGAAATCCCGCCCTGGCCAACAGCGCTGCCGCCAGCGCCGACGTCACCGCACCGCTCCGGGCCGCACAGGGCGCCAAGCCCGCCCAGACCGGCGATGAAGAATTCCGCAGCCTCTACGCTGGCTGGACCGATCCCGCTGCCGCCAACTCCGTGATGCCTTCGCTGGTGACGCCGGCCACCGGTTCGCTCGCCGCGGTGCCGACCTCGGCCACCATGCGCCCCACCACCGTTTCGATCCCGTCGCGCATGCCGGTTGAAGGCGCCGCGCTGACCAGCGGTTACGGGATGCGCACCCACCCGATCCTGGGCGGCCGCCGCCAGCACAAGGGTATCGACCTGGCCCAGCCGGTCGGCACCCCGGTCTACGCCACCGCCGACGGCTACATCAGCCGCGCGGACTGGTTCTCAAGCTACGGCCTGTTCATCAGCATTGAGCATGGCGCCCAGATCGAAACCCGTTACGGCCACCTTTCGCGTCTCAACGTCGCTGCCGGCCAGTACGTTCACAAGGGCGACGTGATCGGTTACGTCGGCACCACCGGCCGCTCGACCGGCCCGCACCTGCACTACGAAGTCCGCATCGCGGGCACCGCCGTCAACCCGATCCCCTACCTGCAGGGCCTCGGCACCGCGAAGCTTCCGGCTGGCGAAGCCGCCAGTGCGATGGGCGACGGCGAAGACGAATAAGGCAGACAAGATCGAAATCCGCGCACCGGACGAAAGATCCGGGCCGGCACCAGCTTCGGGAGGATGCTGGAAAACGGGCGACGGGAAACCGTCGCCCGTTTCTGTTTGCAGATTCTTGCGCGCATTTTTGCACGGAGCCTGCATTCGCACCGCTTTTTCTTTTGCGGCCATTTAATCGTTCGGTTAAACACCTTGCCAAAGCAGGCCATCACGCGGCCGCGTTGGAGAGAGAGAACCGATGCACCCTTCAGTCCACGCCCGGACCAATGCCGACAAGCCCGCCGTAATCATGGCGTCGAGCGGCGAGACGATCACTTACCGTGAACTCGACAAGCGTTCGAACCAGGTTGCCCAGCTGATCCGCTCAAAGGGCATCGGGATTGGCGAGACCATTGCAATCTGCATGGAAAACCACCCCTGGTATTTCGGCGTGGCCTGGGGCGCGCAGCGCGCGGGCGTCCATTTCGTGTGCATCTCAAGCCGCCTGACCCCGCCCGAAATCGCCTACATCCTGGGTGACAGCGGCGCAAAGCTGCTGTTCGGCTCGGCCTACCTTGGCGCAACGCTTGACGAAGTCGCCGGCTTGGCCCCCGACGTGCCGCAAGTGCGCTTTGACACGCCCGGCGCGCTGAGCGCCGAAGACGCCCTTGCCGCCATGCCCGACACCCCGATCGCGGACCAGCGTGCGGGGGTCGACATGCTCTATTCCTCGGGCACCACCGGCAAGCCCAAGGGCGTCAAGATTCCGCTGCCGGTCGATCCCGATATCGCGCAGATGAACTCGCTGGTCGGCCTTGCCAACATGGCCTTCGGGATCCAGGGCGATGCCGTCTACCTCTCGCCCGCTCCGCTCTATCACGCCGCGCCCTTGCGCTGGTGCATGACCGTCCACAAGCTTGGCGGCACCGTGGTGGTGATGGAAAAGTTCGATCCGGAACACGCGCTGCAATTGATCGAAAAGTACAAGGTCACCGACAGCCAGTGGGTGCCGACCCACTTTGTCCGCATGCTCAAGCTCGATGAAGACGTGCGCAAGAAGTACGACGTCTCGAGCCTCAAGTGCGCGATCCACGCCGCCGCGCCCTGCCCGGTGCCGGTCAAGCATGCGAT
The DNA here is from genome assembly GCF_041915465.1 of Novosphingobium sp. Taxonomy (GTDB): domain Bacteria; phylum Pseudomonadota; class Alphaproteobacteria; order Sphingomonadales; family Sphingomonadaceae; genus Novosphingobium. Next base: position 5,955 of record NZ_JAYSBK010000121.1, on the reverse strand, counting down.
GATCGAATGGTGGGGCCCGGTACTCTACGAATATTACGCCGGGACCGAAGGCAACGGCTTCACCTTCATCACCAGCGCCGAATGGCTGGAGCGCCCCGGCTCGGTCGGCCGCGCGCTGACCGGCACGGTGCGCGTCTGCGACGAAAACGGCGATGAAGTGCCGCGCGGCACCGAAGGCCAGATCTTCTTCGAACCCGCCGAAGACGCCGTGCCGTTCGAATACCACAACGATCCGGTCAAGACCGCGGAAAGCCGGAACAAGCATGGCTGGTCGAGCCTGGGCGACGTCGGGATCGAGGATGAGGAAGGCTATGTCTTCCTGACCGACCGCAAGAGCTTCATGATCATCTCGGGCGGGGTCAACATCTACCCACAGGAAATCGAGAACCTGCTGGTGCTGCACCCCAAGGTGGCCGACGCCGCCGTGATCGGCGCGCCGGACCCGGATTTTGGCGAACGCGTTGTCGCCGTGGTCCAGCCGGCGAACATGGCCGATGCCGGCCCCGAGCTTGCCGACGAGCTGACCGCCTATCTGCGTCCGCAGTTGTCGGGCGTGAAGATGCCGCGCCAGATCGACTTTCGCGAAGAGCTGCCGCGCGAACAGACCGGCAAGCTCTACAAGCGGCTGCTGCGCGACGAATACAAGGCCGCTTACGAGGCTGCGCAGGCAGCCTCCTGACCTGATCGACAAGCATGGCCCAGGCGCCTGAGAGCGCCGGGCCGGGAGAACCGCAATGAACGCCCCCATCGCCTCGCCCGAGGCCGCTCTCGCCGTGATCGATCCCAAGTCCTATGCCGACTGGGATCCGCTGCTCGACCTGTTCGACGAGCTGCGCGCCGTCAGCCCGGTGACCCGGATCGAAAGCCCCAGCGGCGATCACGACCCGTTCTGGCTGGTGACGGGCTATGACGAGGTGATGAAGGTCAGCAAGGATAACGCGACTTTCCTCAATGCCCCGCGCGCGACGGTGTTCACCAACAAGACCGGCGAGCAGTTCGCCCGCCAGATCACCGCGCAGCAGGGCGAGGAAAGCCCCAACCTCGTCTCCTCGCTGGTGGTGCTCGATGCGCCCAAGCACCCCAAGCTGCGCCGTCTGACGCAGGAATGGTTCATGCCCAAGAACCTGCGCACGATCGAGGCCGACATCCGTGCGCTGGCGAAGAAGACTGTCGACCGTCTGGTTGCCGCCGGACCGGAAGCGGACTTTGTGCCGCTGGTGTCGGCCCCCTATCCGCTCCACGTGGTTATGCAGATTCTTGGCGTGCCGGAAGAGGATGAACCCCGGATGCTGTTCCTGACCCAGCAGATGTTCGGCGGGCAGGACGAAGACCTCAACAAATCGGGCATGGCCGACCTCACCCCCGAACAAATCTTCCAGATCGTGCGCGGCGCGGTGGCCGATTTCGAGGCCTATTTCGAAGGCCTGGCCGCCCAGCGCCGCGCCAATCCGACCAGCGATGTGGCAACTATCCTCGCCAATGCGGTGATCGACGGCGAACCGATCACCCCGCGCGATCTCGCCGGTTACTACATCATCGTCGCTGCCGCCGGACACGACACCACTTCGGCCTCGACCGCCGGGGCGATGCTGGCGCTGGCGCAGGATCCGCAGCAGTTCGCCCGCGTGAAGGCCGATCGCAGCCTGGTTCCCGGCATCGTCGAGGAAGCGATCCGCTGGACCACCCCGGTGCAGCACTTCATGCGCACCGCATCGAAGGACGTCGAACTGGGCGGCGTGCAGATCAAGGCCGGTGACTGGCTGATGCTCAACTACGTTGCCGCGAACCACGATCCCGCGCAGTTCGATGAACCGCGCAAGTTCGACGCCGCGCGCGATGCGAACCGCCACGCCGCCTTCGGCGCGGGCGCGCACCAGTGCCTGGGCCTGCACCTGGCGCGGCTCGAAATGCGGATCCTGATCGAGGCGCTGCTCGACCGGCTGGAAAGCGTGGAGCTGGCCGGTCAGCCGCTGCGCGCCAAGAGCACTTTCGTGGGCGGTCTCAAGACCTTGCCGATCCGCTTTACCGCGAATTGATTTGATCTGAGCTTGTCCGACGTGCTTTCCTTGGGGAATGAAGGCACGCCGGACAGGGACCTTGGCCGCTGGCGCCGCAGTAACTGCGGCAGCACTCGCCCTGTCACAGCCCGCCGCTGCCAAGGCCCCGCGCGGCACCCATGTCTGCATGGCGGCTACCACCTATGATCTGGGCGAGATTCGCGTCAGCCAACTGGTGACGCGCAGTGGGCAGCCGGTGGGTGGCGAAGGCGTGCTTTACAGCCCGGCCATGTCGGCCGAAGTGGCGGCGCCATTCATTGCGTTGCTGCGCGAGGAACTGCCCGCGCGCATGGCAGATCCCGCAAAGTTCTGCACCCCGGTCGAGCAAAGCGAGGAACAAAAATACCTGCGCTTTGTCTGCGACGACGAGATCTGGAAAACAGACACGGAGCTCTATTCGATCAGCGGCGATGGCAGACTGATGTCCTATAACCGCAAACTGGCAGGCGGGATCGAATTCCAGCTGTTCTGGGGCGTTCCCGGCACGTTCGACGGGCCGATCGGCGCGCTTTGGAGAACGGATCACTACGATTTTCTGCAGCTCGGCATCACCAAGGGAGGAACAGAGCGCCTTCCGCTCTACTTCACCATGGCCAGTCCCTGGGGCAGCGGCAGCTACACTCGCCGGATAGGGAACGGACCTTGGGAGAGCAAATACGACGAGGCGGGTCAGGCTCGGGTTGGCAACCACGTCTTTCGCGACTGGTCGACCAGAAGCACCTTGCTCGTCCTTTATCCCGATGTGCAGGAAAAGCTCCTGCAATCACCCGGCGATTTCGAAATCACGGCCTACCGCGTTTCAACGGGAGTTGCCGCACAAGACACGCTCCCGCGCGACATTCTGGGCATTCTCGATAGCCAGTTCAAACAAGGCTATGCGCGTCTTTTGGAACGCCAGCGCGCACCGCAACAAAGGTGCAAACGGGTGGAAGAACAAGACGCCCCGCCGATCATTATCGTCGATTAGGCTTGGCTTGCCGCCAGCGCAGCCGCACGGCGTTCGCGCCAGATGGTATGGAGCGTCCAGGTCGCCGCGACGCAGACCGGGCCAAGCACCACCCCATGCGCCCCGAACAGCGCCAGCCCGCCGACAATTGCCACGAACGAAACAAGCGAGTGCATTTCAAGCCGTTTGCCGACCAGCACCGGGTAGATGATATTGTCGATCAGGCCGACCACCAGCACGCCCCACAGCGTCAGGATGATCGCTGATGCGAAATCGCCGCCAATCGCGAGGGCGAGCGCGGTCGGTGCCCAGACCACGAAGGCGCCAAGGAACGGCACGATCGCCAGTACGCCCATGATGATCCCCCAGAAGGCCGGGCTGGGTAGATCGAGCCACCAGAACATCAGCCCGGCCAGCGCGCCCTGCAACAGCGACACGGCGACCGTGCCGTAGAACGCGGCATAGATCGTATTGCCGACCGTTTCGGACAGGCGGTCGAACTCGGTGCGGGTCAGCGGCAGGATCGTGGCGAGCCCGCTGCGGAACCGCGGCCCGTCGCGCAGCAGGTAGAACAGGAAATAGAGCGTCAGCAGCAGCGTGACGATGCCATTGACCGAACCCTGGATCAGGCTTTCGCCCCACCCGCCGACGCGCGCCGCAACCGACTGCAGCACCAGGCCGAAATCGACATTGGCCGTGGCCCACTTGACCGCAGGAGCCAGCCATTTCTGGCTGCGGGCGACCGACTGCCAGTGCGTTTCCGACAGGATCTCGTTGGCCAGCACCGCCCCGCCCAGCAGTTCGCGTACCAGAGCATCGAACACGAACAGCATCGGCGCGATGATCGCAACCGCCACGGCCACCACGCCGAGCGTCGCACTGGCCCAGGCCTGTCCGCCCAGCAGACTGCGCAGCCGCCGCTCAAGCGGACTGGCCAGCAGCGCCAGCACCACAGCCCAGACCAGCGCCGGCATGAACGGCTGGACGATCAGCGCACACAGCACCACCCCGCCGATCACCAGCGCGGTCAGCCACAGGCCGCTGCGCTGTTCGGGACGAAGTGCCTGCCGCCGGTCCATGCCGTCAGCCCTAGCGCCCGGTGAAGCGCGCGGGACGCTTTTCAAGGAACGAGGTTACGCCTTCCTTGAAATCCGCGCTCGCGAACAGCGGGAGGAGCTGCAGGTAAACGTGCTGGACGTGGGTGGGGAACGGCTCGTCCAGCCCCATGCGCATCATTCGCTTCGATGCGCGCACCGCCATCGGCGCGTTGGCGGCGATTTCGAGCGCCAGCGCGCGCGCCTCGGCGGCCACGGCATCGGCGGGGACAACCCGGTTGGCAAGGCCCTCGGCAAGGCAATCTTCTGCCGAAAGAGTGCGGCCGGTGAAGATGATCTCGCTCGCCTTGGCCCAGCCCAGCATGCGCGGCAGGAACCAGGTACCGCCTGATTCGGGCACCACGCCGCGCTTCACGAAGGCGGCGGCAAGCTTGGCATTGTCGGCCATGATGCGGATATCGCAGCCCAGCGCCAGATCCATGCCGTAACCGGCGGCCGAACCGTTCAATGCACAGATCACCGGCTTGTCGATCTCGAACAGCACGGTCGGCGGCGTATTGCGCAGATCGAGCGTGTCGGCAAAGCTGCCCTGCCCGCCGATCCCCTCGCCGCTCGACGCCTCGTTGAGATCGAGCCCGGCGCAGAACGCACGGCCCGTGCCGGTCAGCACGATCACCCGCACGTCCTTGTCCTGATTGGCGCGCACCAGCGTCTGGGTCAGTTCGTCGAGCATCTCGCGTGAGATCGTGTTCATCCGTTCCGGACGGTTGAGCGTGATCGTCGCGATATGCTCCGAAACGGCGTATTCGAGTGCTGGCACTGGCCCTGATCCTTCCCTGATTGTTCTGTCCCCGCGCACTCTAGGCAGGTGGGGCCTCAGGGCAAGGGCAGTTGCGTCCTATTCGGCCAGTAGCCGCTTGGCGATCTCGCGCACTTCGTCGGCGATATCCTCGCGTTGCAGGGCAATCGCCAGCGTCGCCTCGATAAACCCGGTCTTCGAGCCGCAGTCATAGCGCTTGCCCGCAAAGGTCACGGCATGGAACGGCTGGCTCCCGATCATCCGGGCCATTGCATCGGTCAGCTGGATCTCGCCGCCCGCGCCCTTTTCCTGCCCCTCGAGCACCCGCATGACTTCGGGCTGGAGGATATAGCGGCCCGAGATGATCAGGTTGGAAGGCGCATCTTCCCGCTTGGGCTTTTCGACCAGGCCCTTGACCTCGGTCAGCGCGCCCTTTCGCTCGCCCGGTGCAATCACACCGTAGCTGGAGACTTCGTCTTCCGGCACTTCGAGCACCGAGATGAGGTTCCCGCCAACCTCGTTATAGGCCTCGACCATCTGCTTCATGCAGCCGGGTTTGCCGATCATCAGTTCGTCGGGCAGGAAGATCGCGAAGGGTTCATCCCCCACGATCGCGCGCGCGCACCAGATCGCGTGGCCCAGCCCCAGTGGCACCTGCTGGCGCACGGCAACCAGGTTGCCGGGTTGGATCCGCGTCGGCTCCAGGATTTCGAGCGACTTGGCGCGCTCGGTCATGGTGGTTTCAAGTTCGAAGGCGTGATCGAAATGTTCGACGATCGCGGTCTTGCCCCGCCCGGTCACGAAGATCAGCTGTTCGATCCCGGCCTCGCGCGCCTCGTCAACGGCATACTGGATCAGCGGCCGGTCAATGATCGGCAGCATTTCCTTCGGGATCGCCTTGGTCGCAGGAAGAAACCGGGTGCCCATCCCGGCGACGGGAAACACGGCTTTCTTGATCGGCTTGCGGGGGGAAGTGCTTGTCATTGCTGTTGTTCTAACCAGTCCCTGTTGCAGTGCTGTTAAAGCCGGTTCGATGCTGCGATGCAACAGTGCACAACAGATCCCCGCAACATGTGCATAGCGATGCACGGCGCTTGC
>NZ_JAYSBK010000120.1:0-8364 GCF_041915465.1 Novosphingobium sp. | reverse complement strand
AATTGACCCCGCGAAGGGATCGAATGGCTTATTCGGCGTCTTCGCTGAAGACCGGGCCCGAATCCTGACCCTTGGCCGAGGTGTCGCGGTCAACCAGCTCGATCACGGCGAGCGGAGCAGCGTCCGACGCGCGGATGCCGGCCTTGATCACGCGGGTGTAACCACCGGCGCGATTGGCATAGCGTGCGGCCAGAACGTCGAACAGCTTTACCAGCTGCGCATCGTCGAGCAGGCGGGCGTGGGCCAGACGGCGGTTCGAAAGGCCGCCGTGCTTCGCCAGCGTGATCAGCTTTTCGACGTAGGGACGCAGTTCGCGCGCCTTGGGCAGCGTGGTGGTGATCTGCTCGTGCTTGATCAGCGCGGCCGCCATGTTGCGGAACATCGCGGTGCGGTGCGACGAGGTGCGGTTCAGCTTACGACCGCCGTACTTATGACGCATGTATCTTTCCTTCGTTCGTAGGGGGCCCGTGTAAGGTAGCCCGATCCAGGCGGGGCCGAATGCCGACCGCCGAAGCGCCGCCCAAAAGCGGAAACCGGAGCACTTGTCAAGCCGCGAGACGCAACGGGCGCCTATCTCGGGCTATTTGGCCTCGGTTGGCTTGGCCTTGGCAATGCGGGCCTTCGCCTTGGAGAAGGTAACACCCAGAAAGGCAAGCAGCGAACTGCCGACCAGGGCGAGCCAGCCATTGATCTCGGACAGCAGCAAGGCCAGCCGCTGCGTTGCCGAGACGCTGACCTGGAATTCCTTCACGAACGGCTGCCCTGCACCTCGATCCACTGATTGCCATCGTAGACCCGGTTGTAGAGCCGCAAGGTCAGCTTGAAGGTTCCGGTTGTCTTGGGCGTCACGTACCAGTCGTAAGTGGTATTGGCGACCGTGCTGATATCGCGCACAGCTGTGCCGACCGCCTGTATTTCGACATCGTCCCCCGGCCCGGTCAATTCGGCGCGCACCTGCCGGCCAAAGACCGCCTTGTCCGCCTGCACCGCGCCGGTCGTATCGCTCAGTTCGGCCTTGGCCTGGGCGAGATCGTGCGAGGCAACCACGAACCGGATCAGGGTCTGCTGCCGGTAGGGAAGCAGAGTCGGCTGGTTGAACAGCACGTCGAACAACCGGAATCCGCTCACTTCGCGAGCAATCACCGCATCGCGCGCGTCGCCTTGCGGCGCTGCCGAAGGCGCGGCAGCGGTTGAACCCACAAGGTTCCCCGATGCGGTGCCTCCCGGAGCCGCCGAACTTACCCGGCCTCCGGCGCATGCCGAGGGCGCGCTGCACCCCGGCTCGGGCGGAGGAGGCGGTGGCGGTGGTGGCGGCGGAGGTGGCGGCGGAGGCGGTGGGGGTGGGGGTGGCGGAGGAGGCGACATCGGAAACGCCCCGGTTGAAACAGGGGCTGGAGGCGGCGGCGAAGCCGAGCAACCCGCCAACTGCACAAGGATCAGCGCCGCACAAAGCAGTCCGGCCAGCTTGCCTTCCCTCGGTGTCCGCATCTCCCGCCCCCGAGCGATTATTGCCTGAAGGCTTCATAACGCCTTGAACGGTCAATGCAAACGGGGCCGTCCAGATGGACGGCCCCGCCAAATTTGCAAAGCACCGGTTGGTGGCTTAGCCGAGCAGTTCCTGCTCGAGCTTCTTGGCCATTTCTTCGATGTTTTCCGGCGGCCAGCCCGGGATGTCCATGCCGAGGCGCAGGCCCATCGAGCTCAGGACTTCCTTGATCTCGTTGAGCGACTTGCGGCCGAAGTTCGGCGTGCGAAGCATCTCGGCCTCGGTCTTCTGAACCAGGTCGCCGATGTAGATGATATTGTCGTTCTTGAGGCAGTTGGCCGAACGGACCGACAGTTCCAGCTCGTCCACCTTCTTGAGGAGGTAGCGGTTGAGCTGGTTGGTGTCGCCTTCTTCGGCGGCCGGAGCGGCCATGCCGATCATCGGCGAACCGCCTACCGGCAGCGCGTCCTCGAAGTGGACGAACAGCGCGAGCTGGTCCTGCAGGATGCGGGCGGCATAGGCAACCGCGTCTTCCGGCGTGACGGTGCCGTCGGTTTCCACCGAAAGGCTCAGCTTGTCGTAGTCAAGCTCCTGGCCGATACGGGCGTTGTCGACCTTGTAGCTGACCTGGCGCACCGGCGAGTAGAGCGAGTCGACCGGGATCAGCCCGATCGGCGCGTCGACCGGACGGTTCGACACGGCCGGGACATAGCCCTTGCCGGTATCGGCGGTCAGTTCCATGTTGAGCGTCGCACCTTCGTCGAGGTGGCAGATCACGAGGTCCTTGTTCATGACCTCGATGTCACCCGAGACGGCGATGTCGCCGGCCTTGACCTCGCCCGGGCCGGTGGCCGAGAGCTGGAGGCGCTTGGGGCCTTCGCCCTGCATCTTGAGGGCGATCTGCTTCACGTTCAGCACGATGTCGGTGACGTCTTCACGCACACCGGCCAGGCTGCTGAATTCGTGCAGCACGTTTTCGATCTTGATCGACGTGATCGCGGCGCCCTGCAGCGAGGAGAGCAGCACGCGGCGCAGCGCATTGCCGAGCGTGAGGCCGAAGCCACGCTCGAGCGGCTCGGCGACGAAGGTCGCGCGGCGCTTGGGGTCGTTGCCCGACTTCACCTCGAGGGTGTTGGGCTTCTTGAGTTCCTGCCAGTTCTTGATGTTGACAGTCATGGACTTCCCCTGGGGTTATTTCTGGCGGGAAGGCCGCTGCTCCTTGTCAGGAACCGCGGCCAATCCGAAACAGTGACGAGGCGAACGCCCCGCCACGAAGGACTCGATCAGACGCGGCGACGCTTCGAAGGCCGCACACCGTTGTGCGGGATCGGCGTGACGTCGCGGATCGAAGTGATGGTGAAGCCGACGGCCTGGAGGGCGCGCAGCGCGCTCTCACGGCCCGAACCGGGGCCCTTCACTTCGACTTCAAGGGTGCGCACGCCGTGTTCGGCGGCCTTCTTGCCGGCGTCGTCCGCAGCCACCTGAGCGGCATAGGGGGTCGACTTGCGGCTGCCCTTGAAGCCCATCATCCCGGCCGAGGACCAGCTGATGGCATTGCCCTGGGCGTCGGTGATGGTGATCATGGTGTTGTTGAAGCTGGCATTCACGTGGGCGATGCCGCTCGTGATGTTCTTCCGCTCGCGGCGCTTAATGCGCTGGGGTTCGCGTGCCATTGTTTAATATCCTGTCGAGTATCGGGAAAGAATAGCGCTCTGCCAAAGGCAGCCGCTTACTTCTTCTTGCCGGCGATGGGCTTCGCCTTACCCTTGCGGGTGCGGGCGTTCGTGTGGGTGCGCTGGCCGCGAACGGGCAGGCCCTTGCGGTGACGCAGGCCGCGATAGCAGGCCAGGTCCATCAGGCGCTTGATGTTCATCGCGGTTTCGCGGCGCAGGTCACCTTCAACGGTGTGTTCTGCGTCGATCGCTTCGCGGATGTGCAGCACTTCCTGGTCGGTCAGGTCCTGAACACGACGGGTGTGATCGATACCCAGCTTGTCGGCGATCTGCTTCGCCTTGTGGGCGCCGATACCGTGGATATAGGTGAGCGCGATGATAACGCGCTTGTTGGTGGGGATATTTACCCCGGCAATACGAGCCACTTACTTCTCCATGCTCCACAGAAGGCAGCGAATGCGGCCCTCCATCTCAACGCTTCACCCGCTCAGAACGGCAAAAAAGTCCGGTTGGCGAGCACCAAAGCCTACGCCTGCCGGACTGACCCGTTCTTTCGAGTGAAGCGCGCGATTAGGGCGATTCGCGTCCGCTGTCAACGCCTTCGCCAAATGCAATCGAAATCGTCGCCCTGTTCGCCACCGCGAACCGCAACCTATGCGCAAACGCTTAACCTGAAAGCGCGCCAAGGTCAAAGGCGGCAAAGCCTAGGGACAGCCTACTCGGCCTTGCCCTTCTCATCTACCTGCGCAGCTCCGTCCTCGTCCGCGCCTTCAGGCGTGGCGGGCTTGCCAAGCTTGGTCGCCAGACTATCGGCCTGTTCACCAAGCACCTTGTCGACCATCGGCGCGATGTCCTGCGGCTTCGCCTGCATATAGCCGCCGACCGTGTAGACCCAGGTGATCGTCGTGCCGCGTTCGCTCGGCTTCAGCGTGATCGTCAGCGTGCCGCTGGCCGCCTCGCCCTGCAGCGGACCCAGCCCGCCAGACAGGCGCAGGACGCCGCGCTGCGGATCGGCGTAGATCACGTGCATGTGCTCGACACTGCCCATCCGCTGACCTTCGGGCGCATCGGCAGGCTTGGGAAGCTTCTCGCAGAAGCAGCCCGTCGCCTGGGCATCGATATAGAGGTTGGCAGCATCGCCTGAATAGGTGTGTTCGCTCGACCACCACTTGGCCGGCGCGATCAGCATGCGCCAGGCATCGTCCTTGCCAGCGCTCGTTTCACCGACGAACTTGATTGTGAAACCGGCATCCGTCGCATCGACAACTTCCGCGCCCGCCGGAGCGGACACCAGAACGCCACATGCCAGAGCAAGCCCTGCGAAAATACCGTTGCTGCGCATGAAACCTGCCCTCCCCTTCACGCCGACACTGATAGGCCGACGCGCGAAGGGGCGCCGGGTCAGGACTTGATAATGCGTTCGATAGCCGCCGTCACGTGGTCCATTTCGGCCATGCCGTTGACCCGGGTGACAATCCCGCGCGCTTCGTAGATCGGCAGGATCGGAGCCGTCTTGGCGCGATATTCGGCCATGCGAGTGCGCACGGTTTCCTCATTATCGTCGGGACGGCGCTTGAACTCGGTCGAACCGCACTTGTCGCAGACACCCAGCTGGCGGGGCTGCTCGAACTTGTCGTGATAGCCCTTGCCGCAGTTGGCGCAGGTAAAGCGGCCGGTGATGCGCTCAACCAGTGCGTCCTCATCGACGTCCAGTTCGATCACATGGTCAAGTTTGCGGCCGCGCGCGGCGAGGATGCCATCGAGCGATTCCGCCTGGGCGGCAGTACGCGGATAGCCGTCGAAGATCGCGCCGGCTTCGGTGCCCATCGCGTCAAGCTCTTCACCGATCAGCGCCGAGACGATCTCGTCCGAAACGAGCTCACCGCGTTCCATCACCGCCTTGGCCTGAAGGCCGACCGGCGTACCGGCCTTGACGGCTGCGCGCAGCATGTCGCCGGTCGAAAGCTGGCGCATGCCGAACTTTTCGACGAGGCGCTGCGCCTGCGTTCCCTTGCCCGCTCCCGGCGGTCCAAGCAGGATGATGTTCACGTGGCTGTTCCCCGTTTCCCTTGACGCCCGCGCGCTTAGCGCAGGCGGCCCTTCAACTTCGCCTTCTTGATCAGGTCGCCATACTGGTGCGCCAGCAGGTGCGACTGGATCTGCGTGATCGTGTCTACCGTGACGTTGACCACGATGAGCAGGCTGGTGCCGCCGGCGAAGAACAGGCGCACGCCAGTTTGCGCGATGACCCACTCGGGCACGACGCAGACGATCGTAATATAGATCGCACCGATCACCGTGATGCGGGTCAGCACGTAATCGAGGTAAGTCGCGGTGCTCTTGCCCGGGCGGATGCCGGGGATGAAGCCGCCGTTACGCTTGAGGTTCTCAGCCGTTTCTTCCGGGTTGAAGACAACCGCGGTGTAGAAGAAGCTGAAGAACATGATGCCCAGCGCATAGAGGATCATGTAAACCGGCTTGCCATGCGCCAGGTACTGGTTGAGCCAGACAATGAAGGCGCCCATCTTGGTGTCAGGCGACACCGAATTGCCGGCAAACTGGCTGATGGTCAGCGGCAGCAGCAGCAGCGAACTGGCAAAGATCGGCGGGATCACGCCTGCGGTATTGATCTTCAGCGGCAGGTGGCTGCGATCGGCCTGCATCATGCCGTTCTGGCTCGCCCGCTTGGGATACTGGATCAGCAGGCGCCGCGTGGCGCGCTCCATGAAGCAGATGCCCAGGATCAGCGTGACCAGCAGGAGCACGAGGCCCCCGATTTCATAGCCCGGAACCGAACCGGCGCTGTAGCCGGTCATCAGGTTGCCAATGAACGAAGGCATCTGTGCCACGATCCCGGCCATGATGATCAGCGAGGTGCCGTTGCCAATCCCGCGCGAGGTGATCTGTTCGCCCAGCCACAGCAGGAACATGGTCCCGCCGATCAGGCTGATCACTGCACCGATACGGAAGCCGATACCAGGCATGACGACGGCCTGCAGGCCGCTCGACGCGCCATAGGCTTCAAGCCCGGTAGCGACGAAGTAGCCCTGGATCGCGGTCAGGAACACCGCGCCATAGCGGGTGTACTGGTTGAGCTTCTTGCGCCCGCTTTCGCCTTCCTTCTTCAGCGCGGCGAGCGCCGGATGGAGCGAAGCGGCGAGCTGCACCACGATCGAGGCCGTGATGTAGGGCATGACGCCGAGCGCGATGAGGCTCATGCGCTGCAGGCTGCCGCCCGAAAAGGTGTTGAGGATGTCGAGAATCCCGCCCTGGGTCTGCTTGTAAAGCTCCGACAGGATCAGGGGATTGACCCCCGGCAGCGGAACGAAGCTGAGGAAGCGGAACACGATCAGTGCGCCGACAGTGAACCAGATGCGGTTCTTGAGCTCGGTCGCCTTCGAGAAGTTGGCGAGACTGAGATTGCTCGCGATATTATCGGCGCGTGATGCCATCGGGAAATGAAGCCTTGCTTTGGGTCCGCTACGAACCGCGTCTCAGCCCCATATAGGGACGAAGCCGCGATGTCGAACCCCCCATATGCACAATCCCCGCAACCGGCATGACCGGCCGCGAGGATCATGAACTTCGATTACTTGGCGGCCTTGTTTGCTTCGCGGCGCGCGGTCTTCTTTTCCTGCTCGCTCGGCTGTGCGGCAGGAAGCTCGACCGAACCGCCCGCCTTTTCGACGGCAGCCTTGGCCCCGGCCGAGACGCCATCGACCACGAACTTGACCTTGGCGGTCAGTTCGCCCTTGCCGAGCAGGCGCACGCCGTCCTTGCCACCGCGGGCCAGGCCAGCGGCCTTGAGCGCGGCGTGATCGACGTCAGCCTTGATGTCGAGCTTGCCGGCGTCGATCGCTTTCTGAACCATGCCGAGGTTCACTTCCGCGAAGTCCTTGGCGAAGATGTTGTTGAAGCCGCGCTTCGGGATGCGCATGTGCAGCGGCATCTGACCGCCTTCAAAGCCGTTGACCGAAACGCCCGAACGCGCCTTGGCGCCCTTCTGGCCGCGGCCTGCGGTCTTGCCCTTACCCGAGCCGATACCGCGCCCGACGCGCATGCGGCCCTTGCGGGCACCCTGGTTGTCGCGGATGTCATTCAGTTTCATAAGTTGCACTCGCTTTCGCTTTTGTCGCGCTGATAGGAAGGGCGGCCCTTAGGCCAAGCGCCCCGTGATGTCACCCCCATTTGTGCCGCCCCGCACCAGCGCGCGCCGGGCATTTCCGGAGGATCGATTTAAAGCCAAAAGGCCCCGGATCGCTCCAGGGCCTTTCGTATTGGTTTGACCGTGCCGAAGCTCAGTCGACCACCGCAACCATGTGCGGCAGCTTGGCGATGGCGCCACGCACTTCGGCGGTGTCTTCCACCTCGACGACGCGGTGCATCTTGCCAAGGCCCAGGCCGATCAGAATCTTCTTCTGGCTTTCCGGGCGACGAATCGGCGAACCGATCTGCTTGATCTTGATCTTCGCCATGTTGCTTACTCCGTGATCGCGGCGGCTTCGACTTCCGCCTCAGCCGCGCTGGCACCGCCCCGACCCAGCAGGTCGGCAACCTTCTTGCCGCGGCGCTGGGCAACCGACTTCGGCGAAGTCTGGTTGACGAGCGCGTCGAAGGTGGCGCGGATCATGTTGTAGGGGTTCGAGGTGCCGACCGACTTGGTCACCACGTCTGCAACGCCCAGGCTTTCGAAGACAGCGCGCATCGGGCCGCCCGCGATGATGCCGGTACCGGCCGGGGCCGAACGGACATTGACCTTACCGGCGCCGAAACGGCCCTTGCCGTCATGGTGCAGAGTGCGGCCTTCCTTGAGCGGAACGCGAACCATCTTCTTCTTGGCCGAAGCGGTCGCCTTGGTGATGGCTTCCGGCACTTCGCGAGCCTTGCCGTGGCCAAAGCCAACGCGGCCCTTGCCGTCGCCGACCACGACCAGCGCGGCGAAGCCGAAGCGCTTACCACCCTTCACGGTCTTCGAGACGCGGTTGATGTGGACGAGCTTTTCGATCAACTCCTCGCCACCTTCTTCCTCGCCGCGGCCACGACGGTCGTCACGGCGGCCACGGCCACCACGTTCACCGCCGCGGTCATTGCCGCCACGACCGCGACCACGGCCGCGACCTTCGCGCTCACCACCCTCGGGGGCGGCAGCAGCCACTTCGGCAACAACGCCTTCGGCTTCAATGTTGGTTTCGTCAGCCATCTTAG
>NZ_JAYSBK010000119.1:0-8726 GCF_041915465.1 Novosphingobium sp. | reverse complement strand
CGCAGGGGCTCGCCCAGATGATCCAGGACCTGCTCAAGAAGCAGGGCGAACCCAACGCCTATATCGTCGGGCGCGAAGGCGGCGGCGCGCTCGTGGTGGGGCTGCGCTATGGCTCGGGCACGCTCTATCACAAGGTCGAAGGGCAGCGTCCGGTCTACTGGACGGGCCCATCGATCGGTTTCGATGCCGGGGCTAACGTGGGCAATACCTTCGTGCTGGTCTACAACCTCTACAACACCGACGACCTCTACAAGCGCTTCCCCGCCGGCGAGGGTCAGGCCTATGTGATTGGCGGCTTTACGGCCAGCTACCTGCGGCGCGGGGATATCGTGCTGATCCCGATCCGCATGGGGGTGGGACTGCGGCTTGGCATCAATGCCGGCTACATGAAGTTTTCGACCAAGCAGAAGTGGCTGCCGTTCTGACCTGCTGTCTGGCTTGTAGCTGAATTTCCTGTTTTTTGTCGCAGCGGACTGGTTTAGTCGTGGCGCGCAGGCCCCGGTCAGCCGGGGCGCCTGACAAGGACCCGACACGAACCTGCGAACCGCCATGCTGCCGATGCTTTTGCTTGGCACCCCGGCTTTGGCCGCGCCGCCGCCTGCCCCTGTGGCGACCGTAGCCAAGGATCAGGCGGCCCATAAGGCGGCTTGCGATGAACTGGCCGCGGCCGTGGTTACCGGCGACGATATCGAGTTCCAGGTCGATACGATGATATCCGCCTTGCTCCAGGCGATGCAGAAGGGCAATCCCGACCTTGCACAACTGGAAGCGGCTTTCCCGGGCCTGATCGATGCGATCGGCGCGGCGCTGAAGCCCGTAATGGTGCGGCACATGCAAAGTATACTCCCGTCCTACCGGGCCGACCTTTCGGCGCTATACCAGGAAAACCTGACCACCGAGGATGCGCTGGAGGCAGCCGCGTTCTTCCGCCGCCCCGAAGTCCGAGCCTTTGTCAGCTCGATCAACCGTTCGACCGATTACAAGGCGATTTCGCAGGATGCTGTGTCGACGGAGCAGGTTTCCGATCGTGCCGTAAAGACCGATCTGAGCAATGCCGGTGTACGCGCGGCGCGCGATCTTTCGCCCGAACAGCGCAAGCCGATCATGGACTTTTTCGTTTCGCCGCTAGGCGTGAAGATCCTGGCTCTTGGCCCGAAGAAGACTGCCATCGACGCGCGGTGGTCGAATTACAGTACGCCGGCGTTCGAGGCGGACATGATGCAGGCCACCGGCCGCGCGATGGTAGACCATATCGCCAAGACCAATCCCGCTGCGGCGAAGGCGATCGAGGCCGAATTCATCCGTTCGGGGATGATCGAGCCCTAGGCACGCGCGTCAGGCGCTGGTCCCGCCGCCCGCCGCGCGAGCCAGTTCGTCACGGCCGCCCGGCTTGAATTCGTGCATCCCGTTCCACCATTGCAACGCGATGATGCCGCCCTTGGCGGGTTGCAGCAGGCCAATCATCAGCACCGTGGCAATCGCCACGCAGACCGCCAGCTTCAACCACATCGGCCAATTGGTATTCCCGGCCAGTTCGATGATCACCGGGGCCATGACGTGGCCGGTGATGATGATCGAGACGTAGGGCGGAAAATCATCGGCCCGGTGCAAGGTCCAGTCCTGACCACAGGCGGGGCAGCAGGCGACCGGCTTCAGAAAGCGGGCGAACAGCTTTGCCTCGCCGCAGCGCGGGCACTTGCCCTTGATGCCCCGCAGGATCGCGGATTTGAACGTATCGGGCAGCGCGGGGCGCGGCAGCATGCTGGCAAAGGGGGATTCCATGCCAGCCGCCCTACACGCGCAAGGCACAGGCGCGCAAGCATGTCGCGACGATGCGGTTTTCCGCGGGACCGAGCCGGTGCAAACAAGAAGTCTTGCCCCTTGCGGCGACCAAGGGTAATCGCCCGGCGCTATGCTGAACAACCTCGAACAACAGCCCGCCGATGCGCTGCTTGCGCTGATCAAGCTTCACAACGAAGACCCGCGCGTCGACAAGATCGACCTTGGCGTGGGCGTCTATCGTAACGGCCAGGGCGACACGCCGGTGTTCGCGGCGATCAAGGCGGCGGAGAAGAAGCTGCTCGAAACGCAGGATTCCAAGGCCTACCTCGGCCCTGAAGGCGATATGGGCTTCGTCCACGCGCTGATGCCATATGTGTTCGGCAAGGACGATCCCACCAAGGGCGGCCGGATCGACGGGATGCAGACCCCGGGCGGCACCGGCGGCGTGCGTCTGGCCGTTGCGCTGGCCAAGCGCGCGGGCGTGAAGCGAATCATCATGGGCGTGCCGAGCTGGCCCAACCATGCGCAGATCCTCGCTGACCTGGGTGTCGAGCTGAAGACCTTCAACCACGCGACCAAGGACGGCGTAGTCGACATGGACGCGCTGCGCGCCGTGCTGGCCGAAGCGGGCGAGGGCGATGCGATTCTGCTGCATGGCTGCTGCCACAACCCGACCGGCATCGACTATTCGAACGAGAACTGGGACGAAATCGCCGGCCTGATCGCCGCGCGCAAGGTGCTGCCGGTGCTTGACCTGGCCTATCAGGGCCTGGGCAAGGGCATGGAAGAAGACGCCTATGGCGTACGCTGCGTGCTCGCGGCCGTGCCCGAGGCGCTGATCGCCTACAGCTGCGACAAGAACTTCGGCATGTACCGCGACCGTGTGGGCGCGGTTTACGTGATGGTGTCGGACCCGGCGCAGCTGGGTGCCGCGCTGTCGAACGGCCACGCGCTGGCCCGTGCGGCCTGGTCGATGCCGCCCGACCATGGTGCGGCCGCGGTCCGCCTGATCCTTGAAGATGCGGGCATGACCAAGCTGTGGCTCGACGAGCTCGACTCCATGCGCACTCGCATGAACCAGGTCCGCGCCAGGCTGGCCGCCGCCGGCAAGGTCGGTTCGGTCGATTTCGCGGCGCTGGGCGGCCAGAACGGGCTATTCTCGGTCCTGCCGCTGAACGGGGAACAGATCCTCAGGCTGCGCAATGACCATGGCATCTACATGGCCGGATCAGGCCGGATCAACGTGGCGGGGCTGACCATGGGCAACATCGACAAGTTCATCGCCGACGTCGCCACGGTTGCCGCCTGATGGACCGCCAGCCGGTCCTCATCGGGGATCGGCTGGAGCTGCGCCCCCTGACCCCGGACGATTGGGACGCGCTTTACGCCGTCGCCAGCGATCCGCTTGTCTGGGAACTGCACCCGGCGAATGACCGGTGGCAGGAGCCGGTGTTCCGGACCTTTTTTGCCGATGCGCTCGTGCAGGGCGGGGCCTTGGCCGTGATCGACCGGAGCAGCGGCAAGATCGTCGGTTCGTCGCGCTTTCAGGCTTACGATCCAGCGAATGGCGGCTCGGTCGAGATCGGCTGGACCTTCCTTGCGCGCAGCCATTGGGGCGGGACCTGCAATCGCGAGATGAAGCGGCTGATGCTCGCCCACGCGCTGCGCTACGTGGAACGCGTCGACTTCCGCGTGGGCGAACGCAACCTGCGCTCGCGCGGGGCGATGGTGAAGATTGGCGGCAGGTTGACCGACCGCTTCGACATCGCGGAAACCGCTTCCGGCCCGTCGCGCCACGTGGTCTATGAAATCACCCGCGAAAGTTTCGCGGACGGGCCGCTCAGTCCTTCAGGCTCTGCATCCGCTTGAGGTAGCGGGCCAGCACGTCGATCTCGAGATTGACGCTGTCGGCCGTCTTGAGCGCGCCGATGGTCGTAACCTCGGCGGTGTGCGGGATGATGTTGAGCATGAAGTGGCAGGACCCGTCGGCCTGATCTTCCAGCGAGTTGACCGTCAGCGACACGCCATCGACCGTGATCGATCCTTTGGGCGCGACATAGGGCGCGATTTCCGCAGGCGCGGCGATCACGAACTGGATCGAGCCATCAACCGGTGTGCGACTGACGACCCGGCCAACGGCATCGACATGGCCGGTAACGATATGGCCGCCCAGCTCGTCGCCCAGCTTGAGTGCCTGCTCGAGGTTCAGCTTGCCGCCTTCGGCCCACATGCCCGGGACGGTGCGGCTGATCGTTTCGCCCGAGATGTCGACCGCGAACCAGGCATCCCCGGCGCTGCCCCCGCGTTCGACCACGGTCAGGCAGACGCCCGAACAGGCGATCGATGCGCCAATCGCGATGTGGGCGGGGTCATAGGGGCAGGCGATCCGGGCGCGCAGGTCTCCCTGCTGACGGGATTCGCGGATCGTGCCGACGGCGGTAATGATTCCGGTAAACATCAGCTGCGCTCGTAGACTTCGAGAAGGTCGTTGCCAAGCTGGCGGCGGTCGAAAAGCGCCCAGCGGCCGTGGGCGTCGGCAAGGCCCTTCAGCCCGATGTCGCCAATGCAAGGTCGCCCGCCGCCGATGACAATGGGCGCGCGGTAGATCACCAGGCGGTCAACCAGGTCGGCCGCGAGGAAGGCCGCTGCCGCCCCTGCGCCGCCTTCGACGAACAGGTACTGCGCCTCGGGCATGGCCGTGCCGACCGCTTCGGGTGCGGCGAGCGCGTGCCAGCCCGCGGGCGCCGCGCCGCGCGTCAGCACCCAGCGTTCGGGCGAGCGGTCTGCGAGGCCCGCAAGGCGAACATCGAGCCGGGGCGAATCGGCGCGCAGGGTTGCACCGCCAACCAGGATCGCATCGACCCGGGCGCGCAGGGCGTGGACATGGGCGCGCGCTTCGGTGCCGGTGATCCATTGGCTCTCGCCGGCTGCCGTGGCGATCGCGCCATCGAGCGAAGTGGCGAGCTTGAGCGTCACGTGCGGGCGATTCGCGCGGCGGCGCAGCAAGTATCCTGCCAGACTGGCCTCGCAGGCCGGGTGGGGAATCAGCTCGGCCCGGATCCCGGCAGCCCGAATCCGTTCGATCCCGGCTCCGGCGGTGCGCGGGTCGGGATCGCCGCAGCCGATTACAACGCGGGCAAGGCCACTTTTCGCGACAAGATCGGCGCAGGCTGGACCGCGCTGCGAGTGATGGGCGCAAGGTTCAAGCGTGACGTAAAGCGTTGCGCCGCGCGCCGCTTCGCCTGCGGCCGCCAGCGCCTCGGCTTCGGCATGGGGGCGTCCGCCCGCGCGGGTCCAGCCGCGTGCGATGACCTTGCCGGCTTGGACGATGATCGCGCCGACCGCCGGGTTCGGGCGGGACAGCGGCAGCCCGCGCGCGGCAAGGCTTGCCGCCGCAGCCAGCCAGCGCTGGTCTTCCTTACTCACCGGTTCCGGGCTTGGCGGACTTGCCTGAATCGGAAGTGGCAATGTTCGATTGCTTGAGCACGGCGTCCGCCCGCGCCTTCGCCGCGGCATCGGCCTTGGCCTTGTCCGCGTCGGCCTTGCGCTTCATGTCGTTGACATCGAGCCCCGTCGCCCGGCCGACGTCCATCCAGAGCTTCTGGCCTTCCTCGTTGTAGCGGCGTTCAAGCTCTGCCTGCGCTTCCTTGCGCTTCTGGTTTTCGGCGATGAACGCCTTGGTTTCCGCCTCGGTCCGGTCAGCCGGCCACGAGGTGATATAGGTGATCTCGGGCAGCTTGCGTTGCTTCTTCCAGCTTTCCCCGACCATGGACGAGAAGATTCCCGCCGTGGTCAGCGCGGCAAGCAGGGCATACTTCCAACGGCCCGGCCCGGCATCGCGATAGACTTGCCGGAAATCGGCAAGCGCGCCGGCGGGGTTGGCGTTCTTCAGGAAAGACATGGGGCCTAGGGACATGGCCCCAAGATAGGGACAGTGTCGCATTTGCGCCAGCGGTCAGTTGTAATCGACCGAAATCGGGATCCGCCCGCGAAAGTTCCCCCCACGCCCGCTGCGGATCACCAGCTTCGCGCCGAAGTTGAATTCAAGGTTGCCGTTCCCGTCGAGCATCGGGTGCGCGGGCAGATCGGTGGTGAAGCTGTTAAGCTCGCCGGTGCCGCCATCGGGGGTCGTCATCATCACCTTCTGCGGCAGGTCGAGCCGCACTTCGCGGTACGGCATCCCGCTGATCCTGCCGTGGCCGGATACTGTCATCCCGCCAAGGTCGATCATTCCGCCCTGCGCGCGCTTTGTGCCGGTGGCGGGATCGACCACGGCGCTGCCGCCGTCCTGCCCGGTCAGCGCGAGCTTGCTGAAATTGAGGTCGGCCCAGATTTCGATCGACAGTGCCCGCTCGCCCGGCACGGCGGCCGTTTCGCCAAAGCACAGGCGGCAGCTATCCTGACCCGGCGAGGGGCTGGCGACCAGCAGCAGGGCCGCCGCGCACAAGGTTGATGCAATTCGTGCCACGCTGCCGTGATCGGCCGGATATGGTTAATTTGGCGTTACGCAGTTTTACCCAAGCGGCAGATAGAGCCCGCGCCCTTCGCGCTTGAGCCAGGTGTTGGCGGCGCGCACATCGTGTTCGAACAGCTGCGCCAACAGTTCGTGAAAGCGGTCCGAGTGGTCGAAATGGACCAGGTGGGCAACCTCGTGCGCGACCACCGAACGACGGACCAATTCGGGCGCCATGATCAGGCGCCAGTTGAGCCGGATCGTCCCGTCCTTTGCGCAGCTGCCCCAGCGGCGCTGGGCGCGGCTTAACATCAGCCGCGGAACGGGGCGGTCCGCGCGCGCGCAGTAGAACGCCAGGTCATCCGCCATCAGGCGCCGGGCCTCGCCTTCCAGCCAGCGGGTCAGCCGCGGGGCGAGCGATTCGGTCGGTCCGCCGACGTGCAGTTCACCCGGTTCGATCCGCACCCGGCGCGGGTGGGCGGGATCGTGGCGCAGCAGGTGCGGCGTGCCGAGGTAGGGCAGGGATGCCCCATCGGCGAGGGTGACCGGCATTGGCAGGCGCTGCGCCTGCGCGCTCAGCCAATCGGCCTTGCTGCGCGCGAATTCCAGCGCCTCGGCAGTGCGGCCCCAGCGCGGCAGGGTGATGCGCACTTCGCTGCCATCGGGCGCGAGCCGCATCGTCATGCGCCGGGCAGAGGCATTGCGGCGCAGGATCACGGGCAGCATCCGGCCCGCTACCTCAACCTGCGGCTCTTGCCGGGCTGGGCGCAGCAGCCAGTCGATCATTGCGGCCTATTCGTCATCGTCATCGGCCAGTTCCATGCCGGGCGGCAGGATGATGTGCTGTTCAAGCGGCCCCGCCACCAGTTCGCTGATCGCCCGCCCCCGGATCGACATGCCCGCGCGGTGCACGCTCTCGCGGTCGCCCGAGATGAGGTAATGCCAGGCGGGCAGCGGCTCGTCATCGGCACGCAGGCGATAGGCGCAGGTTTCGGGCAGCCAGCTGATGCTTGCCGCGATCTTCGGGGTGAGTTTCAGGCAGTCCGGCACCTGGCGCTTGCGATGCTTGTAGTCGGTGCATTGCCCGGTCTTGAGGTCGAGCAGGCGGCAGGCGACGTTAGTGGGGTAGATCACCCCGGTATCCTCATCCTCGGCCTTGTGCAGGCAGCACTGCCCGCAGCCGTCGCACAGCGCCTCCCACTCGTCGCGGCTGAGCGCGTCGATCGGCAGTTCCCAGAAGCGGGGGCGCAGTTCGCTCACTTGACCGATGCAGCAAGGTCGGCCGCGACCGCCTCGGCATTCTTGTCGACCGGCAGGGCCTCGATCGGCTCACCCTTGGGGCCCATCAGGTAAGCCATGCGGCTGTGATCCATCAGGTATCCGCCGGGCGTATCATTGCCGCGCTGGGCCACGGCCTTGTAAGCCTTGACCGCCGCGTCAACCTGCGCCTGCGAACCGGTGAGGCCAATCAGGCGGGGCGAGAAGGCGGCGGCGAATTCGCCGACCTTGGCCGGAGTGTCGCGCGCGGGGTCGATGGAGATGAAGATCGGCTGGACCTTGGCGGCAAGCTCGGGATGCGCCTTTTCGAACTGGGCAAAGCCGCGCATCAGCACACCGACGTCGGTCGGGCAGGCATCGGGGCAGAAGGTGTAGCCGAAATAGACGATCAGGTATCTGCCCGCGAAATCGCCGGAGTTCACGGTCTTGCCGTCCTTGTCGACAAGGGTGAAGGGGCCGCCGATTTCGGCGCCGGTCAGTTCCGTGCCCTGGATCGGCACCGGGGCGGCACCGGGCGAGCATGCTGCCAACGCAATTGCGGCAAGCAGCGACGAAACACGAATATGGGGCTTCAACATGGCGCGTCGGTTCATGCTCTGCTAAACCGCCCCGCGCAAGGGGAGGGTTTCGCCTACCGCCGCGATTCTCGGCGGGGTGTGCAGCAGGAGGTATTGTCCCGTGTCGAAATTTCGTGCGCCCATGGCTGTCGTCGCCAGCCTGATGGTTGCCTCACTTGCCTTGCCGATGCCGGCTGCCGCGCAGTTTACCGAAGGTTACAAGCTGCTCGAATCGGTTCGCAAGAAGGAAGGCCAGACAGTCACCGACATGCTCGAAAAGGGCGGTCCGAATCTGGTCAACTACAAGGACTATTCCACGGGCGAGACCGCCTTGCACATCGTCACCGCCCGGCGCGACCTGCTGTGGATGGAGTACCTGGTGGGCAAGGGTGCGAACGTCAACGCACGCGACGCCAAGGGCGTGACCCCGCTGGTGATCGCGGCCAACCTCGGCTTTGTCGAAGGGGTCGAATTCCTGATCGAACGCGGCGCCAAGATCGATGAAAGCAACAACGCGGGCGAAACCCCTCTGATCACCGCCGTGCACAACCGCAACACCGAACTGATGCGCGTGTTGCTGACCGCCGGGGCCGATCCCGACCGGGCGGACAATTCGGGACGCTCGGCGCGCGATTATGCGCTGTTCGATGGCAAGG
>NZ_JAYSBK010000118.1:0-8781 GCF_041915465.1 Novosphingobium sp. | reverse complement strand
GCGGCGGAGATCGCAGCCTATGATGCCCCCTTCCCTACCCGCGCCAGCAAGGTGGCAGCGCGGGTTTACCCCTCGTTCGTACCTTTCGAAGGCAACGTGGCGGTCCCCGATCAGCGCAAGGCCTGGGCGGTGTTCGAATGTTGGGAAAAGCCCTTCCTGTGCTGCTTTGCCGATGGCGATCCGATCACGCGCGGCGGCGATGCAATGTGGCTTGAACGGGTTCCCGGCACGCGCGGGATGGCCCATCGCACCCTGCATGGTGGGCATTTCATTCAAGAAGACGATCCGGTCGGCTTTGCCGAGGCAATTGCGGACGTGGCGCGGACCGGCTCAATTTGACCCCAGTCAATGCCGACGGTTCCTTCTTGGACAATCCTAACAATTGTTAGAATAATCCGAGAGGACCAGATGGCACACTTTCCCGATACGCCGCTGTTTTCCAGCGTTCTGCGGTTGAACCGTTTGCAAGGCGAAATCGCCGACCTTGAAGTTGAGGGCGAAGTGCCCAGTGAACTCGACGGGGCATTCTACCGCGTCCACCCCGATCCGCAATTCGCGCCCAAGTTCGCGGACGACCAGTTCTTCAATGGCGACGGCATGATCTCGATGTTCCGGTTCAGGAACGGCCGGGTCGACTTCAAGCAGCGCTATGCCCAGACCGACAAGTGGAAGCTTGAGAACGCCGCCGGAAGGGCGCTGTTCGGGGCCTATCGAAATCCGCTGACCGACGACGAGGCCGTCAAGGGCCAGATCCGGGGCACGGCGAACACCAACGTGCTCGTCCATGCCGGCAAGCTGTTCGCGATGAAGGAGGACAGTCCGTGCCTGCTGATGGACCCGAACACGCTCGATACCGAAGGTTACACCGATTTTGGCGGGGCGCTTGATATCCCGACTTTCACCGCCCACCCGAAGCTCGATCCCGATACCGGCAACTTCTGCGGCTTCGGCTATTCGATCGCCGGCCCGCTTACGCGTGAAGCCCGCTATTTCGAGATCGACCCTGACGGCAAGGTGGTGCGCCAGGCGAATTTCGCGGTGCCCTATTACACGATGCTCCACGACTTCGCGATCACGCGGGACTACGCGGTGTTCAACGTCAGCCCCTACACTTCCGACTGGTCGGTGCTGGAGCGCAACCTGCCGCATTTCATCTACCAGCGCGAACTGCCGTTCTACATCGGCGTGATGCGCCGCGACGGTGATGGCAACGATATGCGCTGGTTCAAGCAGGAGCCGAGCGTCTGCGGCTGCCACGTGATGAACGCGTTTCAGGAGGGTTCGAAGGTTCATCTCGACTTGCCGGTCAGCAAGGTGACCTCGCTGCCGTTCTTCCCCGAACTCGATCATCCCTGGAACCCGCAGGATTCAACCACCTGGCTCAGCCGGGTCACGGTCGACATGGCCTCGAACAGCGACGAGATCGCCTCGATCGAGCGGATCGGGGACGCGCCGGGTGAATTCCCCCGGATCGACGACCGGATGGCGGGCAAGCCCTATCGTCACGGCTGGCAGATCACTTACGACTTCGACAAGCCCTACAATGGCCCCCCGGGCCCGTTCGCCGGGGTGCTGAGCACGATCACCCACTACGACCTGGCGACGGGCAAGGAAACCAGCTGGTGGGCCGGGCCCGACAGCGCCTTTCAGGAACCCTGTTTCATTCCGCGCTCAAGGGATGCGACCGAAGGCGATGGCTGGATGATTGCACTCGTCGACAACCACATCACCAACTATTCCGACTTGTGCATCTTCGATGCACTCGAACTGGCCAAGGGACCTGTGGTGCGGATCAAGTTGCCGATCCGGCTGCGCCAGGGCCTGCACGGCAATTGGGTCGATGGCGCCAGATTGGCAGCCTGAATAAATAGAACATGGTAAAGATTGTAGGTCGGGCTCTAAACGTTTATGTCTAATACAGGATTAGATCATGTCGCGTACCGAGCCCGCCTTTCCTTCCCTGCCGGAGCTGACCAAAAAGCAGCGTGAAGTGCTGGCGCTTGTTGCCGACAATCGGACGAGCAAGGAGATTGCCGCCCGCCTCGGTATTTCAGAATCGGCAGTCAATCAGCGCATCGAAATTGTTCGCGCGCGCCTGGGCGGTTTGCCGCGCGGCGAACTGGCCCGGCTCTATCGCCAGGAATACATGCCTGCTGAAACTGCGACTGAGGTGGATGGTGCTGAGAGAAATGAATTTTCTCCCACATGGCAAAAAATTCACCTTCCCACGGGCGTTACTAGCCGCGAGGGGCGGGGCGTGGAAGGTCTTCCTTTCCATGAGCCTGACGGGTCGCAACCAGATCAGGAACGGGATCGGAAAGGGTCGCAGCTTTCTGCAGTCATCTTCGGTCGCTATGCGGCCGTACCCTCGCGCGGAGATCGTCCTGCGGTTTTCGCGCGAGGGGCGTTTATCCTCGCCATCCTGCTTGCCGGCATGGCGATCGCGGCGGGGATAACCGAACTGGTCGCACCGGCGTTCGCGGGTCATTGACCAGGCAGCGCGAATTTTCCCGCATCACCCGCTTGCCCCGCGCCGATGAATCGCTAGAGAGGGCCGCAAAGGCGGTTTGGTCCGCACCAAGCGACAGGGATTGATATGGCAACCTTCACTCTTCCCGCGAACAGCAAGATCAAGGGCCAGGGCAAGCATCACAAGGCCGAAGGCGCTGCCAAGGTGAAGAAATTCACCGTCTATCGCTACGATCCCGATAGCGGCGAAAGCCCGCGCTACGACACGTTCGAGATCGATCTCGACAATTGCGGGCCGATGGTGCTCGACGCGCTGATCAAGATGAAGTCGGAAATGGATCCGACGCTCACTTTCCGCCGCTCGTGCCGCGAAGGGATCTGCGGATCCTGCGCGATGAACATGAACGGCCGCAACGGCCTGGCCTGCACCACCGCGATGGAAGACCTGGATGGCGACATCCGCATCACCCCGCTGCCGCATATGGAAGTGGTGAAGGATCTGGTCCCCGATTTCACCCACTTCTATGCCCAGTACGCCTCTATCCGGCCGTGGCTGCAGACCGTCAGCACCACGCCTTCGGGCAAGGAACGCCTCCAGTCGCCCGAACAGCGTGAAAAGCTCGACGGCCTTTATGAGTGCATCCTGTGCGCCTGCTGCTCGACCAGCTGCCCCAGCTACTGGTGGAACAGCGACAAGTTCCTGGGCCCGGCGATCCTGCTGCAGGCCTATCGCTGGCTGGCCGACAGCCGCGACGAAATGACCGGTGAGCGTCTGGACGAGCTGGAAGATCCCTTCCGCCTCTATCGCTGCCACACGATCATGAACTGCGCCAACGTGTGCCCCAAGGGCCTCAGCCCGGCCCGCGCCATCGCCGATATCAAGAAGATGCAGGCGGAGCGTCACGTCTAAGTGAGCGAAGACAGCCGGGACTTTCGCTACGCGCCGGATCCGGATCATCCGGGTTGGCATAGCTGGAACCTGTCGGACGATACCCGCTTCAATGCCCAGACCATGGGTCATATGCTGGTACGCCGCGAGGCAGACCGCCTGTGCCGGGTGCGGATGTTCCCCGAACGGCGCCATACCAACCTGCTCGACATGGTCCACGGCGCCGTAACCTTGGCGTTGATGGACATTTCGCTGTTCGCGGCAATGCGCACCCTGCTGATGGGCGATGCCGCGGCCGGTTCGGTCACGCTGGAACTATCCAGTCAGTTCATCGGCGCTGGCAAACCCGGCGTTCCGCTTGACGCCGTGGTTGAGATCATGCGCGAGACGCGCCGGATGGTGTTCCTGCGCGGCATGATAGTTCAGGGCGAAAGCGACGAAAACCTGGTCGCCTCGTTCTCGGGCATCGTGCGCAAACCTTCGGGCAAATGACCCGCGTTCTTGCGCGATACGAGGCGTTGGTCACGGCCGGAGAGCTGCGTCCCGATCCCGAACAGCGCGCGGCGGCCCACCGTCTCGACCAGCTCCAGCAGCAACTTGAAGCGGCGCCAAGTGGAAGCCGGTTTCTGGGCAAGCTGCTTGGCAAGAAAAAGGCCCCATCCCCGCGCGGGCTCTACATGTGGGGCGGCGTCGGGCGCGGCAAATCAATGCTGATGGACCTGTTCCACAATTGCCTCGCCATTCCGGAAAAGCGCCGCGTCCACTTCCATGCCTTCATGCTCGAAGTCCATGCCCGCCTGCGCGAGGCCCGCAAGAGCGAGAGCGGCGATCCGATCCCGCCGGTCGCTGCCGCGATTGCCGCTGGCCTCAAGGTGCTCGCCTTCGATGAGATGGTAGTCAACAATTCGGCAGACGCGATGATCATGTCGCGGCTGTTCACCGCGCTGATCGAGGTTCATGGCCTGACCATTGTCACCACCTCAAACCGCGCGCCGAACCAACTGTACAAGGACGGCCTCAACCGCGAGCATTTCCTGCCGTTCATCGCCCTGATCGAGCGCGAGCTTGACGTGCTGGCGCTCAACGGCCCGGTCGATTACCGGCTCGAGCGGCTTGGCGGCATGGCAACCTGGCACACCCCGCTCGGCGATGCCGCGACGGCCCAAGTGCGCGAAGCCTTCTTCCGCCTGACCGACTATTCGCCCGAGGACGCCGCGCACGTGCCCTCGGCCGATATCGACGTTGGCGGCGGGCGGATGCTGCATGTGCCCAAGAGCCTGAAGGGCGTGGCCGTGTTCAGCTTCAAGCGCCTGTGTGCAGAGGCGCGCGGCGCTTCGGACTACCTCGCCATCGCGCAGACCTATCACACCGTGATCCTGGTCGGCATCCCCTGCATGGGGCCGGAAAACCGCAACGAGGCCGCGCGGTTCGTCACGCTGATCGACGCGCTTTACGAGCACAAGGTCAAGCTGCTTGCCACCGCCAATGCCGAGCCGGAACAGCTCTATGCCAGCGGCGACGGGCGGTTCGAATTCGACCGGACGATCAGCCGCCTGATGGAAATGCAGAGCGCCGACTACCTCGCCGCCGGACACGGCGAGGATTAGCCCTAAATTTCCAGGCGCGCGGTAATGCGGAAATCGCGGCCTGCCAGCGGCGCATAATCCTTGAGGTAGGACGCCGCGCGGCGCGCATCGACATTGAACAGGTTGTTCGCCGAAAGCACGAAGCTGAGCGGCCCATTGTGGCCCATCGGACGGTAGGTCACCTCGGCATTGACCATTGTGTAGCCCGGAGTCGTCGTCTCATAGGCGGCGACACGGTTCTGGGTCGTCACGTGCTCCGCCTCAACCCCAACATCGAGCCGCGGCGATTTGGCGCGCAGGCCGCCGAGGAAGCGCAGTGGCGGAATGCGCGGCGCCGGACCGGCGTTGTCGATGTCGGCATGAACATAGTCGGCCAGGCCATCGACCGAGAGCGCCCAGTTGCCGGGGCGCGCAAACACGACGTTGCCCTGCACTTCGAACCCATAGAGTCGCGCATCGGATTGGCGCACCTGGTAAACCGGCAGGCCATCCTCGAAAGCGCCCGTGCGGTCTTCGTACACGAAGTTGTTAAAGCGGGTGTAGAAAGCCGATGCCTCGAACGAGAAATCGTTACCGCTGCCGCGCAGGATGCCTTCGGCGCTGAGCGCGACCTCCTTCTTGAGGGTCGGATTGCCAATTTCGAACGCCTCGGTGCCGGCGTGCGGTCCGTTGGCAAACAGTTCTTCTGCGGACGGCGAGCGTTCGGCGCGCGAGAGGTTCACGCCAAACTTCCATTCGGGCGCGAAGTCATAGGCGGCACCGATGGCAGCGGAAAAGGCGTCGTAGCTGGTCTTGCCACTGACGAACTGCGGCTGCGAGGCAAGCGGCTTGGCCTCGAGCGAGGAATGCTCGTAACGCGCCCCCGCTTCGAACTTCCAAGCGCCGGTCTCAAACTGCTGCAAAGTGAACACGCCGACCTGGCTGGTGTTGTTGCGCGGCAGGAAGGCCTCGTCACCAACCACGTTGAAGGCGCGGTTCATGAATTGAAGGCCGCTGGCCCCCTTCCACCCGCCGCGATTGGCCTGGGCAAATTCAAGCCGCCCTTCCATCGCCTTGTTATAGAACGAGGTGCCGACGCTGCCGTCGGTCGCCAATTCGTAGTGGCTGTAGTCGCCATAGGCATAGCGGAACGACGCCTTTTCCAACCATGCGCCGTCAAAGTTGAGTTCGGCGCGGGCGTCGATCCGGTCCTGCCGAATCTGCAGGCGCGGTGCTTCCTGCGTTTGCCCCGGTTCGACCGCAAAGCGCACCGGGATGCCATAGAGGCTGTCGAAGTGGCTGTAGGCGACGCCGATGTTCCCGTTGTCGTTGATATAGGCCGCGCCGCCCCCGACCGACCAGGTCTTGCTTGCGCTGTTCGGCAAGCGGCCCTTGATCGCGGCATTGGCAGCAAAATCGATCGCGGGATCGGCCGAGGGATCCGGCGGCAGCAGGCTCGATGCCAGCGCCGTCGCGCGCAGTTCAGGGGTCAGGGCATAGCCGCCGATCTTCAGGTCGTCGGTCTTCATATAGCTGCCGTCGACATGGCCGACCCAGCCCCCACCCAGCGGCACTTCCATCGACATGGCGCCGGTCCGCTCGCTTGCGGCAGAACCATATCCCGCGAGCGCCGTGAGGTGGACCGGCTCGTCGGGGACAGCGGTGGGAATGCGCTTGTCGATGACGTTGACCACGCCGCCAATCGCGGCAGAACCATATTGCAGCGATTGTGGTCCGCGCAGCACCTCGACGCGCTGCGCAAGGACTGGGTTCACCGCCGGGGCATGGTCCACCGAAGTGTTCGACACGTCGATCGAGCCGATCCCGTTGGACAGCACGCGCACGCGCTCACCCTGCAGGCCGCGCAGTACCGGACGCGATGCGCTTGGCCCGAACGAGGTTGCGGTGACCCCCGGGGTGTGGGCCAGCGTGTCGCCGATCGATGGGCGCAAGGAACCGGTCAGCTCCTCGCCGCGCAGCACCGCGACGCCCGATAGCGCGTCCTGTCGCGAAGCCGGCAGCGTTGCGGTGACGACGATGTCGTTATCGTCGTGCGCGTGATATTGTTCCTGATCCGATGGTGTTTCCTGCGCCTGGGCCGTCATGGGCAAGATCAGCGCGAACAGGCAGGCGGAAGCGAGCAGTTTTGAACTGGGCATATTTTTCCAATGGCGACGAGGCAGTCTGACGCTGCGTGAATTCCGGGAGGAGGGTGAGGCGCTTCTAGTCGCAACCCAGCGAAGTTACAATATCACATAACAAGCCGCTCTGCGCTTCCCCGCAGGGATTGAACTCTTCGTCGCAGTTCCCATCTCCACAGCATTCCGGCGGCAACACCCCGCCGAGGTGGAAAATCCCATGATTGAAGTTCGCCCCTTTGCCACGCTGGGCCATGCCGATCACGGCTGGCTCGACGCCCGACATCATTTCAGCTTTGCCAACTACCACGATCCGGAGCGCATGGGCTGGGGCCGGATCAGGGTCTGGAATGACGATACAATCGCAGCGCAGTCGGGTTTTCCCCCTCACCCGCATCGCGACATGGAGATCGTCACTTTTGTGCGGCGCGGTGCGATCAGCCATCAGGACAGCCTCGGCAATGCCGGACGCACCGCCGCGGGCGACGTTCAGGTCATGAGCGCCGGAACAGGCATCGTTCATTCCGAATACAATCTTGAAGGCGAGGCAACCACGCTGTTCCAGATCTGGATCCTGCCAGACCGATCCGGCGAAGCACCTGCCTGGGACCAGCGCGAGTTTCCGCGCGGCGATCGTTCGGGACGCTGGGTCATCGTCGCCAGCAGCGATCCAGATGCCGATGACGCCTTGCCGATCCGCTGCGACGCCAAGGTTCTGGCTGCCACGCTCAAGGCCGGCGAGACAGTGACCTATTCCGCCGACCCCACGCGCCACCAATACCTTGTCGCGCCGACCGGACGCATCCGGGTTAGCGATCGGGAAGCGCAGCCGCGTGACGGGATTGCCGTAACCGGCGAAACCGAAATCACGCTCGAAGCCCTCGACGATGCCGAAATCGTGATGGTGGACGCCCGCTGAGCCGGGTCGCGCGTCCCTGCCCGCTGTAATTGGCGTTGATGGCGGCCGGTTTGATCGCGGCGCAGAATATCGCCTCAGCGCATCCATCATACCCCGGAATCAGAAAGGCTCGCCAGTCTTGGCGAGCCTTTCAAAGCTGATGGACACTGCCCAGCTTGTTAACCAAACCGAGTCGCATCGAAAACTCTAACCCAAGGGCAGCCCGATTTCCCTAGGCTAACCCTTTGGAATCAATGAAAAAGGTATTCCCAGAGACGCGAAAACATGTCGATTTCCTTCCAAAGGTTGGAAACCGATAAATATAAGAATCTATTAAGGTTAACAAGTCCTAAAGATTCAGGGCTATCACCTCACTTGCGTCGTTGTGGGACACCGCGACCAGCTCGAGTAAATCCGATAGCTTCATCGGCCGGCCAACGTGATAGCCCTGGGCAAGGTCGCAGCCGAGCTTGCGCAGGGCCTCAAGCGTCATCACATCCTCAATCCCTTCGGCCACGACTTCCTGGCCGAGCGCGTGTGCAAGCGAGATCACGCTCTCCACAATCAGGCGTTCGCGCTGGTCGGTGGTGATGGCCTGAATGAAGCGGCGGTCGAGCTTGATCTCGTCGCTCGGGATTTCGGCCAGATAGGCAAGACTGGCCTGGCCCGTGCCGAAATCGTCGATCGAAAGTCGAAAGCCCATGGTCCGCAGCGCGGCCAGATTGCGCTTGGCCTGTTCGCGATTGGCCATGCTGAAGGTTTCGGTCACTTCAAACGTGATCAGCGAACAATCGCGCAGGCCGCGTTCGCGAACGATGTCGG
>NZ_JAYSBK010000117.1:0-8853 GCF_041915465.1 Novosphingobium sp. | reverse complement strand
ACCGGCGCCACTTCCTTGGCGCCATGGCTGTCGGCAGTGCAGGACTTGCTGCTTCGCGCAGTTTCGCCGCGACCCTTTGCGGCGATACCCCTGCCCTGCTGCCACTCGCCATGGCTGCCCTTGAACGGCATTCAGACCATATCGTCAACCGCGACAGGATCGGCATCGTCAACTTCGACGCCCATTCGCGCCTGCCACGCTTCCAACTGGTCAATATCGCCAGCGGCAGAATCGAAAAGTCGATGCTCGTCTCGCACGGACGCGGATCGGACCTTGCCAACACCGGCTACGCCGAGCGCTTTTCGAACCGTCCCGGCTCGAACGCGTCGAGCCTCGGCAGCTTCGTCACCGGCGACCTCTATGTCGGCAAGCACGGCCGCTCACGCCGCCTGATCGGGCTGGAGCCGGACAACAACGAAGCCCTGCCCCGCGCGATCGTGATCCACGCTGCCGACTATGTGGACGAGACCATGGCGCTGACCCAGGGCCGGATCGGCCGCAGCCAGGGCTGCTTCGCGGTGTCGAAGGCGGAAATCGGCGACGTGCTCGAAGCGCTTGGCCCCGGCCGGCTGCTCTATGCGTGGAAATCGGTTTCGCGCGCGACGCTCGCCTGATCTAGCCGCCGCGAAGCAGCTGCACGCCCCAGTCGCGCTCGAACAGGTAGAGCAGCAGCCGCGCCGCCTCGCCGCGTTCGCCGGAGAGGCCGCCATCCCGTTCGATCAGCAGGTGCGCATCGTCATGCGCGACCGGCAGCAGCCGCTGGATCTGTTCGACATCAGCGACGCGAAACGCGTTATCGCCTGACTGGCGCGTCCCCAGCAATTCGCCCCCGCCGCGCAGCCGCAGGTCTTCCTCGGCGAGGCGGAAGCCGTCCTGCGTCTCGCGCATCAGGGCCAGGCGTTCGCGCGCGACTTCCGACAAGGCATCGCCGCGCAGCAGCAGGCAAGTGCTTTTGCCGCTCCCGCGCCCCACGCGCCCGCGCAGCTGGTGCAGCTGAGCGAGGCCAAAGCGTTCAGCCTGCTCGATTACCATCAGCGTCGCGTTTGGCACATCGACGCCGACTTCGATCACGGTGGTGGCAACCAGCAGCTTCGCCTCGCCGCGCACGAAGCGCTCCATCGCAGCGTCCTTCACCTCTGGGCGCAACTGGCCATGAACCAGCGTCACGGCATCGCCAAACCGGGCCTTGAGCTCGGCAAAGCGCGCCTCGGCGGCGGCAAGGTCTTCATTCTCGTTCTCGCGCACCATCGGGCAGACCCAATAGGCCTGCTGTCCGCCTTCCATGTGCCGCGCGAGCGCGCCGACGACATCGCCGATCCGCTCGACCGAGACGACGCGCGTGTCGATCGGCTGGCGTCCGGGCGGCATTTCGTCGAGCCGCGATACATCCATCTCGCCATATTGCGCGAGCGTCAGCGTACGCGGGATCGGGGTGGCGGTCATCGCCAGGCAGTGCGGCGTACGCTTGCCCTTTTGCTGCAACATTAGCCGCTGGCCGACGCCGAACCGGTGCTGCTCGTCGATCACCACCAGCGCAAGGTGCTTGTAAGTGACCGCATCCTGAAAGATCGCGTGGGTGCCCACGACAATGTCGATCGACCCGTCGAGCAGTCCCATCAGGATCGATTCGCGCGCGCGGCCCTTGTCGCGCCCGGTCAGCAGCGCGATGGTGACGCCGGTGCCGGACGCCATCCGGGTCAGCGTTTCGTGGTGCTGACGGGCAAGGATTTCGGTCGGCGCGAGCAAGGCCGCCTGCGCGCCCGCCTCGACCGCGATCAGCATCGCTTCGAGGGCGACCACCGTCTTGCCCGAGCCGACATCGCCCTGCAGCAACCGCAGCATCGGCGCGGCTTGCGCAAGGTCGCCCTCGATCTCGTCGACCGCGCGGCGCTGTGCGCCGGTCAGGCCGAACGGGAGTGAAAGCTTGCCGCGCAGCCGCCCGTCGCCAGACAAGGGTGTGCCGACGCGCTTGCGGTTGGACTCCTTGACCAGCATCAGCGCCAGCGCATTGGCCAGCAGTTCGTCATAGGCCAGCCGGTCGCGCGCCAGCGCGTGCTCGCCCTTGTGCGCCAGTTCCAGAGCATCGCGCCACGCGGGCCATTGCATCTTCGCCAGCAGCCCCGGCTCGATCCATTCGGGCAGCGGCGCGCAGTGGCTGAGCGCCTGCGTCACCAGCGCCGCGATCCGCCCCTGGGTCAGCCCTTCGGACAGCGGATAGACCGGCTCGCACAGCTGGCCCAGCATCGCGCCGCCTTCCTCGGCAACGTGATCGGGGTGGACGATCTGCAGCGTCTGCCCGAACTGGTCGAGCCTGCCTGCCACCCAGCGCTGTTCGCCCAGCGGCAGCTGCTTTTTCGCCCAGCCGCCATTGCGCCCGAAATAGGTCAGCGCACAGACATTGCCCACCGCGTCCGCCGCCAGCACCCGGAACGGCCCGCGCCCCGCGCTGGTGCGGTATTCGATCGGAGTAAGCGCCACGACGACATTTTCGCCCACCGTCGCCTCGTCAAGGTTCGAAACCGCGCGGCGCTCAACGAAGCGGTCGGGCAGGTGGTAGGCAAAGTCCTTCACCCGCGTCAGCCCCAGCTTGTCGAGCGGACGCGCAAGGCCCGGCCCCACGCCTTTCAGGCTGTCGGCAGCGGCGAACAGGGGATTGAGCCGGTCGGGACGCATTGCGCCTTCCATAGCCCGAAGCGGCGCGCTGGGCAGCGCAAAATTGCCCGCTGGATAATGCGAAACATTCGCCGGTTTTGACACAGCGCATGGACGGTGAGACTATCCGGGTGTTCTTTCGATGCAGCCTCCACAAGAAGGCTCGAGCAATCAGGAGAATATAATGCTGCTGCCCCACGGAACCGTTATCGCGCTGATCGATGGCAAGAATTTCGAACTCTATCGCAACGCTGGCAACGAAGCCGAACCGGACCTGACTGCCGTTGCCGCGCCGAAGCTCGATTCGCACAACCATTCCACCGCCGGGCACCATTCGCACCCGGGCAACCACGCGAACAGCCAGGTGGCTGAAGACGCCCATGCCGCCGCCGCCGTCGAATGGCTCAACAGCCAGGTGCTTGGCCACAAGATCGAAAGGCTGGTGGTGATCGCGCCCGCCCGCACGCTTGGCGAAGTGCGCAGGCACTATCACAAGATGACCGAACGCGCCGTGATCAAGGAACTGGGCAAGGATCTGATCGGCAAGAAGGCCGACGCGATCATTGCGGCCCTGCGCGAACACAACTGAACCCTTGCCATGGGCGCCGCTGCGGCCTAGCGGCGGCGCTCATGGACGAGACCGCAAACAGCCACGAAAACCGCCTGCGCAAGCTGAAGTTCCGCGCCTGGCACCGCGGCACGCGCGAGGCCGACTATATGATCGGCTGCTTCTTCGACAAGTTCCACGCCGCCTGGGGCGAGACGGAACTCAAATGGTTCGAAGCCCTGCTCGAAGAGGAAGACGTTGACATCATGGGCTGGGCGCTCGGCTCGCTTGCCGTCCCGACGGACTTGGCCGGACCGCTGATGGATGCCTTCCGCAAGCTCGATTACGTCGAAATCCCGCGCTGACAGCGCGCGCATGACGCGCTAAAGGGCTGCAAATTCCCTGACCCCGCTGGCCATCAAATCGGCCCGCGGGGCAATTGCCATTGCGTGACCCATGCCTGATCTTGCCAAGCTCCTCTCTGCCACCACCCCGCTGACCCTCGCGTCGATCGCGCGCGGGGCGCAGCCGCTGGTGCTGGCGGACCTTGCCCGCGCTGCGCGCAGCAAGAGCGGCCGCGCGGTGTTCATCGCGCCCGACGAGGCCGCGATGCAGGCCATTGCCGACAGCGCCGCCTTCTTCGCGCCCGAACTCGAAGTCATTTCTTTCCCCGCGTGGGACTGCCTGCCCTATGACCGCGCCAGCCCGGCACTGTCGGTCAGCGCGCGGCGGCTGGCGGCGCTGCACCGGCTTCAGGGCGTGGCCGATACACCGCAGCTGCTGGTCACCACGATCAACGCCGTGCTGCAGCGCGTGCTTACCCCGTTCCGTATCCGCGAGAGCGTCCGGCTGCTCAAGCCCGGCATGGAAATCGGGCGCGAAAGCCTGATCGGCCTGCTCCAGCGGCAGGGCTACAGCCGCACCGATACCGTGGCGGACGCGGGCGAATATGCGGTGCGCGGTTCGCTGTTCGATATCTTCCCCTCCGGCCTCGACCACGGCCTGCGGCTCGACTTTTTCGGGGATGAGCTGGAAACGCTGCGCCTGTTCGATCCCACGACCCAGCGTTCAATCGGCGAGATCCCGCACCACCTGCTGCTCCCGGCCAGCGAAGCGCTACTGGACGATGACACCGTCAAGCGCTTCCGCAGCCGCTACCGCGAACAGTTCGGCGCCAATGCCACCGGCGATCCGCTTTACCAGGCGGTCAGCGACGGGCGGCGGCTGGCGGGGATGGAGCATTGGCTGCCGCTGTTCGAAGAGCGCCTCTCCACCCTGTTCGACCACCTCGACTCCGCCGACCTGATCGTGATCGACTCTGCGGCGCAGGGCGCGGCGGACGAGCGGCTGGGCGATTTTGCCGACTATTTCGCGGCCCGCTCCGAGACCTCCGGAAAGGCGGCGGGCAGCTATCGTCCGCTTGATCCCACCGCACTCTATCTGTCCCGCGCCGAACTCGACGCAGCGCAGGCGTCCGGCCCGATCCATCGGACCGACATCTTCGCCCAGCCGGAAAGCGGCAGCGTGATCGACTTCGGCTTCGGCTCGGCCCGCGATTTCACCCCCGAACGCGCGCGCGGCGACAATGTTTACGAAGCCGCCGCCAACTACCTCACCGGACAGGCCAAGCGCGGCAGGAAGGCACTGATCGCGGCCTATTCCACCGGCAGCCGCGCCCGCATCGCGGCGATCCTGGGCGAAGCCGCGCGGCCCGTCCCGGTCATGGCCGAAACCTGGCAGGAGGCACTCGGCCTCGCCGCCAAGGGCGCGCCGGTCGCGCTGGTCCTGCCACTCGAAGCCGGGTTCGCGAACGACGACATCGAACTCGTCACCGAACAGGACATCCTCGGTGACCGCCTCGTCCGGCGCAAGAAGCGCAAGAAAGGCGCGGACGCGTTCCTGGCCGAACTCGCCGCGCTCACCCCGGGCGACCTGGTGGTCCACATGGACCATGGCATCGGCCGCTATATCGGGCTGCAATCGATCCCGGTGGGCGACAGCCCGCACGACTGCGTGGCGCTGGAATATGCGGGCGGCGACAAGCTCTATGTGCCGGTCGAAAACATCGACGTCCTCTCGCGCTACGGGGCGGAAAACGATTTCGTCGCGCTCGACCGGCTGGGCGGCGAGGCCTGGCAAAAGCGCCGCGCCCGCCTGAAAGAGCGCATCCGCGAGATCGCGCACGAACTGCTCAAAACCGCCGCCCAGCGCGCGCTGCGGCAGGCCCCGGTGCTCGCTGTTGACCCGGTCACTTACGACCAGTTCGCCGAGAAGTTCCCCTGGGCCGAAACCGAGGACCAGGAGCGCGCGATCGAGGACGTGCTGGAGGATCTCGCCGCGGGCAAGCCGATGGACCGCCTCGTCTGCGGCGATGTCGGCTTCGGCAAGACCGAGGTCGCCCTGCGCGCCGCCTTCGTTGCGGCGATGGCCGGGCAGCAGGTGGCGATCATCGCCCCCACCACCCTGCTCGCGCGCCAGCACTTCACCTGCTTCCGTGTTCGCTTCGCCGGTTTCCCGCTCAACGTCGGGCGGCTGTCGCGGCTGGTCGGTGAAAAGGAAGCCAAGGCCACGCGCGAGGGGCTGGCCGACGGGACGATGGACCTGGTCATCGGCACCCATGCGCTGCTCTCCAAGAGCGTGAAGTTCAAGCGGCTCGGTCTGGTCATCGTCGACGAGGAACAGCGCTTCGGCGTGAACCACAAGGAGGCGCTGAAGCAGCTGCGCACCGACGTTCACGTCCTCACCCTCACCGCCACGCCAATCCCGCGCACGTTGCAGATGGCGATGTCGGGCCTGCGCGAGCTCTCCACCATCCAGACCCCGCCGGTCGACCGCCTCGCCGTGCGCACCTACGTGATGGAGTGGGACGACATGGTGATGCGCGAAGCGCTGCTGCGCGAGCATCACCGCGGCGGGCAAAGCTTCATCGTCGTGCCGCGCATTTCCGACATGGAACAGATCGAGCAGTGGCTGCGCGATACCGTGCCCGAAATCCGCTTCGTCACCGCCCATGGCCAGATGGCGGCGGGCGAAGTGGAAGAGCGGATGAGCGCCTTCTATGAAAAGAAGTACGAAGTGCTGCTTTCCACCACCATCGTCGAAAGCGGGCTGGATATCCCGAGCGCCAACACGATCATCATCCACCGCGCGGACCGCTTCGGCCTGGCCCAGCTTTACCAGCTGCGCGGACGCGTCGGCCGCTCGAAACTGCGCGCCTATGCCTATCTCACCACGCCGGCGGATTCGCAGCTGTCGGAAGTGGCGGAAAAGCGGCTGAAGGTGCTGGGCGATCTCGATTCGCTGGGCGCGGGCTTCCAACTGGCCAGCCACGACCTCGACATTCGCGGCGCGGGCAACCTCTTGGGCGACGAACAGTCGGGCCACATCCGCGAGGTCGGGTTCGAACTTTACCAGTCGATGCTGGAGGACGCGATCCTGGCGGCCAAGGCCGGCGAAATGGGGCTGGCGAAGGAACGCCATTCGCTCTCGCCGCAGATCACCGTCGATGCCCCGATCATGATCCCAGAAGACTACGTGCCCGACCTTGCCGTGCGCATGGCGCTCTACCGCCGCCTCAACGATGCCGAAGATGCGCAGGAAATCGAGGTGCTGTCCGCCGAAATGATCGACCGCTTCGGCCCCCTGCCGCAGCCCACCGCAAACCTCGTGCTGCTGATCCGGATCAAGCAGCAGGCGATCGAGGCGAACATTTCCAAGATCGACGTCGGCGCAAAGGGCACGCTCGTCAGCTTCCACGGCGACGAGTTCCCCGATCCGCTGGGCCTTGTCGCCTATGCCGAACGGTTGGCCGGCGCGGTCAAGCTGCGGCCCGACAGCAAGCTGGTGGTCAACCGCGCCTGGGGCGATCCCAAGGCGCGGCTCAACGGCCTGCTGCAATTGACCAAGGGGCTGAGTTCGATTGCGAGGAAGGCGAAGAAGTAGGCCCGCCTACCCGCGCGCGAGGCTCAGGAAATCCGCCCCGCTCATCGGCTGGGCGCGCAGGAAGCCCTGGTAAAAGGCGCAGCCTTCGCTGGCGGCGAGCGCGCGCTGGCCCTCGCTTTCAACCCCTTCGGCAATCACCTTGAGGTCCAGCGCGGTCGCCATCGCGACGATCCCGCGCAGCACTGCCAGGTCGCGCGCATCGCCGATCACGCCCTCGATCATCGAGCGGTCAAGCTTGAGGTAATGCAGCGGCAGCAGCTTCAGGTAGCGGAAGTTGCAGAACCCCGCTCCGAAATCGTCGAGCGCGATGCGGATGCCGCGCGCGGACAGTGCGCCCAGCGCGCGCGAGGCGTGGCCAACGTCGCCAAGCAGGACCTGTTCGGTCACTTCCAGCGTCAGCCGCCACGCCGGGAAACCGCACTGGACCGAGAGCATCGAAAATTCCTCGGCGAAATTGTCGGCCGCAAGGTCGTTGGGCGTGATGTTGAGCGACAGGCGCAGGTCCATCGGCCAAGCCTTGGCTCCGTCCATCGCCAGCCGGGCAATATGACGCGATAGCTGGGGTACGTGGTCGGCCCGCTCGGCAATGGCAAACAGGGCGCCCGCCCCGATCCGGCCCAGCTTGGGGTGGTTCCAGCGGGCCAGCGCCTCGGCCCCGCTGAGCCGGTCGTCAAGGCAGGAGAACTGCGGCTGATAGACCACCTCGATCTCGCCAGCGTCGAGCGCGCGCAGCAGGTCGGCTTCAAGCTGGGCGGCACTGCGCCCGGCGCTGATCGCCTCGCCATCGGCCCAGGCCATTCGGCGGCCCGGACTGGCCATCGCGGATTCCATCGTGTGCCCCAGCCGGTCGAGGATCGAGTCGGCGTCTTCGTCCGGAACCGCGCGCAGCAGCGCACCGCGCGGCGATAGCCGCAGCGTGCCAGCCGCAGTCGGGATCGCACCCGCCAGCGCGTCGAGCAGCTGCGCACAGGCCAGCTGCCAGCGTTCGCGGCTGCACTCCTCGCTCGACAGGAGCAGGAACTGCCCGCCCCGCCCGCGTGTGGCGATCCACGCGCTGTCCAGTTCATCGGCGGCAAAGTGCCTGAGCCGCGCCGCAACCTCGCCCAGCGCCGCATCGCCCGCAGCCTCGCCATAGGCGAGGTTGACCGTATCAAAGCGCCTGAAGCCGATCAGCAGGGCATGCACCCGCGCCCCGCGCGCCAGCCATTCGGCCAGCCGCCGGCGCGCGGACTCGAGGCTGGGCAGGCCCGTCACGGCATCGCGGTCCGCCTCGATCGCATCGGGGTGCATGAATTCCATGGTCCCGTTCTAGCACAGCGAATGCTGACAAAGTGTTCGCGATGCCCGAATTCGTTGCCAAAGCGCCAGCCGCGCCATATGCAGCCCCACAATGAGCGAGACGCCCCGACTTGCCCTGATGCCGTCAGATACGCCCCGCGCCCACGAAGCGGCGGCGCACCTGTCCGAATCGATGGACTTCGTGCCGCTTGAAGAGGCGGACATCGCCGTGGTCCTGGGCGGCGACGGGCACATGCTCCACGTCCTGCACCAGATGCTCGATACCGACCGGGTGATCCCGGCCTATGGCCTCAACTACGGCACCGTCGGGTTCATGATGAACAAGCCCAAGTCGAGCCGTTCGCTGATCGAGCGCGTGAGCAGGGCCAAGCCGCTGGCCGTCACCCCGCTGGAAATGATCGCGACCACGGGCA
>NZ_JAYSBK010000116.1:0-9076 GCF_041915465.1 Novosphingobium sp. | reverse complement strand
AGCCCCGCGCGCTTTCAACCGAACCGATTTCGGTATCGCCCCCGCCGATCCGCGCCTGGGCAGGCGCGGCCTGCGCGGCGATGCCCGCGAACAGGGCCAGAAGGGCAAGCA
The DNA here is from genome assembly GCF_041915465.1 of Novosphingobium sp. Classification (GTDB taxonomy): domain Bacteria; phylum Pseudomonadota; class Alphaproteobacteria; order Sphingomonadales; family Sphingomonadaceae; genus Novosphingobium. The sequence continues at coordinate 8,965 of NZ_JAYSBK010000116.1, read as the reverse complement.
GAATACGGTTCATGGCAAACGATATAGTCACGCGTATCAGCGGCGTCCAGTGTAACGGCGGTGGCATCCCCCACACCGGCCTGCACAGCGGCAAGTCGCGGGCTTGATATTTGCCCGGCCAATTGGTGTAAGCGTTCGGGATCACAGGGGGGTAATTGCGATGAACGACACTGCCACGGCGCCGGCGACTCCTGCCGCGCAGGTCCACCCCCAGCGACTGAGCCAGCTTGACGGGCTGCGCGGCCTGGCCGCGATCGTGATCATGCTCTACCACCTCGCCGCAGTCTATCACACCCACGGCCCTTTCACGCGCGGCTACCTGTTCGTCGACCTGTTCTTCCTGCTCAGCGGCTTCGTGCTGGCGGTCTCGACCGAAAAGAAGCTCAACGCCGGGATCGGGGCGTTCGAATTCACCCGGGCGCGGTTCGTGCGGCTCTGGCCGCTGGTGGCGGTGGGCGCGGGCGTGGCCGTGGTGCGCGCCTTTGTGATCGGCATGGCCGACCCGCTGACCCTGCTGTGGTGGCTGGCGCTGGATCTGGCGATGATCCCGGCGCTCAGCGGCACCGGGCCGTTCTACCGCTTCAATGGTCCACAATGGACGCTGTTCTATGAACTGCTGGCGAACTTCCTCCACGCGCTGCTGCTGCGCCGCGTGCCGACGCGCTGGTTGCCTGTGTTGGCGCTGATCCTCGGGGTCTGGCTGGCCTATACGGTAAACCTGCACGGCGGAGACACGATGGGGGTCAGCGCGCCCAACTGGAAGACGTGGTGGATGGGACTGCCGCGGGTCGGCTGGTCCTATGTCGTCGGGGTCTGGCTTGGCCGGATCTACAAGCAGGGGCTGCGCAGCCCAGGCTTGCCGTGGTGGCTGGCGCTGCTGGTGCCGATCGCCGGAATCATGGCGGTGCCTTACCTGCCGCTCGGCCACGTCGCGGGCGATCTCGTTTTCGTGATCCCGTTCCTGCCCGCCGCTGCCTGGCTGGTGGCTATGTCGCAGCCGCCCAAGGCGATGGGGCCGGCGCTGGAATGGCTGGGGAGCTATTCGCTGCCGCTCTATTGCGTCCACCTGACAGTGCTGGTTTCGGTCTCGGAACTGCTGGGCCGCGCCGGTTGCGTCCAGGCCGTGGCAGTGGTTGCCGCGATGGTGCTGGCCTATGTCTTCTCGCGGCTGGTGTCCTTCGCTAACAAGCCGCTGCAACCCAAGGCTGCACCCGCCGCCTGACAGGCCGCTCCAGGCAACAAAACCAAACGCCGCACCTGCGCGGGGCAGATGCGGCGTCGATCTTGTGCAGGGCCGAGAGGCTACGGCCCAACCCGAAGGTGCGTCTTAGTTGACGGCGTCCTTGAGGCCCTTGCCGGCCTTGAACTTCGGCTGAGCCGAAGCCTTGATCTTCATCGGTTCGCCGGTGCGCGGGTTGCGGCCGGTCGAAGCCTTGCGCTTGGCAACTGAGAAGGTGCCAAAGCCAACCAGACGGACTTCATCGCCCGACTTGAGGGCGCCGGTGATCGCGTCGAAAACGCCTTCAACAGCCTTGGTAGCATCGCTCTTGGTAAGGCCGCTGGATTCGGCGACGGCGCTGATCAGATCGTTCTTGTTCATTGTGGGAACCCCCTACCTTTCGTGAATTCGGTGGTGTGTTTTGATTCGCCTCTAAAAGGTCGGTGGACATGACCGACTTTTCCGGGACCTGTCAAAGCGAAAGCGCAGGAATCACGGCTGATTATCCACGTTTTTCCGCCATTTTCGACGAACCGAGCGGCAATCGGCGACCAGCAGCAAGGATGGTGCGGCGCAGCATCCCGGGGAAACCCCGATTCGCTGCGCCGCAACACGAATCAATGCGCCGTGGCGGAACCCACTCCCGGCGCCGGAACGGCCGCTCCGGGCTGGCTGGCAAGGTCGTCCGCCTCGCTCCATTCGATCGCTTCGAGCGGCTGGGTCAGCGCCCGCGCCAGCACTTCGTCGACATGGGACACGGGCACGATTTCCAGCCCCTCGCGCACGTTCGCCGGGATCTCGGCGAGGTCCTTGCGGTTCTCTTCCGGGATGAGCACGGTCTTGATCCCGCCGCGCAGCGCCGCAAGCAGCTTTTCCTTGAGCCCGCCGATCGCCAGCACGCGGCCGCGCAGCGTCACCTCGCCGGTCATGGCGATGTCCTTGCGCACCGGGATGCCGGTCAGGGTCGAGACGATCGAGGTGACCATGCCGATCCCGGCCGATGGGCCATCCTTGGGCACCGCCCCTTCGGGCAAGTGGATGTGGATGTCCTTGCGGGCAATGAACGAAGGCTTGATCCCGTAAGCGGGCGAACGCGCGCGCACGAAGCTGAAGGCCGCCTGCACGCTTTCGTTCATCACTTCGCCGAGCTTGCCGGTGGTCTTGACCATGCCCTTGCCGGGCACCGTGACGCTCTCGATGGTCAGTAGCTCGCCGCCGACCTCGGTCCAGGCCAGGCCCGTGACGGCGCCAACCTGATGCTCGTCCTCGGCCACGCCATAGCGGTATTTGCGCACCCCGGCGAAGTCACCAAGGTTTTCCGGCGTGATCGTGACCGATTTGGTCTTGCCTTCGAGTATCTGACGCAGGCTCTTGCGCGCCAGCCGTGCGATCTCGCGCTCCAGCGTGCGCACGCCAGCCTCGCGGGTGTAGTACCGGATCAGGTCGCGCAGCGCGGCCTGTTCCAGCACGAACTCACCCTTCTTCAGCCCATGTGCCTCGACCTGCTTGGCCACCAGGTGACGTTCGGCGATCTCGACCTTCTCGTCCTCGGTGTAACCTTCGAGCCGGATGATCTCCATGCGGTCGAGCAGCGGCTGCGGCAGGTTGAGGCTGTTCGCGGTGCACACGAACATCACGTCCGACAGGTCATAGTCCAGCTCAAGGTAGTGATCCTGGAACTTGGCGTTCTGTTCCGGATCGAGCACTTCGAGCAGGGCCGAGGCCGGATCGCCGCGGAAGTCCTGCCCCAGCTTGTCGATCTCATCCAGCAGGAACAGCGGATTGCTGGTTCCGGCCTTGCGCAGGTTGGCCACGATCTTGCCGGGCATCGAGCCGATGTAGGTGCGGCGGTGGCCGCGAATTTCGGCCTCGTCGCGCACGCCGCCCAGCGACTGGCGGATGAATTCGCGCCCCGTCGCCTTGGCGATCGACTTGCCCAGCGAAGTCTTGCCCACGCCCGGCGGGCCGACGAGGCACAGGATCGGCCCCTTCAGCTTGTTGGTGCGGGCCTGCACGGCCAGATACTCGACGATCCGGTCCTTGACCTTGTCGAGCGCGTAGTGATCGGCATCAAGCACGGCCTGCGCCGCGCCGATATCCTTCTTGAGCTTCGACTTCTTGCCCCACGGCAGGCCGAGCAGCACGTCGAGGTAGTTGCGGATGACTGTCGCCTCTGCGCTCATCGGCTGCATGGTCTTGAGCTTCTTGAGCTCGGCCGTGGCCTTGGCGCTAGCTTCCTTCGACAGCTTGAGCTTGTCGATCTTGTCCTGCAGCTCGGCGATCTCGTTGGCTTCCTCGCCATCGCCGCCGCCCAGTTCCGACTGGATCGCCTTCAATTGTTCGTTGAGGTAATATTCGCGCTGGGTCTTTTCCATCTGGCGCTTCACGCGGCCACGGATCTTGCGCTCGACCTGGAGCACGCCCAGCTCGCCTTCCATGAAGGAATGGACCATTTCAAGCCGCTTGAGCGGATCGGGTTCCGACAGGATGGCCTGCTTGTCGGCAACCTTGGCTTGCACGTGGGCGGCAACGCCATCGGCCAGGAGCGCCGCATCGACGATCTCACCCAGGTTCTCGCCCGCGTCCTGCGGCAGCTTCTTGTTGAGCTTGGCATATTCGGCAAAGGTATCGACGACGCTGCGCATCATGCCCGCAACCTCGGTGCCCGAAACGCTGATCGTATCGAGCTTTTCGACCGCGGCGACAGCCATGTCGCCGGCGCTGCCGGGTTCGATCCGCAGGTTTTCAAGCCGGGCGCGGTCCTTGGCTTCGACCAGCACGCGCACGGTGCCATCGGGCAGTTTCAGCAGCTGCAGCACGGTGGCGATCACGCCGACATCGTAGAGGTCGTCGCGGTCGGGATCGTCGCAGCCGGGATCGAGCTGCGCGAGCAGGAAGATGTCCTTGTCGCCCGTCATCGCCGCTTCCAGCGCGGCAACCGACTTTTCGCGGCCGACAAACAGGGGAACAACCATGCCGGGGAACACGACAATGTCGCGCAGCGGCAGGAGGGGGAGCAAGGTGGTCATATTAGTCCGTCCAATCCGGCGCCTGATAGCACCGTCCGGGTGAATCCCGGCTTTGGGACCAGATATGGGATTGCCCCGCCCGCTCTGCAATGGGGCGAAGCGGCGCACCTGTGGATGGGTGATTGCCAAGACGCCTACCGCCCCGCAAAGTAGGCGCACCATTTTCTGCCGGGGACCCAATTCATGCGCAAACTGACCAAATCCTTGCTTGCTGCCGCTTTGCTGTCGGGCGTCACCGCACTGAGCGTGCCGGCGCTCTCCGAGACGAATGACGAGCCGCAGCAGACCGTGATCACCGCCGCGCGCTATCTTGACGTGACAACCGGCAAATATATCGAACACCCCGCGATCTTCGTCGGCGCCGATGGTCGGATCACCAGCATTGCCGATGCGCGCACGGTGCGCTGGGGGGCGAACGTCAAGCACATCGACATGGGCAGCAAGACCCTGCTGCCGGGCTTGATCGACATGCATGTCCACCTTGATAGCCCGGCCGACATCGGCGGCTATCGCAGCCTCGAATATACCGACAGCTTCTTTTCGATGACCGCCGTCACCAACGGGCGGGCAATGCTGGATGCCGGGTTCACGACAGTGCGCAACGTCGGCTCGGCCAACCGCAACGACATCGGCCTGATGCAGGCGGTGAACGGCGGCTATGTGACGGGTCCGCGCATCGTTGCGGCGGGCTATGCGCTGGGCAGCACCGGCGGGCACTGCGACCAGACCGGCCTGCCGCCCTCGATGGAACTGCCCGGCAAGATGGAAGGCGTGGGCGATACGCCCGACGAGCTGCGCTATCAGGTGCGCCGCCAGCGCAAGTATGGCGCCACCGTGATCAAGGTCTGCGCCACGGGCGGCGTGTTCTCGCACAACACCGAACCGGGTCAGCAGCAGCTATCCCTGCCCGAACTGACCGCGATTGCCGACGAAGCGCACATGTGGGGCCTGCGAGTTGCCGCCCACGCCCACGGCGCGGCGGGGATCAAGGCCGCGATCAATGGCGGTATCGACACGATCGAGCACGCCAGCCTGGTCGATGACGAAGGCATCAAGCTTGCCGTGCAGCGCCAGCGCCCGGTGTGGTTCTCGATGGACATCTACAACACCGACTACACCCAGGCCGAGGGCAAGAAGAACGGCGTCCTCGAAGACAACCTGCGCAAGGACCGCGAAATCGGCGAGATCCAGCGCGACAACTTCCGCAAGGCGTTCAAGGCCGGAGTGCGGATGGTGTTCGGATCGGACGCCGGGGTGATGCCGCACGGCCTGGTTGGCAGGCAGTTCTACGTCATGGTCACCTATGGCATGACCCCGCTCGACGCGATCCGCGCGGCCACGCTCAACGCCGCCCAGGCGCTCGGCTGGGAGAAGGACGTCGGCGTGATTGCCGTCGGCCACTATGCCGACCTGATCGCGCTCGACGGCGATCCGCTGGCCAATGTGCGCGAACTGGAAAGCGTCGACGGCGTGATCAAGGGCGGCGTGGTGATCGAGCGGGCGCGCTAGGGCGCCCGCCGGTCAACCTCACATCCCCGGCAGCTTGAAGCCCGGCGGCAGGCCCATGCCGGCCTGCATGCGCGACATTTCCTCGCCGGCGACGGCATCGGCCTTGGCCCGCGCGTCGTTATAGGCCGCCGCGATCAGGTCTTCGACGATGCCCTTTTCGGATGGGGTCATCAGGCTGTCGTCGATGGACACGCCGATCACGCGGCCCTTGGCCGAGCAACGGATCTTGACGAGGCCGCCGCCCGCCACGCCCTCAACCTCGATCGCGTCGAGCTTGGCCTGGCTTTCGGTCATCTGCTTCTGGATGGTCTCAGCGGCGGCTTGCGCGGCCTTGATCATCTCTTCCATCGACTTCACGGGTTCACCTCCTGCTGGGCGCGCAGCTCAGGCGCGCCGGTTCCACGATTTGCCGCCCTGCCCGACCACGCGGGCCTCGGCGGCTTCGTCAATCAGTTCGGCCTTGGGGAAGGCGGCAAAGGCGGCTTCGACCAAGGGATCGCGCAGCAGCGCGGCGCGGTCGGCCTCCTTGGCGGCCTCCACTTCCTCGCGCAGGCTTGGCCGCGCTTCGCCTTCGCCAGCGCCAGTGCGCAAGTTCAATTGCCAGCGCTCGCCCGTCGCGCGCAGCAGCGCCTCGCGGATTTCGGCAGACGGATCGCCCGGATAACCCGGCGTCAGCGCATAGGTCAGCTCAAGCGGCTTAAGCTCGATCACCCGCACCCAATCGTGCATGATCTGCGCAATCCGCAGCTGGCCCGAATGATCGACCCGGTCGACCAGCCCCTTCCAGTCCGGCCCGGCCTGTGCGGCGGGAGCCGCCTCGGCAGCCGGAGCCGCGCCGCCCGGCGTGGCAGCCACGGTCACGCCATTGGCGACCATGTCTTCCAGCTTGCGCACCAGCGCGCCCGGATCGGGCATGTCGCTGGCGTGAAGCACGCGCAGCAGCGCCATCTTGGCCGCAACCAGCGGATCGGGGGCGCCGCGCACCTCGTCATGGCCCTTGAGCAGCAATTGCCACAGCCGGTGGAGCTGCCCGGCGGTCAGCCGCGCGGCCCAGTCGTCGATTTCGGCGCGCTCTTCGGCGGAAATCGCGTCGGCCCCGCTCTTGCCCAGCTGCGCCACGGTGATCCGGTGGGTCAGCTCCATCGCCGAACGCATCAGCGCCAGCGGTTCCACCCCCAGCGAGAATTGCTGGTCGATCATGTCGAGCAGGCCCGCCCCATCGCCCGCCAGCATCGCGGCAAACAGACGGCGCTGGGCAGACTTGTCGGCCAGCCCCAGCATGTCGCGCACCTGCTCGGCGGTGACGCGCCCTTCCCCGCCCAAATCCGCATGGGCAATCGCCTGGTCGAGGATCGACAGCCCGTCGCGCACCGATCCCTCGGCGGCAGCGGAAACCATCGACAGCGCCTCGTCCTCGGCGCTCACGCTTTCCGCCGCGCAGACGCGGGCGAAATGCTCGGCCAGCATTGGCGTGGGAATGCGGCGCAGGTCAAACCGCTGGCAGCGTGACAGGACCGTCACCGGCAGCTTGTCCACCTCGGTCGTCGCGAACAGGAACTTCACGTGCGCCGGCGGCTCTTCCAGCGTCTTGAGCAGCGCGTTGAACGCATTGCGCGAGAGCATGTGGACTTCGTCGATGATGTAGATCTTGTAGCGTGCCGAAACCGCGGAATAGCGCACCGCCTCGATAATTTCGCGCACGTCGTCGACGCCGGTGTGGCTGGCGGCGTCCATTTCGATCACGTCGATGTGGCGGCCTTCCGCAATCGCGGTGCAGGGTTCGCACACCCCGCATGGGTCGATCGTCGGCCCGCCCTGCCCGTCCGGCCCGACGCAGTTGAGCGCCTTGGCGATCAGCCGCGCGGTCGAGGTCTTGCCCACCCCGCGCACCCCGGTCATCAGGAAGGCGTGGGCCAGCCGGTCGCGCTTGATCGCATTGCCCAGCGTCTGGACCATCGCGTCCTGCCCGATCAGCTCGGCAAAGGTCTGCGGGCGGTACTTGCGGGCGAGCACGCGATAGGGCTGCGCGGCAGCCGCCGGGACGGCGACTGGCGGAGGCGCAGGAGCCGCCACTGGCGCGGGCGCGGGTTCACCGAACATCGAGGACTGCCCCGCCGCTTCCAACTCGGCCGCGCTGGGGGCGTCGTCGTCCTCGGGCTCGTTGCCGAAAATGTCGGGTGAATCGTCCATCGCTGCCTAGGTAAGCGCTGGCGCGGCAAAAGCAAAGCTGGCGGGAGTGGTTGTCCGGAGCTGTGAAGCCAGTTCCGAACCTTGAAAAAGGAGCCGGCCGACCCGCCGCAATCCGTTGTGGCTGCTTCCTTCCGGACCTGACCAGATTGGCGAACGCAAACGTCCGACCGACTCCCGGGCGGCCATATGGCGGCCTTGTCGCGTTTGCGCAAGTCTGTGACGGCGAATCGACGCTATGAGGGGGTATCGCGCCGCTTGGCGCGGGTCAAAAGGGCCTTATCCCTTCCCCGGGATTGGCTGGAGCGGGCACGCCGGTTGCTTCACAGCGCGACCCAGGCATTCGGTGGGTCCGCTCCTTTCCCAGCCTTATCGAAGCTGCCCACCCCGCTGCGACTAGCCGCGCCTGCGGCACAGCAAGTCGCGCTCCCCTCCCGCTTGCGGGAGGGGTAGGGGGTGGGTCTTCAATCTCGAAGAAACTTACCTGAAGTTATCCGCGTAGGCCTGGATCTTCAGACGGCGCGGCGGCGTGGCATGAACCACGGCCTCGATCCCGTACTTGTCGGCATAGGCCTGGGCTTCGGCCTGGCTGTCGAACTTCAGCACGACCTGCACCTGCGTGTCGCCCGAACCGGTCCAGCCCATCAACGGGTCGGCGCGGCGCGCTTCGGATGGCGCGAATTCGAGGATCCACTGGCCAAGCAGGGCCTTGCCAGACTGCATGGCGTTCTTCGGGCGCTGATAGATACGTGCGGACATGGGCAGCAGCCCTGCGTCGAATCGCGGCGGGAATCAAGGGGGACTTGCGGCTTTCGCCCACTCCATTCGCCCCCAGGACTTGGAATGGAAGACAGTACGAACCGCAAAGCCAGTTCTTCCGGCAGCTATCAGGGCATTTCAATCGAAAGCGGACGTTCCGGAAACGACAACATTGCGGACCTACTGGGCCTGTGGCAGGTAACTCCAAAAGCGAGAGGTGGCGTCAGGACTTCGGAGCGCATTCAGTGGCAGAAAAAGCATA
>NZ_JAYSBK010000115.1:0-9794 GCF_041915465.1 Novosphingobium sp. | reverse complement strand
TGAACTGATCAACCGCGACAAAGTGTCCCGGCGCCATCGCGGAATTGAGCGATCCGATTGCCGAAAGCGCGATTACGTCGGTCACGCCGCAGCGCTTGAGCGCATCGATGTTGGCGCGAAAGTTGACGTCTGTCGGCGGGATCCGGTGTCCGGGGCCGTGTCGCGGCAGAAAGCTGAAGCGCACATCGCCGAGCCAGCCCATGGTCACCGGCCCCGAGGGCAGTCCGAACGGGCTCGAAACTTCGATTTCCTGCGCCCGTTCGAGCCCGATCCCGGCGGCCAGGCCTGAACCGCCAATCACGCCGATGTGCCATGCCTCGGTCATTTCGGGCCCATCACTTGGGAGCCAGGATACCGGCCATGATGAAGTCGGTGCAATGCTCGCGGTAGGCATCGCGCAGGTCTTCGGTCAGCGTATCGGTGTCGAAGCAGTGCTTCAGCACCAGCCGGGTCGAAAAGAACCGGTCGGCCGCGCCGGTGGCCGTGAAATAGAACAGTTGCGGGTTCACATCGCGGAACACGCCCTGCTTCACCCCGTCCTTGATCAACCGATCATAGGCCCGGTGCAGCGGCATCAGATAGGCGTTGGCGATGCGCTGCGCCTCCTCGTCGTCGCTTTCGCGCACCAGGCGCATCAGCAGCCGGTTGAGGTAGGGCGTCTTGAAATAGGTATCGACCATGGCCCCGATGTGCCGCCGCAGCCGCACTTCCGGGGCCATGTCCTTGGCCATCAGCGCGTCCAGCGAGGCGACGATATCGGCCATGTCGCGGTCCAGCAGGGCCTTCATCAGCCCTGCCTTGTTACCGAAATAATATTTCACCAGCGCCGAATTCAGACCGGAACGCAGCGAAAGCTCAGACAGCGATATGTCGACGATGTCGCCCTCGCGCATGATGTCCGACGCGGTCTGCAGCAGCAGTTCGCGCGCGCCTGCCGGCGTATCGTTTTCTGCCTGTTTCGCAGCTTCGCTCATTCGTACGGCGGCTCCTCGCCCCACCACGGGTAGAAGTCAGGCATATCGGCGGAAACGCGTCCGGGGAAGGCGGGCGGGCGCTTCTCGAGGAAGCTTTGCACACCTTCCTTCGCGTCCATGCCCTTCGACAGGCGGTAAATCGCGCGGCTGTCCACCTTGTGGGCCTCCATCGGGTGCGCACCGGGGTGGATGCGCCAAAGCATCGCGCGGGTCATTGCGACCGAAATGGCCGAGGTGTTGTCGGCGATTTCGCGCGCCAGGCCGCGCGCCGCATCCATCAGTTCGCCCTGCGGGTGGACCGAACGGACGAGGCCGCCGCGCAGTGCTTCCTGTGCATCGAAGATCCGGCCGGTCATGCACCATTCGAGGCTCTGCTGCACGCCCACCAGGTGCGGCAGGAACCAGCTGGAGCAGGCTTCCGGCACGATCCCGCGGCGGGCGAAGACGAAGCCGTAACGGGCGTTTTCCGAAGCCAGGCGGATGTCCATCGGCAGCTGCATGGTGATACCCACGCCCACGGCCACGCCGTTGCAGGCGCCAATCAGCGGCTTCTTCGACTGATAAAGACGCAGGGTCAGCAGGCCGCCGCCATCGCGCACGCGCGGATCGGACAGGGTTTCGACCGGGTCATTGTTCGCAAAGGGAGTACGGCCATCTTCGGGGGTCAGATCGGCCCCGGCACAATAGGCGCGCTCGCCCGCGCCAGTGAAGATCACAGCCCGCACGCTGTCATCGGCGTCGGTACGATCCATCGCATCGATGATTTCGTTCATCATCGTGCCGGTGAAGGCATTGAGCTTTTCCGGACGGTTCAGCGTCAGCGTGGCGATACCCTCGCTGATATCCAGCGAGATCTGCGAATAACCCATTGCCCTCTCCCGTGATTTTTGATTTCAGGTCAGCGGCGTGGCCCCACGGGCGGCGGGGCCACGCGCCGTAACGTCGCTTAACGCGGAGCCATGCGGATGCCGCCGTCGAGACGCACGTCTTCACCGTTGAAGTAGCCGTTCTCGATCATGCACATGGCGAGATTGGCGTATTCGGTGGGGTTGCCGAGACGCTTGGGGTTGAGCACGGTCGCGGCCAGGGCGTCGCGCACGTTCTGCGGGGCACCGGCGAGCAGCGGGGTGTCGAAGATACCCGGCAGGATGGTGTTCACGCGGATGTTTTCCGAGGCGAGGTCGCGGGCGATCGGCAGGGTCATGCCAACCACGCCGCCCTTCGAGGCCGAATAGGCAGCCTGGCCCATCTGGCCGTCTTCGGCGGCAACCGAAGCGGTGTTGACGATCGCGCCGCGATCGCCGTCTTCCTGCGGATCGAGCGTCATCATGCCGGCCGCCGACTTGGCGATGCAGCGGAACGTGCCGACGAGGTTGATCTGGATGATCCAGTTGAAGGCATCGAGCGGGAAGTGCTTGATCGAACCGTCTTCCTTGCTGCGGCTGGCGGTCTTGATCGCATTGCCGGTCCCGGCGCAGTTGACGAGGATGCGTTCCTGGCCGTGGGCGGCACGCGCCTTTTCAAACGCCGCATCGACGCTTTCTTCGCTGGTGACGTTGCATTCGCAGAACACGCCGCCGATTTCCTTGGCCATGGCCTCGCCCTTTTCGGCCTGAAGGTCGAAGATCGCGACCTTAACGCCCTTGGCGGCCAGCGCGCGGGCAGTCGCCGCACCAAGGCCCGAAGCGCCACCGGTGACGACAGCGGCTACAGTATTGTCGAGCTTCATTTGAATTCCCTCTCTCTCAGGATTTTCAGGAAAGTCCGGCCGCCGCAGCACAATCCGCCGGGAATGCTCCGGGGACCGAACTGGGTTGGATCAGACCATTTCGACAATCGTGACGTTGGCGACGCCGCCGCCTTCGCACATCGTCTGGAGGCCATACTTGCCGCCGCGCGCCTTGAGGCCGTGCAGCAGGGTCGACATCAGCTTGGTACCCGAAGCGCCGAGCGGGTGGCCCAGTGCGATCGCGCCGCCGTTGACGTTGAGCTTTTCCGGGTCCGCACCGGTGTGCTTGAGCCACGCCATCGGCACCGAGGCAAAGGCTTCGTTTACTTCGTAAAGGTCGATGTCGCCGATCTTGAGGCCCGACTTGGCCAGCGCCTTGTCGGTCGCGAACAGCGGTTCTTCCAGCATGATCACCGGATCGCCAGCCGTCACCGCCAGAGTGTGGATGCGGGCCAGCGGGGTCAGGTTGTAACGCTTCAGCGCTTCTTCCGAGACGATCAGCGCGGCCGAGGCGCCGTCGCAGATCTGGCTCGAGCTGGCTGCGGTCAGCACGCCGCCTTCCGAAAGCAGCTTCACGCCCGAAATGCTTTCGATGCTGGCGTCGAAGCGGATGCCTTCGTCAACCGTGTGCAGTGCGGGGCCTTCGGAGGTTTCGATCTCGATCGGAATGATTTCGTTCTTGAAGGCGCCCGAATTGGTCGCCGCGATCGCGCGCAGATGGCTCTGAAGCGAGAACTGGTCGATCATTTCCTTGGTGAAGCCGTGCTTCTGCGCGATCATTTCGGCGCCAGCGAACTGGGTCCAGGGGGCTTCGCCATAGCGCGCCACGATGCCCGGCGAACGATAGTTGCCAAGGCCTTCCTTCATGTGGAGCACCGCGGTGGAGCCCATCGGCACGCGGGTCATGCTTTCGACGCCGGCGGCAAGGACGATGTCCTGGGTGCCCGACATCACGGCCTGGGCGGCAAAGTGGATCGCCTGCTGCGAGGAACCGCACTGGCGGTCGATCGTGACGGCCGGAACCGATTCCGGCAGGATTTTCGAAGCGAGCACGGCCATGCGGCCGACCTGGTTGGCCTGCTGGCCGCCCTGGCTGACGCAGCCCATGATCACGTCTTCGATCGCGGCGGGATCGACACCAGTGCGGGTTACCAGCGCGTCGAGCGTGGTGGCGGCAAGGTCAACCGGGTGAACGCCGGCAAGACGGCCATTGCGGCGGCCACCAGCGGTGCGAACGGCATCAACGATATAGGCAGTAGGCATGGTCCGACTCTCCGTGCGATCTTGATTTAATCGCTCGGTTAAGCCGGACCAGCCCCGTGGTCAAGCAGACTCAGAGTCTGGATCGAAACTGGCGTTTCGGGTGCGGCACCGGCCCACTCCCCCTGCCCAACCACCCACAGGGTACTCTCGGGGAGGTTGGGCAGGGGGAGCGGGCCGGTGCCGCGTCAGAAATCCCGGCTAGTCGGGATTTCGAACCAGACATTCAAACCGTGTTGATGCTGAGCGCGCCGTCGCCTTCGTCGATCTTCACATTGCTGCCATCGGGAATCTCCCCGGCCAGCAGCTTTTCGGCCAGCGGATCCTGCAGGTAACGCTGCACCGCGCGCTTCAACGGACGCGCGCCATAGACCGGATCGTAGCCCACCCGGCCGAGCCAGCGCTTCGCCGCGTCGGTCAGGTCGAGCGTGATCTTGCGGTCCTTGAGCAGCTTGGCCACGCGGCCAACCTGGATCTCCACGATCGGTGCCATGTGTTCCTGGCCCAGACGGTGGAACAGGATGATCTCGTCCAGCCGGTTGAGGAATTCGGGACGGAAATGCGCCCGGACGACTTCCATCACCTGCGGCTCGACCGTGTCGACGTCCTGCCCTTCGTCAAGGTTGGCGAGGTACTGGCTGCCGAGGTTGCTGGTCAGGATGATCAGCGTGTTGGTGAAGTCCACCACGCGGCCCTGCCCATCGGTCAGGCGGCCATCGTCGAGCACCTGAAGGAGGACGTTGAACACGTCGGAATGCGCCTTTTCGACCTCGTCGAACAGCACGACCTGATAGGGTCGGCGCCGCACCGCCTCGGTCAGCACGCCGCCTTCGTCATAGCCGACATAGCCCGGAGGCGCGCCGATCAGGCGGCTGACGGAATGCTTTTCCATGAACTCCGACATGTCGATGCGCACCATCGCGCTGTCATCGTCGAACAGGAACCCGGCGAGCGCTTTGGTCAGTTCGGTCTTGCCCACGCCCGTGGGCCCAAGGAACAGGAACGAGCCAAGCGGCCGGTTCGGGTCCTGAAGCCCCGCGCGGGCGCGCCGCACGGCCTTGGACACGGCAACCACCGCATCCTTCTGGCCGATCACGCGCTTGCCGATCACCTCTTCCATCTTGAGCAGCTTTTCGCGCTCGCCTTCCATCATCCGGTCGACCGGTACGCCGGTCCAGCGGCTGACCACGGCAGCGATGTCGTCGGCCGTCACCTCCTCGCGCAGCAGGGCGTTTTCAGCCTGGCCCTGGGCCTCGGCGAGCTGCTTTTCGAGTTCGGGGATGCGGCCATAGGACAGCTCACCCGCGCGGGCGAGATCGCCGCTGCGCTGCGCCTGTTCCAGTTCGATCCGCGCCGCGTCGAGCTGTTCCTTGATCTTGCCCTCGGCCGCGATCTTGTCGCGCTCGTTCTGCCAGCGGGTGGTAAGCACCGCCGACTGCTGTTCAAGGTTCGCCAGTTCCTCCTTCAGCGCCGCGAGGCGATCCTTCGAAGGCTGGTCGCTTTCCTTGGCGAGCGCCATTTCCTCGATCTTGAGCTGAATGATCCGCCGGTCAAGCACCTCGATTTCCTCGGGCTTGCTCTCCACCTCCATGCGGATGCGGCTGGCGGCCTCGTCCATCAGGTCGATCGCCTTGTCGGGCAGGAAGCGGTCGGCAATATAGCGGTTCGACAGGGTTGCCGCCGCCACGATCGCGCTGTCGGTGATCCGCACGCCGTGGTGCAGTTCATACCGGTCCTTGAGCCCGCGCAGGATCGAGATCGTGTCTTCCACGGTCGGCTCGCCCACGAACACCGGCTGGAACCGCCGCTGTAGCGCGGGGTCCTTTTCGACGTACTTCTGGTATTCATCCAGCGTCGTCGCGCCGATGCAGTGCAGTTCGCCGCGCGCGAGTGCAGGCTTGAGGAGGTTCGATGCATCCATCGCGCCCTCGCCCTTGCCCGCCCCGATCAGGGTGTGCATCTCGTCGATGAACAGGATGATCTCGCCCTCGGCGCCCTTCACCTCGTCGAGCACCGACTTGAGCCGTTCCTCGAACTCGCCGCGATACTTCGCCCCCGCGATCAGCGCCCCCATATCGAGCGCCATCAGCTTGCGGTCCTTGAGGCTGTCGGGCACGTCGCCATTGGCGATACGCAGCGCCAGGCCTTCCGCGATCGCGGTCTTGCCCACGCCCGGTTCGCCGATCAGCGCCGGGTTGTTCTTGGTGCGGCGGGCAAGGATCTGCACGGTGCGGCGGATTTCCTCGTCGCGGCCGATCACCGGATCGAGCTTGCCGTCGCGCGCCGCCTGCGTCAGGTCACGCGCGTACTTCTTCATCGCGTCATAAGCGTTTTCCGCGCTGGCGCTGTCGGCGGTGCGCCCGCCGGTCAGTTCCTGGATCGCGGCTTCAAGCGCCTTGGGATCGACGTTGGCGGCCTTCAGCGCCTGCCCTGCCGCCGTCGTGGTGGCCAGCGCCAGCGCCTGCAGCATCCGCTGGACCGAAACGAAGCTGTCGCCCGCCTTGGTCGCCAGCTGTTCGGCCTGGTCGAGCACGCGCACGGCATCGCTTTCAAGGCCGGGGGTCGCCTGTGCGCCGCTGCCCGACACGGCCGGAATCTTGGCCAGCGCCTTGTCGACTTCGGCCTGGGCAACGCCGGTATTGCCGCCCGCGCGCTGGATCAGCCCGGCGGACATGCCCTCGTCATCTTCGAGCAGCGCCTTCAGGATATGTTCGGGCGTGATCCGCTGGTGGTTGAGCCGGATCGCCACGGTCTGCGCGCTCTGGAGAAAGCCCTTGGCGCGGTCGGTGAATTTTTCGAGGTTCATAGGTGTATCAGCCTCCTGTCACACCATGAGGTAGTGTTGCTTATCGGCAACACAAGGGGCAACTCGATAAATTCATCAGAGAAGCGGGCCGGCGACATTGCGCTGGCGCAAATACTGGTCAGCTGCCCTTCTTGAACAGTCCTTGCAGCAGCGATCCGGCAGGCTTCAGCGGATCGGCCCGCAGCTTCTGCTCCTCCCCGCCGATATATTTGAAGATGCCGGAAAGCGCCTGTTCGGTTACCGAATTGCCCAGCTTATCGTGGCTGATCCCGGCAAGCTGGGTGAGGCTGGACTTGCGGCTGAGCTTGTCGAGCGCGGTGAAGGCGCCGACCTGCTTGAGCCCGGCATCGACCAGTGGGCGCAGCTTGCCCTTGAGCTCGTCGCCCGCACTGCGATGGAGGTACTGGGTGGCCCCGGTATCGTCCTTGACGATCCCCGGCACGTCGCTCAGCTGCAAGCGGTCGATCGCGGCGCGGAAGATCGGCTTGGCTTCCCTTGCGGCCAGCCCCGCCGCATCGTTGAGCTTGCGCACCAAGCCGTCGGTCAGGCCCAGCTTGCTTGCCCCGCCCAGCACCTGCCCGACCACACCGGTCGATCCGCCAACCAATGGCAGCGCAATACGCACCGCCGGATCGGCATAGAACGCGCCCGGCTGGGCCAGCTTGTCGAGCGCGGAATCGGACGCCTGCCCGAGCAGGCCATTGAGAGACCCCAGCAGCCCCGCTGCCCGCGCTGGCCCGGCCAGTGCCGCTGCCGTCACCGCAGCGCCCAACGCGGCGATCAACCGCCTGCGCGAAATCGCGAATCTTTCAATTTGCATGGTCAGGCTCCTGCGCTCAGCCAACCCGCGCAGGCTTCCACAGTTCGGCCCGCGCCGCAAGCACCGCCGCCAGCAGCGACACCGGGCGCTGCCCCCTTGCCGTTGATCGATTTATGGTGTGCAAGGCTGGACCAAGCCGCTTCACCGGCGGCCTGCCTTGCCGGAGTATTCATGCGCCGTTTCCTACCCGCCTCGCTCATTGCGCTTGCCCTGTCTGCCTGCGCCGCAACCACGCCACCGAGGCTCGCCGGCGATCCGATATTCGAGGCGCAGGCCCCGGCACCGGTCGTCCCGCCGCAGCCCCCCGTCATGCCCGCTCCGCTCAGCGAACTGGTCAAGGCGGTCGACATCCCATACGAGAGCTTCACCCTCGACAACGGCCTGCGCGTCATCGTTCACACCGACCGCAAGGCCCCCATCGTCGGCGTCACCGTCTATTACCGCGTCGGCTCGAAGAACGAGCCCAAGGGCCGCACCGGCTTTGCGCACCTGTTCGAACACCTGATGTTCGGCGGTAGCGAGAATGTGCCCAATTTCGACATCCCGCTCGAAGCCGCCGGGTCCACCTCGACCAACGGTTCGACCTGGTTCGACCGGACCAATTATATCGAGACCGTGCCGACCGGCGCGCTGGACCTGGCACTGTTCCAGGAGAGCGACCGGATGGGCTACCTTTTGGGCGCGGTCAGCCAGGACAAGCTCGATAAGCAGCGCGGCGTCGTCCAGAACGAGAAGCGCCAGGGTGACAACGAGCCCTATGGCCTTGCCGACTATGCGATCAACGAGGGACTGTTTCCGGTCGGGCATCCCTATCGCCACTCGACCATCGGCTCGATGGCCGACCTCGACGCCGCCAGCCTCTCGGACGTGCGCAAGTGGTTTGGCGATAACTACGCGCCCAACAACGTGATCCTGGTCCTGTCGGGCGATATCGACGCGGCGACCGCCCGGCCCAAGGTGGAAAAGTGGTTCGGTGCGATCCCGCGCGGGCCGGATGTGCAGAAGGTTGCAGCCGGCCCCGTCACCCTACCCGCACCGCTGCACCGCGAGATGACCGATCAGGTGCCCGTGACCCAGGTCTACCGCCTGTGGAGCGGGCCGGGCCTGAACGATCCCGACGCGCCCGCGCTCGACATCGGCCTGCGCGTGCTGGGCGGCCTCGCCTCGTCGCGGCTCGATAACGAACTGGTGCGCGGCAAGGGCGTGGCCGTTTCGGTCAGCGCCGGGGTGATGCAGTTCGAACAGGTTTCGACCCTGATGATCACGATGGAAATCAAGCCGGGGGTCGACCGCGCGACAGCCGAACGCGAGTTCGATCGGGTGATCGACCAGTTCATCGCCGAAGGGCCGACCGAAGACGAACTGCGCCGCGCGGCGACCACCACGGTCGCCTCGCAGATCGGCGGGCTCGAACAGGTTGGCGGCTTTTCGGGCAAGGGTGCGCAGCTTGCCGAAGGGCTGCTCTATTCGGGCGATCCGCTGCAGATCAAGAAGGACCTCGCCCGGATCGCCGCGCTGACCCCGGCCGACGTTCAGAGCGCGGTACAGCGCTGGCTTGGCCGACCGGTCTATTCGCTGGTCATCAGCCCCGGTACGCGCACCGAAAAGGGCGAGCTGATGGGCGGCTGGGGCGATGAAGCGACCAGCAAACCGCCTAAGCCCGACGCAAGGAAGAAGGCGCCAAGGCTGGCGGCCGGACCAAAGCGGCAGTCACCCGAAGTGGCCCCGGTGGGCGACCTTGCCTTCCCGGCCCTCGAACGCGCGACGCTCTCGAACGGCATCCCCGTCGTGCTGGCGCGGCGCACCTCGGTTCCGACCGTACTGGTCAGCCTCAATTTCGACGCCGGCTACGCTGCCGACGCGCAGGACAGCCCCGGCACACAGGGGTTGATGCTGGGCACGCTCGATCAAGGCACGGCGAACCGCGACGCGACCCAGATCGCCGAAGAGCAGGAACGGCTCGGCGCGCATTTGTCGGTCGCGGCGAACCTCGATGCCTCGGCGGTCATGCTCTCCGCGCTGACGCCCAACCTGGCACCCTCGCTCGATCTGCTGGCCGATGTGGTGCGCAATCCCGCCTTCCGCGATGCCGACGTTTCGCGCACCAAGGACCAGCAACTGGCCGACCTCGCCCAGGCGCTGGCCAGCCCGCGCAGCCTGGCGACGCGCAGCCTCGCACCGATCCTGTTCGGCCCGGACCACCCC
>NZ_JAYSBK010000114.1:0-9806 GCF_041915465.1 Novosphingobium sp. | reverse complement strand
AGGTCGGCCAGGGTGGCGCTGCTGGCCAGATAGATCCGGCGGTCCCAATTGATCGCAATCGGGGCTGCGGCGGCCTGGCTGGCAATCTCGATCGTCTCGGCGCAGCGGATTGCCGGCGAAGCCAGCACCAGGTCCCAGCGCACGCCGTGTTCGCGGATATGGTGCCCCATCACTTCGGCACCCTTGCGCCCGCGCGCATTGAGCGGCCGGTCGAAATCGCGCGCGCGCGGATCTTGCCAGTCGGACTTGGCGTGGCGGAACAGGCCCAGCAATTTCATCGGGAGGACGTTACCTGTGAATCTCGGTTTTGACGGTGCTCTCAAAAACACTGGCACCGACCCGTTGTAAAGCCTCGTCCAGCGTCAATCTGGTGACAGGCGTGCCTGTCGGGAAGGCGGAGAGCAACCGGCTGGGAAAGGCTGCGGACAGGACCACGAAGTGGCCGTGGTCGTCGCGGCTGCGGATCAGGCGGCCAAAGGCTTGCGCCAGCCGCGCGCGGATGATGTGATCGTCATAGGCGCTGCCGCCGCCTGCCAGCCGCCGCGCGCGGTGCAGGATCGAGGGCTTTGGCCAAGGCACCTGCTCCATCACCACCAGCCGCAGCGAATGGCCGGGAACGTCCACCCCGTCGCGCAAGGCATCGGTGCCAAGCAGCGACGAGCGCGGATCGTCGCGGAAAATGTCGACCAGCGTGCCGGTGTCGATCGGATCGACGTGCTGGGCATAAAGCGGCAGCCCCCCGCGCGCGAGCCGGTCGGCAATCCGCCCATGCACCGCGCGCAGCCGCCGGATCGCGGTAAACAGGCCGAGCGCGCCGCCGCCCGACGCCTCGATCAGGCGGCCATAGGCAGCCGCCAGCGCCGCAACGTCGCCTTTGGGTACGTCGGTCACGATCAGCACTTCGGCCTGGCCCGCATAGTCGAACGGGCTGTCAAAGCTGGACAGGCGCGGGGCAAGCCCAAGGTGCGGCGCGCCGCTGCGAGCGATGGCGCTGTCCCAGTCGTTCCCATCCTTCAGCGTGGCCGAAGTGAGCATCACCCCATGCGCCGGTTCCAGCACGGTGCGGGCAAACGGCTTCATCGGATCGAGCCAGCGGCGGTGGATGCCGACATCGAATTCGCGCGCGTCGCCGCGTTCAACCGCCAGCCAGTCGACGAATTCGGGATCGGCCGGGCCGCCCATCCGCGACAGCAGGGCTTCCCACGCGGCCAGCAGGTCAATTCGCCAGGCGAGCGAATGGCGCGCGCCTTCGATCCGGGCGCGGCCCGGGCCGTCGAGCCAGTCGGGCGGTTCGGCCAGCAAGGCTTCAAGCCGCACGCCGAGCCGGATCAGCGGGGTGCGCAACTCGGCCAGCGCCTCCTGCGCGGCCCCGGCGCGTTCGATAAAGGCACCGTCGAGCTGGGCGGCTTCGGTCTCCAGCCCATAGCCCGCTTCCTGTCCGCCGCTTTCGTCGCGCGCGTAAACCGTGGCGCGCACTGCCGCGAGCAGTTCTTCCAGCGGGCCGGAGGGAGCGTTCTCGACCAGCCGTTGCAGCCAGCCGTCGCCAGGCAAGGCTTCCGCCGCATGGCGTGCCGCCGCAATCGCCTTGCCCCCGGCCTCGTCATAGCTGGCGACATCGGCGAGCCGCGCGGAAAGGCCGCGCCGCCGCCCCTTGGAGCCGCGTTCCGGGCCAATCACCCAGCGCCGCAGCTCGATTGTCTCGCTGCCGGTCAGGGCCGCGGCAAAGGTCGAATCCGCCGCTTCGAACACGTGGTGGCCTTCATCGAACACGATCCGGGTCGGACGCTGTGCGGCGTCGCGTTCCCTCGCGGCGTTGACCATCACCAGCGCGTGGTTGCCGATTACCAGGTCGGCCTGCGCGCTGGCGCGGCTGGCGCGCTCGATGAAGCATTTGCGGTAGTGCGGACACCCGGCATAGACGCATTCGCCGCGCCGGTCGGTCAGTGCCGCGATCCCGCGCTGGCGGAACAGCGTGCCGAGCCAGCCCGGCAGGTCGCCGCCGATCATGTCGCCGTCCTGGCTATAGGCGGCCCAGCGCGCGACCAGTTGGGCCATCACTGCCGCGCGGCCGTTGAACCCGCCCTGCAGAGCGTCTTCGAGGTTGAGCAGGCAGAGGTAATTCTCGCGCCCTTTGCGCACCACCACGGGGCGCGAGCCATCGGCGCGGCGCCCGTTGCCGGTTTCTGGCCAGGCCCGGCGGCTTTCGCGGCGCAGCTGGCGTTGCAGCGCCTTGGTATAGGTGCTGACCCAGACTGTCCCACCCGATTGTTCGGACCAGAGCGAGGCCGGGGCGAGGTAGCCCAGCGTCTTGCCGATCCCCGTACCGGCCTGCGCCAGCAGGAGGTGCGGCGTGCCTTCGCGCCCGCGCGGGGCAAACGCGTGGGCGGCCTCGGTGGCATAGGCTTGTTGGGTCGGGCGGCTTTCGGCGCCTTCGCCGGTCAGCTGCTGAAGCCGGGCGAGCACTGCCACGGGATCGAGCTTGACCTGCGCCGGCTGGGGCCGCTCGGGCGCTTCCTCCCATTCGGGCAGGCGCGCGAACAGCCAGCGCTCGGCCCGCTCGGGTGCGCGCAGCCGGGCGGTCAGCAGCGGCGCCCACGGCCAGCGTAGCCTGACGAGGTTTTGCAGCGCGCTCCACGCCCCTTCGCGCTCGGCCCAGTCGGCCGCTTCGCACCGGGCCAGCAGCGCCTCGGCGGCGCGTTGCAGCAACTGCGGGACGGCGCCGTCATCCGCCGGCTCGTCAAGGCCGAGCGCATGGGCCAACCCCTTGGGTGTCGGCACCACGAACTGCGCGGGGTGGACGAAGGCGAACAGTTCGAGCAGATCGAGCCCCGACAGATCGGGATAGCCGAGCCGCGTCGCCACCAGCGGCGCATTGAGCAGCAAGAGCGGCGTATCGGCGGCGGCGACGATCGCATCGCCCTTGGATACGCCCCGCGTGTTGCCGTGTCCGTCGCGCAGCCAGCACCCGCCGTGGCTGGCGTGCAGCGCGGGCAGGGGCAGGGGCGAAGGCGGTTCCGGGACCATGATCGAGCGTTAGAACGAAAGCCGAACGCAGGGCAAGGCCGCGCCGACAGTTGACCACACTGCAATTGACCGACGGCCGGCGCGGGTTCAGCCTGCGGAGATGCTCAGCTCGTCTATCGATTCCCTCATCGCCCGGCTGCCGAAGGCCGAACTGCACCTGCATATCGAAGGATCGCTCGAGCCCGAGATGCTGTTTGCGCTGGCGGCGCGCAACGGGGTGAACATCCCGTTTGCCTCGGCCGAGGATGTGCGCGCGGCCTACTCGTTCTCGAACCTGCAGGACTTCCTCGATATCTATTATCAGGGGATGTCGGTGCTGATCACCGAGCAGGACTTCTACGACCTGACTTGGGCCTATCTCGAACGTGCGGCGGCAGACAGCGTGCGCCATGTCGAGATTTTCTTCGATCCGCAGGGCCATACGGAGCGCGGCGTGGCCTTTGAAACCGTGCTGGGCGGGATCACCCGCGCACTGGCAGACGGCGCGGCGCGGCTGGGGATCAGCCACCGCCTGATCATGTGCTTCCTGCGCCACCTGAGCGAGGATGAGGCTTTCGCAACGCTGGACCAAGCCCTGCCGCACCTGGATCGGATCGACGGGGTGGGCCTCGATTCCTCGGAGGTCGGCCATCCGCCCGCCAAGTTTGCGCGCGTCTTTGCCAAGGCGCGCGATCTGGGTCTTCACGTGGTGGCCCATGCCGGTGAGGAAGGCCCGCCCGAATATGTCTATCAGGCGCTCGACCTGCTCAAGGTGGAGCGGATCGATCACGGCAACCGCGCGCTGGAAGATCCGGCCCTGACCGCGCGGATCGCCGCGGAAGGTCTGACGCTGACGGTCTGCCCGCTCTCGAACCTGCGGCTCTGCGTGATCGGCGACATGGCGCAAAGTCCGGTGAAGCGGATGCTGGAACAGGGCCTCAAGGCCACGGTCAATGCCGATGATCCGGCTTATTTCGGCGGCTACATCAACGATAACTTCCGCGCGGTGGCCGGGGCGCTGGGCCTTTCTGCTGGAGAGATCATTGAACTGGCAAGGAACAGCTTTACCGGTTCGTTTCTGCCCGCGGATGCCATTGCCGCGCACCTTGCCGAAATCGACCGCGTGGTTGCGGAGGCGGGGCAATGATCCCCAAGACCTACCTCACCGCCGACCGCCTGCTTGAAGACAGCTACCGGCTTGCCAACCGGATCATCGACAGCGGGTTCCAGCCGACCCACATCGTCGGCATCTGGCGCGGCGGCGCGCCGGTGGGGATCGCGGTGCAGGAACTGCTCGAATACAACGGCATCGCGGCCGATCACATCGCGATCCGCACCTCAAGCTATACCGGGATCGACGAGCAGCGCGAAGTGCGGGTCTATTCGCTTGGCTACCTGATTGATAACCTTGGCCCCGATGACCGCTTGCTGGTGATCGACGACGTGTTCGATTCCGGCCGGTCCATCGATGCCTTCCTGTCAGAACTTGCCGCGCGCTGCCGCTACAACATGCCGCGCGAGGTGCGGATCGCCACGGTCTATTACAAGCCCAGCCGCAACCGCACCAAGCTGACCCCGCACTTCTACGTGCACGAAACCGAGGACTGGTTGGTCTTCCCGCACGAGATCTGCGGCCTCAGCAAAGAGGAAATCCGCGCCCACAAGCCCGGCGCAGCGCTGATCCTGCGGGAGGAGTGAGTGTTGCGGTTCGAATTTTAATATATAAAATACAGCGTTTTAATCTGAAAATTCTCGCTGCGTTAACCATTCGGATTTAAATTTTCCCGCGTCCTGACGGTCTTACTTTCAGCAACGGCAACGGGTGACACGCCATTCCCGGAGCCGCTTTTGAAGGGAACCGAACATGGCAGTCATCAACACGAACATCAGCGCGATCAAGGCCGCCAACGCCTCGAACTCGGCAGCCAAGATGCTTGGCACCGCGATGGAGCACCTCTCGAGCGGCAAGCGCATTACCGGCGCCAAGGACGACGCGGCGGGCCTCGCCATTGCCACGACCATGACCTCGCAGGTGCGCGGCATGAACCAGGGTATCCGCAACGCCAACGACGGCATCAGCCTCGCCCAGACCGCCGACGGCGCGCTCTCGGAAGTGGCCAACATGCTGCAGCGCGTGCGCGAACTCGCCGTGCAGGGCGCCTCGGGCACCTATCAGGCCTCGGACCGCACCTATATGCAGTCGGAAGTGACCGCGCTGACTGAACAGATCGGCGACGTGCTCGGCAACACCAAGTTCAACGGCAACGCGCTGTTTTCGACCACGGCCGGCACCGACGTGACCTTCGACATCCAGGTCGGCGCTGAAAACGGCGATACCGTGACGCTGACCTCGAGCGCGATCGACGGCACCAACATTTCGGCCACCGCGCTCGACGTGACGACTGCCGCGCTGTCCTCTACCACGATCGACAACGTCGACCTCGCGCTGGCCGATGTCAGCGCCAGCCGTTCGGGTCTTGGTGCGGGCCAGAACCGGCTTGAATCGGTGGTCAACAACCTGACCAGCAACGCCACCAACCTGTCGGATGCGCGTTCGCGGATCGAAGATGCCGACTACTCGGCCGAAACCACGGCCATGGCCAAGGCCCAGATCCTCTCGCAGGCTTCGACCGCGATGATCGCCCAGGCCAACCAGAGCCAGCAGAACGTCCTTTCGCTGCTGAAGTAAGCGGCAGCGCAAGCTTGGGGGCAAGTGGGCTGCCCTGTCGCAAGGCAGGGCGGCCTATTGCGTTTCAGGTGTTCAGCGGTGCCAGACTGTCTGGCCTTCCTTGACCGTTTCGATCACCTTGATGCCCCTGATCTGATCCAGCGGTGTGGTGAGCGGGTTGCGGTCCAGCACCACGAAGTCCGCCAGCAGTCCGGCATGCAGCCGGCCCTTGCGGTTTTCCTCGAAGATCTGCCAGGCCGGCCCCGTGGTCAGGGCTTGCAGCCCTTCATAGGCCGACAATTGCTGATCCGCTCCGCTTACCACCCCGGTCATCGATGTGCGTGCCATCGAGGTCCACAGCATGGTCATGGTGTCGAGCGCGGTGACCGGAAAATCCGAGTGGTTAGACGGGATCAGCCCCGCCGCGCGGGCGGCCTTGAACGGGCTGATGAAGGCAACGAAATCGGCCGGGAAATTGCTGCGGTGAACGTCGGCCCAATAATAGGTGTGGTTTGAAAAGAACGCCGGCCCCACGCCGATCCGGGCATAGGCCGCAAGCTGATCGGGCCGCATGAACTGCGAATGGATCACGATCGGGCGGCGATTGTCGGCGGCCTTGATGCCCAGTGCATCGAAGCCGCGGATCGCCATGTCGATCGCCGCATCGCCGTTGGCATGGACGAACAGCTGCCAGCCGCGATCGTTGACCTGCTTGGCCATCGCCTGGAATTTGGCTTCGTCCATCACCGGTTGGCCGTGCCAGGGATGGTGGCCATCGGGCGAGCCATTGGCATAGTCGCGCGTGAAATAGGCGGTGCGGGCCTGGGGCGAGCCATCGAGCACGAACTTCACACCCTGCAGCTTCACATGGCCCTGATAGCGCCCGAAACCGGGGTCTTTCTGCTTCAGGAGCGCGGGCAGGTTTGAGTAAAAGGGCAACAGCGCTAGGTCGATCTTGAGCCGCTCGCGCGCGGCGGGACTGGTCAGGAAGGCAAGGTCGGCCGGCTGGGTCGCGCCGTCCTGTGCATGGGTATAGCCAGTGCGCATATAGCGCTGCTGCGCGGCGTCGATCGCGGCCAGCTTTTCTTGCTCGGTCGGCTGGGGCAGTTTCGGCATCGCGAGGTACATCGCCTGCTCGAACAGCAGTCCGCTCAGCTTGCCTTCGCCGTCCTTGGGCATGATCCCGCCTGGAGGGACCGGCGTTGCCTCGTCGATTCCGAATGCGGCCAGCGCGGCGCTGTTGACCACCATGCCGTGCAGCGAGACGTGGAGCAGCACCACCTTGCGATCCGGGAAGGCCGCGTCGAGTTCCTTGCGGGTGACGTGGCGATGTTCGGCCAGGTCGTCCTGATCGTATTGCCAGACGATCACCCAGCCGCCCGCCGGAATGGCGCGGCGCGCCACAAAGGCCTTGATCGCGCCAATCAGGCTTGGAACGTCCTTGAACTGGGCCTGTTCGGAGTCCGAAAGGTCGAGACCGCTCGCGCTCTGCAAGGCGACGGCGAAGTGCGAATGGGCGTCGATGAAGCCGGGCAGCATCGTGGCGCCGTGGAGGTCGTGATCCGCGGCTCCGCGTCCCGCCAATTTGCGTGCCTGCCGCTCCGAGCCGACATATTCGATCTTGCCACCGCGCTCCACCACGGCCTCGACCGTCTGCGGCGTGTCGCCGTCCATCGTGATGATCGTGCCGCCGTGCCAGATTGTCGCCACCGGCCGTGCAGGTGCCCGCGCGGCCAGGCTCGCGCCGGTCGCGGTCACCGCCAGTGCCCCGGCAAGCCCGGCCAATTTCAGGAATCGCATTATCATGTCTCCTCTCGCCGCCGGAGACGATAGGCTGGCTGGGCGCGGCTTGGCCAGAGCGCTTATGCCAGTTCGCGCTTGCGAAAATGGCGCACTTGCGCGAAGGCGCGCGGACCATGACCGATACCGATCTCATCGCTGCCGCCAACGTTTCCAAGGCCTGGCCCTTCGAGGAAGCCCGCAAGATCGTGAAGCGGTATCCGGATGGCAAACGCGGCCCCGATGGGCAGTTGGTGCCGGTGCTGTTCGAAACGGGCTATGGCCCTTCGGGCCTGCCGCATATCGGCACTTTCCAGGAAGTGCTGCGCACCACGCTGGTGCGCCGCGCCTATGAGGTGCTCACGGGCGGCGCGCCGACGCGGCTGGTGGCTTTTTCGGACGACATGGACGGGCTGCGCAAGGTGCCCGACAATGTACCCAACCAGGGGCTGCTGGCCGCCCATATCGGCCACCCGCTGACCCGCATCCCCGATCCGTTCGGCAAGTACGAAAGCTTTGCGCATCACAACAACGCGATGCTGCGCGAATTCCTCGATCGCTTCGGGTTCGAATATGAATTCGTCTCGGCCTCGGACCGCTACAATTCGGGCGCGTTCGACGCGGCGCTGAAGAACGTCCTGCGCAATTACCAGGCGATCATGGACATCATGCTGCCGACCCTCCGCGCCGAGCGCGCGGCGACCTACTCGCCGGTCCTGCCGGTCAGCCCCAAGACCGGCCAGGTGTTGCAGGTGCCGATCGAGGTGGTCGATGCCGATGCCGGGATCGTCCGCTTTGAGGACCACGGCGAAACCATCGAGCATTGCATCCTCGGTGGCCAGTCGAAGCTGCAGTGGAAGGTCGACTGGGCGATGCGCTGGGTGGCGCTGGGCGTCGACTATGAAATGTGCGGCAAGGACCTGACCGATTCTGTGCGCGAAAGCGGCAAGATTGCCCGCGCGCTCGGCGGACGGGCGCCCGAAGGCCTGATCTATGAACTGTTCCTCGACGAGAACGGGGAAAAGATCTCCAAGTCCAAGGGCAACGGCCTGACCATCGAACAGTGGCTGACCTATGGCAGCGAGGAAAGCCTCGGCTTCTACCTGTTCCGCGAACCCAAGAGCGCCAAGAGCCTGCACCTCGGCATCATCCCGCGCGCGGTCGACGAATACTGGCAGTTCCGCGAAAAGCTGGCCGCGCAGCCGATCGAGCAGCAGCTCGGCAACCCGGTGTGGCACCTGCTGCGCGCCAGCGGCGATCAGGGCGGGGCTGGGGAGAGCCTGCCGGTCACCTATGGCTTGCTGCTCAATCTGGTTGGCGTGCTGGGCCCCCATGCCACGCGCGATCAGGTGTGGTCGTATCTGGCGAACTATGTCGACGATGCCGATCCGGCCAAGCACCCGGCACTCGACGTGCTGGTAGAGCGTGCGCTGGCCTATAACCGCGACCTGATCGCCCCGACGCTGCATCGGCGCAAGCCCGAAGCGAACGAGGCTGCCGCCCTGGCCGCGCTGGACGAGGAACTGGCCGCTACGTCCGACGATGCCACGGCCGAGGAATTGCAGAACATCGTCTACGAGATCGGCAAGGACCCGCATTACGGTTTCGAAACCCTGCGCGACTGGTTCAAGGCGCTATACGAGACCCTGCTGGGTTCCTCGCAGGGGCCGCGCATGGGCAGCTTCATCGCGCTCTACGGCATCGCCAACACCCGCAAGCTGATCGCCGAGGCGCTGGGCTGAAAGGGATGCGCGGGCGGGCCGCACTTGTCGCTGCCTGCCTGGCACTGCTTGCTGCCCTGCCGGCGCAGGCCCGAACGATCCTGTTCGTCGGCAACAGCTTTACCTTCGGGGCCGGATCGCCGGTCATGCGGTATCACCCCGAGCGAGTGAACGACCTCAACGGGGAAGGGATCGGCGGGGTTCCCGCGTTGTTCAAGACCTTTGCCGACGAAGCCGGGCTCGACTGGACCGTCAGCCTTGAGACTTCGCCGGGCAAGGACCTCGCATTCCACCTCGAAAGCCGCCGTGCGGTGCTGGCGGCGCCGTGGGATGTGGTGCTGCTGCAGGGCTATTCGACGCTCGACCGCGAACGACCCGGCGATCCGGCGCGGCACATTGCCGCAGCCAAGGACTTGTCCGACCTGTTCTTCGCCGCCAATCCGAATGTTTCGGTGCGGCTGGTCTCGACCTGGTCGCGGGCCGATCAGACCTATCTGCCGAGCGGCCATTGGCACGGCCAGCCGATCTTCAAGATGGGCGAAGACCTGTCGGCAGCGAACCGGCTCGCGCTGAAATCGGCACCGCATATTGCCGGCACCGTCGAAGTCGGTGCGGCATGGAACCGCGCCATGCGG
>NZ_JAYSBK010000113.1:0-9840 GCF_041915465.1 Novosphingobium sp. | reverse complement strand
ATACCAGCGCACCGCCCACAGGATCACATCACCCTGGAAATGGCGCCACTTGAAATCCGTCATCGTTCCGTCCGTCCAATCTCCGCCAAGCATGCTCAAGCTTCACGATTTTTGCAACAGAGCCCGAAATGCTGCCCTGGGCATGGAAGGCGGCTCAATCCGGTGACCAGGACGTCGACTGAGGGCCATTGCGCCAATGGCAGCTATCTGCGATTTTCTGCCAGAAGCTGCCTTTCAGGAAGCGACCCCATTTCGGACATTTTCCTGATGGTCGCGTGACAAGCTGATTGAGCTTTCCTAAGTTGGTTTCGCCGAGCATAGAGTAGCAGGATGGTAGCCCCTGCGCCCGCATGTCGGACTCTTCCCTGCCACGGCGTCACCTGATCGAAAGGGTAGGCGCTTGACCAATGGGCCAACGCTCCCTCCAAACTCAAGGAGCGTTTCATGCAGTATCTCTACCTTGCGATTGCCATCATTGGTGAAGTGTTCGCGACATCGTTACTCCGCCAGACAGAGGGGTTCACAAAGATCGGCCCGACCATGCTCGCCCTTGGGGGCTATTTAGTCACGTTCTACTTCCTTGCGCTGGCATTACGGACCATCCCCACCGGAGTTGCCTACGCGATTTGGGCAGGCTTGGGCGTAGTGTTGGTCGCGGCTGTCGCGTGGCTGATCCAAGGCCAGAAGCTCGATTCCGCCGCCATGATCGGCATGGGCTTCATCGTTGTTGGCGTGGTAATCATGAACGGCTTTTCCAGCGCGGTGTCGCACTGAGCGATGTCCGCTTCCCACCCAACAGTCGCCATCAGCGAGGGCGCGCCGTGATCCTAGAAGCGGCCATTGCGCGCCACGGCCCTGATCGGACGCTTACTAATTATCCGATAAAGCGCGGCTGGCAAGTGCGATTGTTCGCCCTTGTTCCTTCCTGCCTGAAGGGCATCGGCACCCTGCGCGGTCTTGTCCGCTACCGGCTGCACCGAACCATGACCGCGTGGTGCAAACTGCGCCTTGATGAACCCGGCAACGATTGATAGCGCGGATAAATGTCCGATAGTTCGTCTCTCACGCCGCGCGCCGTGCCCAAGCAGGAGCGCAGCCGCGCCACGCACGAGCGCATCCTGCAGGAAAGCGCCCTGCTGCTTGATGAAGTTGGCGCCGATGCCTTCAACACCAACCTCCTCGCCGGGCGGGCCGCACTCAGCCCGCGCGCGATCTATCGCTATTTTCCGAACAAGTGGGCGATCCTTCAAGCCCTGGCCGAACGGGCGCGCCAGCACGAGCGCGAATGGGTGGGCGATCTTTCGGCGCTTTCGCCGCAGGACGACTGGCACAAGGCGCTGGATCGCGCGATCTTCGATTACTACGCGGCGGCCTCGAAGGAGGTCGGCTACCGGGCCTTGCGCGCGGCGGCGGAATCCAGCCCGATCCTGCGCGAACAGTACGAGGCCGACAATATCGCCGTCCAGCGCGAGCTGGCCATTGGCCTGCGCGCGCTGGGGGTGCGGGGCGACGATGCGGAAGTGACCGCGCTGTGCTGCGTGGTGATCGAGGCGAGCAACCGCATTCTCGACATCGCGCTGCAATCGGACGAGGTGACCGCGCACAACCTGCTGCGCATCCTGCACCAGATGGTGAGCGACACCTTCAGCCGCTATCTGGACTGATCGGTCAGCCGCGCGGCCGGAAGCCTTCGATCCTTGCGCCTTCGTCTTCCAGCACCGGGCGCAGGGCCACGAACAGGCGGAAGTAGTTGTAGAACGGCACGCTTGGCCACAGATGGTGGATCAGGTGCATGTTCTGCTGCAGCGTGAACACCTTGCCGCCTGCCCAGAGGCTGATCCGGGTATTGCCGTAGCGGTCGAAGCGGTCGAACGGATAATGCGGCAGCCACTGGAAGAAGATCATCAGGATCAGCACGCCAATCTGCTGCGGCACGAACAGCAGCAGCAGCCAGTCGAGCGCGTGCCCTGTGGCAAAAGCCACGCCGAGCAGGCCGATCAGCACCGTGTTCAGCAGCGAACACTGCAGGATCTCGCGGTCGCTCATGATCGCACGTAGCTGGCGATAGAGGTCGGGCATGACGAAACGGTAGAGCACCAGCGGCAGATAGCCGGGCACCGAATCGCGCGCCCATTTGCCGATCAGCTGCCAGAAGGTGCCCTTGACGTAGATGTCCGGGTCCTTGTCGGTATTGGTGTGCGAATGGTGCAGCACATGGGTGCGCTGCAGCAGCGGCCAGCCGATCCCCAGCCCGATCGCGCCGACCCATCCGGCAAAGGTATTGAACCAGCGCAGCGATTTCGGTTCGACCACAAGGTTGCCGTGCACCGCTTCGTGCACCAGCGAATAGTGCGCGTAGGACACCAGCCCCAGTACCGGGGTGATCAGCCATGATGAAACCCTGCCGCTCAGGCCCAGCCAGGCAAGCGCGACATAGGCTGCGGGAAACAGGAAGGTGAGGATCACCGTCGGCCAGGCGATTCCTGGCGAAAGCGAACGCGCGATAGCCTTCTCCTCGGCCTTGCTGATCCTGCGTTCGGCCTTTGCCGGTGCTGTCGGCGTGTCATGGGCGATGCTTGCCATGACCGGGCCTTACTGCTGGCTGGCCGGCATGCGGACGGTAATGCCGTCAAGCGCCGGGGCGAGCGTGATCTGGCAGGCAAGCCGCGAATTGTCGGCAACTTCGGCCGAGAATTCGAGCATTTCCTGTTCGTTGGGCGATCGTTCACCGACCTTGTCGAACCACGGTGCCTGCACGAAGACGTGGCAGGTGGCACAGGCACAGGCTCCGCCACAGTCTCCGTCGATCCCCGGAACCCCGTTCTTCACGGCGGCTTCCATCAGGGACCAGCCCTGCGGCGCTTCGACATCATGCTGCGTGCCGTCGTGCTCGATGAAGGCGATGCGTACCATATCCCGATATCCTCTTGCGTACGTGTGGAGATCCCTGCGGCGCGGTTACAGCCGGCGCGGGATCGAAACCTGCATTTCCGAGAAGCCGTGGACGAAGGCCGACGGCACGCGCTCCAGCGAATGGACGTGGATTTCCGGGAAGCGCTGCAGGATTTCCTCCCACAAGATGCGCAGTTGCATTTCCGCCAGGCGATTGCCCAGGCAACGGTGAATGCCGAAGCCGAACGCAAGGTGACGGCGCACATTGGGGCGATCGATGCGATATTCGTACGGGTTCTCGATCACTTCCGCATCGCGGTTCCCGGCGGCATACCACATCGCCACGCGATCGCCCTTGCGGATGGTCTTGCCGCCCAGTTCGACATCGCGCGTGGCGGTGCGGCGCATGTAGGACAGCGGCGTCTGCCAGCGCAGCGTTTCGGACACCATCGAGGGTATCAGCGCGGGGTTGGCGTCAAGCTTGGCCCTTTCGCCGGGGTTCTCGAACATTGCCAGCACCGAACCCGACATGGTGTTGCGGGTGGTATCGTTGCCGCCCACGATCAGCAGCAGGATGTTGCCGAGGAACTCGTTGGGATCCATCTCGCTGGTGCTTTCGCTGTGCGCCAGCATCGAGATTAGATCGCCCTTGGGAGGCTGGTTGACGCGTTCGTTCCACAGGCCGGTGAAATACTCGGCGCATTCGGTCATCACCGCGATGAATTCCTGCTGGTAGTTCTCGGGATCGCTGTACATGCCCGAGGCTACCGGATCGGCAGTGGCCATGTCGGACCAGTAGGTCAGCTTGCGGCGATCCTCGAACGGGAAATCGAACAGCGTTGCCAGCATCTGCCCGGTCAGTTCGATCGAGACCTTGTCGACCCAGTCGAACTTCTCGCCGATGGGCAGACTGTCGAGCGTGGTCTGGACGCGGCTGCGGATCAGCGATTCCATCGCCGCGAGGTTCTGCGGCGAGACTACCGGCATCACCGTCTTGCGCTGCTGGTCGTGGCGCGGCGGGTCCATCTGGATGAAGGCGGGAAGTTCGAACCCTTGCATCTGCTCTTCGAGGAAGATGGTCGGTTCCGACGAGAAGGTCTGGTGATCGCTGTCGATCGCGACAATGTCGTTGAACCGGGTGATCGACCAGAACGCACCGTCGACGTGATGGTCTGCCGGATGAAGATGGACGGGGTCGTCGCGGCGCAACCGGTCGAAATAGGGCCAGATCGTATCGTTGCGCCAAAGCTCCACGTCGACGACGTTGATCTCGTCCAGTGCGACAGTGTCGGCATGATTCTTCACTGCATCCATCGAAAGCACAGCGTCCATGACGTTCTCCCCGGCAGCGTCCGGCGGCATCTCCGCACGGCGCGACTCCATGCAGCAATCTTGCACATTCGCTATATGGGAGCAATTACTTCCATTTCAAAATGTGTCTGAGAATCCGAATTTTTGTCGACTTCGATCTGCCTTTGCGACGAACCGTGTTCTGTCATGGCCGGAAGGATGGAGGTCTGCGTGCGACCAATCCCGAATGAAGCGAGCCAAGTCCTTGCGCAGCGTTTCGGGTTATCAGTCGGCCATGGGCGGCATCCTGGCCGCGATCGGCTTTATCAGCACGCACAGCGCAATCCCCGCCGCTACGAACAGCCCGGACATCACGATCAATCCGGTATAGCCGTTCAGCCCGATCATCGGTCCGGCAATCAGTCCGGTGATGACCGAAGCAAGGCCGGCAACCGCCGAGGACAGCACGAACAGCCGTGAGGTCGGATCGGCCTCGCGCGCCAGCGCCCAGTATCCTGGCTGGGCAATGCCCCAGCCAATCGCGAAGATCAGGCTGCCCGCCATGAACGCAACCGGTTCGGGCACGGCGACCAGCGCGAACCCGGCCACGATCAGCAGCGAGCCGAGCACGATGAACTGCAATCCGCCCAGCCAGCGCGAAAGCCAGGTAACCGCGAACGAACCGGGAATCGAGACCAGCGCCGTGCCGCTTACCGCCAGGCCGATCGTGGCGGCGGGGATCGATTGCGCGGTGCCGATCCGTTCGAGGAAGAACCAGAAGCTGGTCACGCCGATCGTGAACAGCATCATCGCCAGAAGCACGGCGATGAATGGAAGCAGCCGCCACGCCGGTACTTTCACGCGCGCGCCATGCGCCTGTTCCGAACCCCGGCCCGAAGCAGGCAGGAACCGCACGGCGACCAGCCCCACGGCCATCGCCGCGATCAGGCTGTATAGCACCCCTGAAAGCCCGTAGGCTGGAATGAGGTAGCCCGCCATCGGCACGGCGGCCGCCGCCGCGACGATGGCCTGTACCGCGACGGACGTTCCGAAATTGCGTTCGGGCCTGCTGGTATCGCCAAGGCACACGAAAGACGGCGCTCCGATCATGCCTTTCATCAGCCCGGCAAGCGCGAATGCAAGGCAGAGCCAGCCGAAACCCGTGACCAGCGAGGTCACCCAGAACATAAGGGCGGCCAGCAGCAGGGCAAGTGTCGTGGTCCTGCGCCAGTTGACGCGCCGCACCCAGAACGGGGCGGTAGAGGAGGCAAGCAGCGCGCCTCCGACCAGCGCCGAACTGACCAGGCCGAGTTCGCCGTCGTCTAGCCCGCGGTGGCGGGCAAGCGCCCCGATCAGGAGCGGCTGGACATTGATGACAAGCTGGTTGAGCGCGATCAGCAGCGAGGCGGCTGCGATCGCGCTGCCCCGGTCGACCGGATCGATGAGATCAGCCCCTGCCGCCACTGCGCCCCCTTGCATGCCTGCAGCAGGCGGATCGGCAAGGGGGAGAGTGGCCAATGCGGGATCCTTGCGTCAATGCAGTGCCATTGCGTTGAACGAGCTTTCGCCGTGCCCTGCGGCTGCGGCGCGTTCCAGCTTGGCCAGAGTCGCCGTGATGATATCGCTGGGCGCTGCGGCATCTGTATAGGCCTGAACGAACATGCGGTGCGAGCGCCGATGCGTGGCGATCGTGGCCTGGTCGGTGGGAAAGCTGCCTTCGGCCATCTCGCTTGCCGCAATCTCGCACTGCACCTGCAGTTCGGCGACCATTGTCGGAAGGCTGGCGGTCAGGATCGCGGGGTCGACGCCCTCGCTCTTCATGAAACGCGAGGCTTCGATGAAGGCCGCAACCGATGGGAGGAAGAACGTGCCGACAAAGGCGGCTTCCAGCACGTTGGGCGTACCGCTATCCTCGGCAACGAACTCCGATCGCCCGGCGATGGACACGATCGCCTCGCCGAACTTCTCCCACAGCAATGTCGAGCCGCCGACGTAGATCGCGCTGGCTTCCTTTCCGATGCCTTCGGGGTAGCAAAGGATCGTTCCGCTGGCGAACTGCGCCCCCTGTGCACTGGTCCATGCGCCGGTCGCGCGGACATTGGCAGGCGTGCCGGAGGCAAGGTTCAGCACGTATTTCCCGGCAAGCACCGCTTCGCATCCCGCGAATGTTTCCGGCAACTGTTCGCACTGCCCGGTCAGGTTCACCACGAGACCCGCCGCTGCCGTCGCTTCGGCCACGGTAGGCCAGGCGGTGATGCGTTCACCCGCCAGCGCGGTGGCCTTTTCCGGCGACCGGTTCCACACGTGGACGGCATGGCCCGCGGCCGCGAAACCGCGGGCGACGGCAGCGCCCATCAGGCCAAGCCCGAGAACGGCGACATTACACTGCTTCATGGTGTACCTTCCAGGAGACGGGATCGGGCTTTCGGTTGCGCCCCAGCAGGAACGGAACCTGGCTAAGCACCAGGACCAGGCTGCCCAGCATGCACGACAGGAAGCCCACGAGCACCAGATCCAGACCAAACGGGGCAAGGAATTCGCCCGCCAGCGTCGGCAGGATGGCAAGGCCCACCAACTGCGCAGTTGCGCTGTAGGGAACCGCCCGCCCGACAGGATCGAGCCGCGCGAGCAGGGGCGGGAATGCCGGGGCCACCATCGCGTAGGCCACGCCATACCCGAACGATACCACAGCGGACGAAGGCCAGGCCAGCCAGGCGACCACCGCGCTCATCAGGGCGCAGAGCAGGACGATCAAGCGCAGCCAGCCCCACTTGCCATCGGCAATCAGCGATCCGGCGACGGCTCCAAGGATCTGTCCGAGCAGGGAAATCGTGATCAGCGAAGTGCTGTCTGCCCTTTCGATGCCGCGCGAGTGCATCCACACTTCCAGATAGCCCCAGATGCCGCCGACCGCGCCGACGCAGAGCAGTACGGAGCCGAGGCCGACGATACCCCTGCCCTGAGGCCTGCCGATCGGTTCGGCCTGTTCGTCGCCCGATCCGAGCATCCGGGCCGGGTAGAACGGCAGCAGCAGCAGCGTCACGAGGCCGAAGCCCGCCAGCACCAGCTGGACGGTATGGCTGGCCGGATCAGGATCGAAATGCATGAAGCCGCGCAGCACCAGATAGGGCACCAGTCCCTGGGTCAGCACGAACGATCCCGCCCAGGCACCGAGGCGCCGGGTCCGTGAAATCGCCACGCCGACTATCCCGACAAGCAGTCCGCCCCCGATCCCTGCGGTCAACCGGCACAGCATCAGCAGCCCCGTGGCGCCTTCGGCCACCGGGATCAGGTTGCCCGCAATGAGCAATGCGGTGGCGGCAAGCACCAGGATCTGCGTGCGCCACCGGGCCAGCAATTGCACGCCGATCGCGCTGCCTGCGGCAATGCCTGCGATCTCCACGGCCGAAAGCAGGCCAAGCCGCTGCGGAGAGATCGACCCTTCCAGGACGTATGCCCCGTACAGGACCGGCTGGATGCCAAGGACGATCAGGGCGATCGTTCCGCCCGCGATCGCGGTGGCAACCTGCAGGGGCGTGATTTCGCTCTGGCCGGGGAGCATCGGACGATCAGGCCAGAAGCCGGATCGGATCGGCCATCTCGCCGTCGATCTCGACCCAGCCCATGTGCGTCTCGTCGGTATAGGACCAGCCGAGCAGGCGCTGGATCTCTACCGGGTAGCTTTTGACCACATCCGGCGAAAGCGCGAGATACATGTTCTCCTCCTGCCGCACGGTTGCCGCGTCGATCGTCATGGTCAGGCCCGAGCGGAGCTGGTCGGTCGTCGCGTTCCTGCCGCCTGCGTGATAGGTCGATCCGACGAAGAGCAGTGCGGAACCTTTCCTCATCACGGTGGGAACGGCTTCCGCCATCGTCGGAATGCGCGTGTCGGGCCAGACGTGGCTGCCCGGAATCACCAGCGTGCCGCCATTCTCCTCGGTGAACTCGCTCAGCGCGATCATCACCTGCAGGCGGACGTGGCGATCATAGTCGGGCGTGCGCCACAGCAGCGCCCAGTGATCGCGGTGCAGCGATTGCGGCGTTTCGCCCGGCGCGATCTGGATCAGCTGGGTCACGCCGATACGCAGGCCCGGCTTGATCGAAAGTTCCTGTTCGCCCGACCAGTACTTCGTGGGCACGTTGACCAGCCGTTCTGCCGCGCCGTGAAACAGCGGATGCAGCACGATATCGGCCATGCGGCGCGTCTTGGCGAAAAGGGCACTCATCCGGCGGGTCCTGAACCCGGTGAAATCGTCGCCGCCGGCACCGGACCTGTCCAGTTTCGGCAGCAGATCGGCTTCGAGTTCCGCGATCAGTTCGGGGGAAATGAAGTCCTCGATGATCACACCGCCATCGCGTTCGATCGTGGCCACGACATTGTCGACCGTGGCGGTTGCATTCGAGAGGCGGGCGAGATCACTCATGGGATTCTCCGGGCAACTGATCTTATGAAAGTGCAGACTTTGTGATAGTGTATCGGCAAGCGGTGGAAACGGCCCACAATCTGGCGGAACTGGGTGCCTTCTGGCCACAAACCCCGCAATACTTCCAGAATTTAGCCGAGAATTATCTAGACGGAATGCGATGTCAATCGCCATTCCTAGCCCTTTTTGCTGCGTTAACGGCGGATGGATGAAACCCGTTTGACAACTTGGCAGATAAATATCACCTTTCCTGCACTAGTCATGAACCTGCGCTGACTCGGAGAGAATGTTGAACAGGCCGCAGGCATCTGGCAACTGCGACGGTGTGTCCGTCGGGCGTCAAACCGCTTTTGCGAGGACTCGACAATGACCGCGAATTCCCAGGATCTGCAGCTTCGCGAACGCGCCGCGAAGGTCATCCCGAACGGCATGTACGGTCATGAATCGACGGTGCTGATGCCCCCTTCCTTCCCGCAGTTCTTCGAACGCGCCGAAGGAACCTATCTGTGGGATGCAGATGGCAACAAGTACCTCGACCTGATGTGCGCCTATGGCCCGAACCTGCTGGGCTATGGCCGCGCGGAAGTGAACGCGGCGATCCGCAGGCAACTGGACAAGGCCGATACCACCACCGGTCCATCCCCGCTGATGGTCGAACTCGCCGAAACGCTGACGTCGATGATCAGCCATGCCGACTGGGCGATGTTCTGCAAGAACGGCACCGATGCCACGACGATGGCGATGACCTGCGCCCGGTCGACCACGGGCAAGCGCATCATCCTCGTGGCCGAAGGCGCTTATCACGGTGCCGCGCCCTGGTGCACGCCCCGGCCCAATGGCGTGGTGCCCGAAGAAAAGGCCTTCATCCGCAAGTATGTCTACAATGACATCGCCAGCCTCGAAGCCGCGGTCGAGGCGGCAGGCGACGATCTCGCCGGGGTCTTTGCCACCCCCTTCCGTCATGAGGCTTTCCAGGACCAGTTCGAGGTCACCCGCGAATATGCCCGGCGCGCCCGTGCGCTGTGCGACAAGGCGGGCGCGATGCTGATCGTCGATGAAATCCGCACCGGATTCCGCCTGTCGCGCGACTGCAGCTGGGAACAGTTTGGCGGGCTCTGTTGCAAAGATTGGCGGCAGTCAGAGGTAGGCTGTCGCTCTGCGCCGATCAGGCGGCTGCTGCGAAATGGTGGTTGAGCATGCCCATGGCCTCCGTCAGCGCCGAGGGCCCAATGCC
>NZ_JAYSBK010000112.1:0-9906 GCF_041915465.1 Novosphingobium sp. | reverse complement strand
GGCTGCTGGGCCAGTCAAGCTATGCCGGGATCCTCGCCGGCGGAGCAACCGCGATCTGCGGGGCGAGCGCGGCGCTCGCGCTGTACGGGGTGATCGGCAAGAACCGGGTGAGCCAGGCGCAATTCGCGCTGACGCTGGTTGGCATATCGCTGGCCAGCGCGATGGCCATGTCGGTCTATCCCGCGCTCGCTGCGGAGCTATCGCTGAACGACCGCGAGGCCGGCTTCCTGATCGGCGCCTCGATCCACGATGTCGCGCAGGCGATTGGCGGCGGCTATGCCTTTTCCGATGCGGCCGGCAGCTATGCCACGATCGTCAAACTGGCCCGGGTCGCGCTGCTGGCTCCGGTCGTGGTGCTGGTCAGCCTGGCAATTGGCCAGGACGGCGAAGTGGCGGGCACCCCGATCTGGAAGCGGCTCGCCCTGCCCTGGTTCATCGTTGCATTTCTGATCGTGGTGACGCTCAATTCGCTGGTCACCCTGCCACAGCACATCACGGGCGCCTTCCTGACGGGATCGAAGGCGCTGCTGCTGCTGGCGGTCACGGCCACGGCGATGCGCAGCCGGATGGACCTGCTGCTGCAAATGGGCTGGCGAGCGGCAGTGCCCGTGGTCACCGCAACGCTCGCCAGTTTCGCAGCCTCGCTGGGCTTTGCCCTGCTGCTGCTCTAGGCGGCATAGCGCGGGTTTGACCCGCGCCGCCCAGCCCCCGACCATTTAGGCCTGCGACCCTCGGGGCTCCTAAATCACGAAATCGAGCACTGCCGGCAGCGGCTTTCGCCGACGGTTGGCGACCATGCGATCATGCAGCGTCGCAACCTGGACGCTGCCCGTCTTGACGAACAGGAACGGCAGAAAGCCGTGGATCAGGCACGCAATGCCGCCAAGGATCATCCGCACGCCAAAGCTGCTCGCCATCACGAAATGCTCGCCATAGCTTTCACCAACGCTGGCGGGGTGATCGGTAAACAGCTTTGCCGGGTCCATCAGGGTGATCTCCTAAGTTGCGGAAATAATGCCTGCCGATATGCGCGATTTCATCACCTAATATCTGGATATTTTGCATTTTTGCGGTTATTTTATCCCAATTATGACAGATAATGCGCAACTTGATTCGATAGACTGGGCAATCCTCGGCGTTCTTCAGGCCGACGCATCCCTTGCCGTCCACGACGTGGGTGACAAGGTCGGGCTATCCAGCAACGCCTGCTGGCGGCGGATCAAGCGGCTGGAGGAAGCGGGAGTGATCGCGCGGCGGGTGGCTCTGCTCGACGCAGACAAGCTGGGCCTGGCGACCACTGTCTTCGTCGCGATCCGGGCGGGCCGCCACGACCAGCAATGGCTCGAAGCCTTTTCGCGCGGGATCGCAAGAATCGACGAGGTGATCGAGTGCCACCGCATGGCTGGCGATGTCGATTACCTGCTCAAGCTCGTGGTGCGCGATATTGCCCACTATGACCGGATCTACCGCAAGCTGATCGCCGCGGTGCCCGACCTGGCCGACGTGAGCTCGACCTTCTCGATGGAGCGGATGAAGTCGACGACAGCCCTGCCCCGCCCGATCTAGCTCACTTCGCCAGCAGCCAGCCGAAGATTTCCGGAAGACGCGCCGCCCAGGCGTTTTCCTCATGCTCCGCCCCGGGATAGACCTTGCTCTGGAAATCAATCCCGCGCCGCCATCCGCTCTGCTCGATCCGCCTGTCGATCGCATCCTGATAAGGGCTGTAGAACGCATCGAGCGTTCCGGTGCCATGATCGAGCCAAAGCCGCCGACCATCAGGCTGGCCGAGCCGGTCGGCAAACCATTTGTCCCACAATGCGATCAACTGCGCATCGGCTGCCCCGACCTCGCGGGGGTCGATGGCCGGCCAATGCGAACTGACGCAACCGGCCCGGCCGAACACGTCCGGCCGCTCGAGAAAGGCATAGCAACTCATCAGCCCGCCCATCGACGAGCCAACAATCGCCGTGTCGTCCCGTCCCGGACGGGTACGAAAGCTGGCATCGACCCATTGCTTGAGCGGTCCGGCAATCCAGGCCAGATAGGCGTCCGAAACGATCGGGCCGCCCGCCATCGCATCCATCCTGGCGCGCAGCGCAGGGGGCGCGGCCTGGTAGGCCGAGGCCGGCAGATACTGGCGATAGCGATCCGCCCCCGGTGCCCAGATGCCGACAATGATGTGCGGCTCGACCCGGCCGGTCCGCATCGCGGCCAGCATCGCCTTGTCGGCTGCCCAGATCTTGTTGAAATTGGAATTGGCCAGGTCGAACAGGTTGTGGCCATCATGCATGTAGACCACCGGATAGCGACGCTTCGAGCGGTCATAGCCAGGCGGCAGCCAGATGGTGAGGCGCTGCACCGGCAGCCCGGCGGCCTCGACCTGCCGGTATTCAAGCTTGCGCCCCAGATCGCGGGCCAGCGCCGGTTGAGCCAGCGCCGTCAGGATCAACGCGACGAGCAGGCCAAGCCAGTGCCGCATCCCGCCCCCTTACTTGCCCGGATGCAGCCGCATCGCCGCTCCGCCGCCGGGTGCGAGCCACAGCGTGATCGTGTCGCCGTGCTTCACCGTGCGGGTTTCATAGGCGATGTTGAAGCGCGCCGCGGTGGCATATGTCGCCCCCTCGCCATCCTTGTAGATCGTGGCGGTATAAGTCTTGCCGGGATCGAGGAAGTCGAGCGTCAGGGTGATCGTGCGCGCATCCTCGTTGTTGACGCCGCCGGCATACCAGTCCTCGCCGGCGCGGTCCTTGCGCGCGAAGATCGCGAACTGGCCCACCTCGCCGGCGATCAGGTGGCTTTCCGACCAGTCGGTCGGCACCTTGCTGATGAAGTCCAGTTCCTTGGGATGCTTGAGCAATTCCTCGGGGAAGTCGGCCGCCATCTGGATCGGCGAATAGATCGCAAGGTAGAGCCCGAGTTGCTTGGCCAGCGTCGAGGCAAGCGGCACGTGGTTCGCCCCTTCGAGACTTAGCACCCCCGGGGTGAAATCCATCGGGCCCGACAGCATCCGGGTATAGACCAGGTTCACCTCGTGGCCTGGCGGGTTCGCGAACGCGCCCCAGGCGTTGTACTCCATCCCCCGCGCGCCTTCGCGGTCGATCCAGTTGGGATAGGTGCGGCGCAACCCAGTGTCCTTCACCGGTTCATGCGCGTCAATCGCGATGTGATACTTTGCTGCGGTTTCGACGACCTTGAGGTGGTGTTGCACCTGGCGCTGGCCATCGTGCCATTCCATCCGCACTTCGCCCGGCTTGTCGCCCGGCGCGATGATCCCGCCCGCATCCGCGACATAGCCGGTCTTGACCGTATCGACGCCGTAGCTGGCGTAGAACTTCATCGCATCGTCCAGTTGGGCTTCGTAATTGGCAATGTTGCCACCGGTTTCGTGATGCCCAATCAGGTGGACGCCCTGCTTTTTGGCATAGTCGGTCACCGCCTTGATGTCGAAATCGGGGGTCGACTTGGTGAAGTTGAATTCGAAGCCACGGCTGAACCAATCGGCATTCCAGCCCTCGTTCCAGCCTTCGACGAGCACGCCACGGAAGTGGTACTTCTTGGCAAAATCGATAACCTGTTTGGTTCTTTCGGTGGTGGCGCCGTGGTTCGGGCCGGTGGCCCAGGTCCACTTGCCCGAGATCATTCCCCACCAGATCCCGACATAACGGCCCGGCTTGACCCAGCTGACATCGCCAAGCTTGTTCGGCTCGTTGAGGTTGAGTTCAAGGTCGTTCTCAACCAGTCCGGCGGCGTTGTCCGACAGGCGGATCGTGCGCCACGGCGTGGCGAAGGGCAGGTCGCGCACCACGCGCGCGCCTTGCGAGGACGGCGCCAGCGTGGTGGTAAAGTTCTGTCCGCTTGCGCGCTTCAGCCAGTAGCCCGAATAGTCGACCAGCGCGGCCTCGTGAAAGGCCATGTGGGTGCCGTCTTCGAGAACCATGGTAATCGGGGTGTGCGCGGTCGATACCGCGTCGATCGCAGTGTGCTGGTAGAGCTGTTCATAGCGGTTCCAGTCCCCGCCCGGAATCCACAGCGCCGTCCCCTTGGGCACAATGTTGAACTGGGTCAGCTCATCCGCGATCCGCATCGTCTTGAGCGCGGGTTGCTGGGGCAGTTCATAGCGGAAGCCGATGCCGTTATCGAACACCCGCACCCGCACGTTCATCAGCCGTCCGCCGCGGTCATCGGCCTGGCGGTACTGCACGGTCAGCTCGTTGTAGTGATCGCGCACGAAACGGCGCTCACCCCATGGCTGCTCCCACGTATCGTCACCGCTGGCGCGCGCTTCGCCGATCAGTTTGAAACTGCGATCGAGCGCGAGCCCATCGGTCAGCAGGAAGCCGAGCCGCGAGGCCGAAATCAGCAGCTTGCCCTTGCGCGACAGGGTCCAGACGGGGTGACCGTCGTTATCGGTGCCGAAGGTTGCCGTGATCGTGCCATCGGGCGAACTGACGCTTGCCGCCGGTGCGGCGGTCTGGGCCATTGCGGGCACGGCCAGAAACAGCGCCGAAACGGCGCCAATCTTACGCAGGAACTGCATTGTTACCTCTCCTCGACCAGCACCGCGCCGAACGGCGCAAGGTGACCCGTATCGGCGCCGTTCACCGACGCCAGTTGTTTGCCTTGCGGTGCAATACCGGTTGGCCAGTCGGCCGCCTTGGCCGAAAAGTTGAACCCGCAAAGTACCGCTTCGCCCAAGTATTCCCGGCGAAACACCAATCGGCTGTCATCGGCATGCAGCAGGGAAAAGCGGCCTTCGCGCAGCGCCGGATGGGCCCGGCGCAGGACCCCCAACTGGCGCGTCAGGTTGAGCAACGATGCGGGATCGCCGTCCTGCCGGTCAACCGCGCGCGCCAGGTTTTCGGCCCCCAGCGGGAGCCATGGCTGGCCAGTCGTAAAGCCGCCGAATTCATCCTGTGCGGCCCACGGCATCGGCGTGCGCGCGCCATCGCGCGACAGGGTCAGCGGCCAGTTGGCGATCGCTTCGGGATCCTGCAGCTGCTCAAAGGGAATATCGACCTGGGTCAGGCCCAGTTCCTCGCCCTGGTAGATGATGATGTCGCCGCGAAGCGCCGCGAACAGCGTGGCCTTCAGCCTGGCGAACGGTTCCTGCTGGTCCGGCTCGCACCAGCGCGACAAGGCGCGCGGAGCATCGTGATTTTCAAACGCCCAGCTTGGCCAGCCCATCTCCGGCTCGTCCGGCCAGTGCGCCTGCGACGTTGCGACCAGCTGCGGCGTCAGCGCTTCGGCATAGAGGAAATCGAACCCATAGGCGCTGTTGAGCCGGCCTTCGCCGCGCGTGAACAGCTTCATTTCGGCAAGCGCATCCTCACCGCCAACCTCGGCCATGGTAAACACGGCCGCATATTCATCGGTGAGCGCGCGGATCCGCTCGATGAAGGCCGGGATGTCGGCATGCCCCTGATTGTAACGGCGCAGCTGGAAATCGAACGGCCGGGTGCGCGGCTTGCCATCGTCGGGCGCGGGCGGATTGTCGCGCAGCAGCGGATCGTGCATCGCGAAGTTCAGCGCATCGAGCCGGAACCCGTCGACGCCGCGATCCAGCCAGAACCGCGCCACGCCCAGCAGCGCGTCCTGCACATCGGGGTTATGGCAATTGAGCTGGGGCTGCGAGGTCAGGAAGTTGTGCAGGTAATACTGCCCGCGCCGCGCATCCCAGGTCCAGGCTGGGCCGCCGAACACCGACTGCCAGTTCGACGGGGGTGAGCCTTCTGGCTTGGGATCGGCCCAGACGTACCAGTCGGCCTTTGCGTTGCTGCGGCTCTGACGGCTCTCCTCGAACCAGGCATGCTGGTCCGAGGTGTGGGCATAGACCTGGTCGATCAATACCTTGAGGCCCAGGTCGTGCGCCCGCGCCACCAGCGCGTCGAAATCGGCGAGCTTGCCGAAGATCGGATCGACATCGCAATAATCGGCAACGTCGTAGCCGAAATCCTTCATCGGCGAGGTGAAGAACGGCGAAAGCCAGATCGCGTCCACCCCCAGCGAGGCAACGTAATCGAGCCGCGACGTGATCCCCGGCAGATCGCCGATCCCATCACCATTGGCGTCGCAAAAGCTGCGTGGATAGATCTGGTAGATGGTGGCACCCCGCCACCAGACGGTAGCGGCAGTTGAATCGGCTTCGAGGCGGCTCAGGCGGTTCATGACGGTGCCCGTATCAATCCTTGGCTGCGCAAACGGCAAAGCCGAACGCGGGGAGGGTAATCGTAATCGTGCCGGGGGCATCCGCTCGCACCGGACACTGACCGGCCAGCGGCGCGAAAGCAAGGCTCGCCGGTTCAACCGCAACCCGGCTCGACACGCCCTGCGCCGAAGTGTTGAACGCCAGCACCACTTCGCGCCCAGTCACCGGGTCAAAGCGCGAGACGACCAGCAAGCCGGGCTTATCCGAAGACATGCGGACCTTGCTCATCCCTTCCGTCAGGGCGGGCGTGGTGCGGCGCACTTCGGACAGGTCGGCAATCAGCCGGTAGAGCGG
The DNA here is from genome assembly GCF_041915465.1 of Novosphingobium sp. GTDB lineage: Bacteria > Pseudomonadota > Alphaproteobacteria > Sphingomonadales > Sphingomonadaceae > Novosphingobium. The sequence continues at coordinate 3,407 of NZ_JAYSBK010000112.1, read as the reverse complement.
ATGATTGGGGTCGAAATTGGCCGCGGCGGTGGTCGCCGTGGTGCCGAGCAGGGGCTGATCGTTGTATTCGGCCACCTTGCTCGGGAACATGTCCTGCCGGGCCAGCTGATCGCCGCCGCGTCCGGCAAAGCCCTGCTCGTCGCCGTAATAGATCACCGGAACCCCGCGCAGCGTCAGCAGCATGGCATGGCCCAGCATGTCGCGCGCCAGCAGTTCCTCGGAGCCTGCTTTGGGATTTTGCTGTTCGATGAACATGGCGAGCCGCCCGGCATCGTGGTTGCCGACAAAGGTCGGCAATTGCAGCGCGCCCTTGGCCCCGCCCGCGTAAAGCACGTCGTCATCGTGCAGCCGGGCAAGCTCGTCGGTCCCGGTCTTGCCGCTCACCGCGTCGATCGCGGCAACGGCAAAGCCGAAGTCGAGCACCGCTGGCAGCCCGGCATTGCGGGTCCACGAGGCGAGCAGTGCGGGATCGAAGTCCGAGGTCGCGACTTCGCCGAAGATATGGAAGTTCGGGATCCCGCGCGCCTTGGCCCGCGCCTGAATTGCAGGGACGAAGGCCCGCCAGAATTCGGGATTTACGTGCTTGGCCGTATCGATGCGAAAGCCGTCGATCCCGAAGCGGTCGATCCAACTGCCATAGATGTCGATGAAGCCGGCCACCACGCGCGGGTTTTCGGTGGCAAGATCGTCAAGCCCGACGAAATCGCCGTACTGCGCGCTTTCGCCCTTCCAGTCGGTGTTGCCGCGGTTGTGGTACCAGATCGGATCGTTGAGCCAGTCGGGCACCTTCACGTGCTCTTCGCCCTTGGGCACATAGGGGGTATAGGCAAACGATGGATCGGTCAGCCTGGCCCAGTTTTCCGGCGAGGGATCGGCGTCCCCCGCAAAGCCGGGATTGATCGGCGCCCCGCCCACCCCGCCCTTGCGGCTGAAAGGATAGTCGGCCTTCGAGCGATAGGGATAGCCGCCCTGGGGCGAGACTTCGCGGTACTGGATCACGTCGGCCGTGTGGTTGACGATGATGTCCATGTAGACCTTCATGCCACGCGCGTGGGCGGCATCGACAAAGGCCTTGAAGTCCGCGTCGGTCCCGAAGTGCGGATCGACATGGGTGAAATCGGTGATCCAGTAGCCGTGATAGCCCGCACTTTCATCGCCCTTGGGGCCCTGCACCGGCTTGTTGACGAAGATCGGGCCCAGCCAGATCGCGGTCGCGCCGAGGCCCTGGATATAGTCCAGCCGCGCGGTCAGTCCCTTGAGGTCGCCGCCGTGGTAGAACCCGCGCGCGGCAGGATCGAACCCGGTCTTCAGCCGGTCGCCCTTGAGCCCGCCCCGGTCGTTGGCCGGATCGCCGTTTTCGAACCGGTCGGGCAGGACGAAATAGACCACTTCCTGTTCCGGCGTCCGGGCGCGGTAATCGGCCGGGACGTCCTGCGCCTGTGCCGGAATGGCGAGGGCCAACGCGGCAAGGCCAAGCAGCAATCGGTTACGCATGAAGTTCTCCCGCCGGGCAGAACCGGGCGATGTGATCGGCGTGGGTGGGCATCCGCTCCGCATCGCGCAGATAGGACGCGGCGAGTGTATCCATGAAGCCCTTGAGGTCCGCACTGCTCGCCTGGTCAGCCAGCGGGTGCCAGCGCTCCGGCACGATCCCCTGCCCGATCATCACCTGGACCCAGCCGGGCACGTCGAACAGTTCGTCATGTTCGCGCACGATTCGCCCCGTGGCGCGGAATACGGCGATGCGCTGAGCCAGCGGCTCAGGCAGGTCCATCGTCCGCAGCCGATCCCAGAACGGTTCGCCGACGCGCCCATTGGCGGCATAGTGCAGGATCACGAAGTCGCGGATCCGCTCGATCTCGAACACCGCAAGGCGATTGAAGCTGTCGCGATCCGCATCCGCCACCGGGCCGCTGGGGAGGAAGTCGAGCAGGCGGCTGATTGCGGTCTGGACCAAGTGGATCGAAGTCGATTCCAGCGGCTCGATAAAGCCGGAGGCGAGCCCGATCGCGACCACGTTACGCTCCCAGAACGTTTCGCGCCGCCCGGCCTTGAAGGCGATCGCGCGCGGGTCGGCCAGCGCCTCGCCGTCGAGGCCGCCGAGCAGGATCGCGGTCGCTTCGTCCTCGCTCATCTCGGCCGAGCAGAACACGTGGCCATTGCCGGTGCGGTGCTGCAACGGGATACGCCAGCGCCAGCCGGCGCGCTGCGCGATCGAGCGGGTATAGGGCACCAGTGGATCGACCTTGGCACAGGGCACGGCCACCGCGCGGTCGCAGCGCAGCCACTCGCTCCAGTCGACATAGCCCACGCCCAGCGCTTCGCCGAGCAGCAGGCTGCGAAAGCCCGAGCAGTCGACGAACAGGTCGCCCGCGACCTCGCTCCCGTCGGCGAGCGTAAGCGCGGAGACATCGCCGCTGTGCGGATCGCGGCGCACCTCGACGATCCGGCCTTCGCGCCGCACCACCCCGCGGCCTTGCGCAAACTGGCGCAGGAAGCGGGCATAGAGCGTCGCGTCGAAATGATAGGCATAAGGCAGCGGCGGCAGCGGACTGCCCTCCGCGCGCTGCACATGGGCGAAGCGCCCGGCATAACCGGCGACCGCATTGAGCACATAGTCGCCCAGCGGCCCCGCCAGCCCTTCGGCGCGGGCGCGCAGCCAGTAGTGATGGAACGGGATCAGCCCCAGTCCGCGGCCAACCAGGCCGAAGCCATGCATATAGCTTTCGTCGAACCCGCCCCAGCCTTCGAAGGCGATGCCCAGTTTGTAGCTGCCCTGGGTCGCGGCCATGAACGCGGCTTCGTCGATCCCAAGGCCGGCGTTGAAATTGCGGACCATCGGAATGGTCGCCTCGCCCACGCCGATCGTCCCGATCTCGTCGGATTCGACCAGTGTGACCTGCCAGCTCTCGTCGAGGAACCGGCCCAGCGCCGCGGCAGTCATCCAGCCGGATGTGCCGCCGCCGGCAATCACGATCCTGCGGTGGGTGAGGGAAGCCATCCCGCGTGTCCTGAGTTAGTGACCCCGGCCGTTGTGATGGGCCGGGGTCAGTATGTCGATCAGAACTTGTAGGTGAAGCCCGCCATGAAGCGGCGACCATAGCTCTGGTAGTTCATGATCTGCAGCGGTGCGCCGCTGACGATCGAGACTTCCGGTTCGTTGGTCAGGTTCTGGCCCTGGATGTAGAGCGACAGGCCCTGCAGCGTGCTGCCTTCGCCAAAGTCATAACCGATCTGGCCGTCGACAATGGTTTCACCCAGGATCCGCTTGTCGACCAGTTCACCGCCGAAGCCGACGAACTTGCCCACGAACGACGAGCGATAGCGGACCGAGGCGCGGGCGTTGAAGCCCCACTTTTCGAAGTAGACGGTGCCGTTGGCGACCCACTTCGAATAGTCGGGGATGT
>NZ_JAYSBK010000111.1:0-9927 GCF_041915465.1 Novosphingobium sp. | reverse complement strand
GCAGGCTACCGGCCAGGAACGTGATCAGCCGTTCCATCGATTCCATGTGCTCGGTTTCAGCCAGCTTGTACTGCTTGGTCCAGCGTTCGACCTGGCGGCCGAAATAGTTGCCCGGCTTGCCGTAGTCGGAAAGACCGGCCTTTTCGACATCGACCGCGTGGAGTCCGGCCAGCGTGTCGATCATCGCGTTGTAGGTGGCGCGGCGGTATTCCGGGGCGTCGTTGGGCATGGACCCGTCCCAGATGGTGCGGCCATCGACCATGCCCATCACATAGAACCAACTGCCAACCACGCTGTCATCGGTGCACAGGCCATATTGCGGAGCCACGGTCCACCCGGCTTTCTGCAATGCGGCCTGGACCTTGTACTCGCGGTCGACCGCATGGGCCGAGGGCAGGAGCGGGCCGAACGGCTTGCGGCGCAGCACGTAGTTTCCGCTCGGCGCCTCGATCTTGTAGGTCGGGTTCGACTGCCCGCCCTTGAACTTGGTCAGCCTGATCGGTCCCTGGAAGCCGGCGACGTTGGCTTCCATCCATTCGGTCAGCTTGGCGGTATCGAGCCGGTCGGTGCCTTCCGGCTCGACCGTGCCGACGAAATCCGCTTCGGCGTTGAGTGCAGGTGCTTCGCTCATTCTATCCTCACTGGTCGAAAACGATGACCGAGCGGGCCGAATGGCCAGCCTTCATCTTTTCGAAGCCTTCGTTGACCTGTTCGAGCGGGATCCGCTCGGCAATGATGGTGTCGAGATCGAGCAGCCCGCGCATGTAGAAGTCCACCAGGCGCGGCAGGTCGACCGGGAAGCGGTTGCCGCCCATGATCGCGCCCTGCAGCTTCTTGCCCGAAAGCAGTTCCATCGCGGCGAGGCCGACCTTTTCGTTGAGCGGCAGCATCCCCAGGATCGTCGCGGTGCCGCCGCGGCGCAGCGAGCTGACCGCAAGCTGGGCCGAGGCCGAACGGCCGACTGCCTCGATCGCGTGATCGACGCCGCCCTTGGTCAGTTCCAGGATCTGCTTGGCGGCGTCGGGATCGAGCGCGTCGACCGTGTCGGTTGCGCCCAGCTTCATCGCCAGTTCGCGCTTTTCCGGCACCGGATCTGCCGCGATGATGCGGCCCGCACCGGCGATCTTCGCGGCGTTGATCGTGGCAAGGCCGACCCCGCCGCAGCCGACCACGGCCACAGTTTCACCCGGCGTCAGGTTGCAGGCGTTGAACACCGCGCCCGCACCCGTGGTGACAGCGCAGCCGATCACCGCCGCGCGGTCGAGCGGCATTTCGGGATTGATCGCGACGCAGGCGTGTTCGTGCACCAGCATCATTTCGGCAAAGGCCGAGAGGTTGAGCATCTGGTTGACCACCGAACCATCGCTCGCGCGGGTCAGGCGCGGCGCCTGGCCGGGGGTGCGGCGGGTATCGCCGCCCAGGCACAGCGACATGCGGCCCGTCACGCAGAATTCGCAGTGGCCGCAGAAGGCGGAGAGGCAGGTCACCACGGCATCGCCCACCTTTACGGTGCGCACTTCGCTGCCCACCGCCTCGACGATCCCGGCAGCTTCGTGGCCGGGAACGCAGGGCATCGCGTGGGGATAGATGCCTTCGATGAAGTGCAGGTCCGAATGGCACAGGCCGCAGGCCGCCGTGCGGATCAGCACTTCGTGCGGTCCGGGCTTGTCGACATTGATCTGGTCGATGACCAGCGGCTGGCCGGGTTGTTCGAGGATTGCTGCCTTCATCATACTCTCCATGAAAGCCCCTTCCGCTTGGCCAAAAACCGGCAGCGGAAGGGGTATTCGTCGTTCATTCGATCAGCGCGAGACGCCAAGGTCGCCCGAACTGAAGCCCGCAGGGTTCTGCGGCGCGTGCTTGCCGAATTCGATCCGCGCGATCGAGCGGGCGTGAACTTCGTCCGGTCCGTCGGCGATGCGCAGGGTGCGGATCCCGGCATAGGCCTTGGCGAGGCCAAAGTCTTCCGAAACGCCGCCGCCGCCGTGGGCCTGGATCGCATCGTCGATGATCTTCAGCGCCATGCGCGGGGCCTGGACCTTGATCATCGCGATTTCGGCCTGGGCGGCCTTGTTGCCGACCTTGTCCATCATGTCGGCCGCCTTGAGGCAGAGCAGACGCGAGCATTCGATGTCGATGCGCGCCTCCGCGATGCGCTGTTCCCACACCGAGTGCGAGGACAGCGGCTTGCCGAAGGCGACGCGCGACTGCAGGCGCTTGACCATCTTGGCCAGCGCTTCCTCGGCCACGCCGATGGTGCGCATGCAGTGATGGATGCGGCCCGGCCCGAGGCGGCCCTGGGCGATTTCGAACCCGCGGCCTTCGCCCAGCAGCATGTTGCTGGCCGGAATGCGCACGTTGTTGAGCTTGATTTCCATGTGCCCGTGGGGCGCATCGTCATAGCCGAACACCGGCAGGTGGCGGACGATCTCGACGCCCGGGGCGTCCAGTTCCATCAGCACCATCGACTGCTGCTGGTGCTTCTTGGCCTCGAAGTCGGTCTTGCCCATGACGATGGCGATCTTGCAGCGCGGATCGCCCGCACCCGAGGACCACCACTTGCGGCCGTTGAGCACGTATTCATCGCCTTCCCGGCGGATCGAGCATTCGACGTTGGTGGCGTCCGACGAGGCGACCTGGGGTTCGGTCATCAGGAAGGCGGAACGGATTTCGCCGTTCATCAGCGGCTTCAGCCAGCGTTCCTTCTGCTCCAGCGTGCCGTAACGGTGCAGCACTTCCATGTTGCCGGTATCGGGCGCGGAGCAATTGAACACTTCCGAGGCGAAACCGACGCGGCCCATTTCCTCGGCGCAGAGCGCATATTCGAGGTTGGTGAGGCCCGGACCTTCGAATTCGAAGCTCTCTTCAACGTGGTGGTGGCCTTCGTTGCGCGGCGGCATGAACAGGTTCCAGATCCCCTGCGCCTTGGCGCGGGCCTTTTCCTCTTCGACCACCTGCAGCACCTTCCAGCGTTCGCCTTCGGCGTCCTGCTTCTTGTAGTCGCCCTGACGGGGACGGACGTGCGCTTCGATGAAGTCGCGGACGCGGTCACGCCAATAGACCTGCCGTTCAGTGGGATCGAAATCCATCTCGCCTCTTCCTTTCCTTATACTGTCGAATCTCGGGGACTTCAGTGCCACGGCCATGAGGCCGCGCCAAGGTATTTAATCGAACGGTTAACGGCTCACGGGTGCATGCCCTCGCCGTCGAGGCTGACCCGGGCCGCGGCCAGCGCCGCCAGGCGCGCCTCGTGATCGGCGCGGGTAATCGGAAAGTGCCGAAGCACGGCAGCAATCGCCAGGGCGAAGACGAACACGAGGCCGGCATAGGTCAACGCCAGGGTATCGAGCACGCTCGACGCCACTTCGCCGGGCTTGGCCTTTTCGGGCATTCCGGCAAAGGCAAGCATCTGGCCGGTGGCGAAGATGCCCAGTCCGGTCGCGCACTTGGCCATGAACATGTTGCCGGCAAAGAATGCGCCTTCGCTGCGCCGCCCGGTCTTCTGTTCCGAAGCCTCGACCACGTCGGCGACCATCGAGGAGGCCGAGATCATCGCGGCCACGCTGAACAGGTTCGACCAGAAGAACAGGCCGAACAGCAGCCCGGTCGACAGGCCCGTGCCGACCTGCGGCCAGAGCCCCAGCGCCCGCAAGGCGAATGGCAGGACCCAGAACGCCATGCCGATAAGGGCCGTCACCACGGCGGTATCGCGCTTGCCCCACCGCTTGTGCATCGGCCCCAGGGTCAAGAAGCAGGCGATGACGCTGGCGAACAGGACCAAGGGGTAAAGCGCCATGTCCGCCGAAGAGAACCGCCAGACGAACAGGTAGAGGTAATTGCTGAGCGAGAAAGTGATGCCCTGGCTGGTATAGGCCAGCCCGCCGCCTACGATCAGGATCAGGAAAGCGCGGTGCGAGAAGCTTTCTTTGAGTTCGGCAAAAGCGGTCGAAATGCGGAACGGCGTTTGCGGGCGCGGCGGATAGCCGGCGACGCGCTTGTGCTGCGCGAGGGCCGATATCAGCACCGTCGATGCCATCAGGATCGCGCCGACCAGCCCGAAGGCGCGGTAGCCGTCCCCATCGAGCAGTCCCTTCTTGAGAAACACGTCATAGGCCAGGAACATCATCATCAGCCCCCCGCCCCAGCCGAACAGGTAGCGAAAGCGCATCAGCGTGGTGCGCTCGTCGTAATCCCGGGTCAGTTCCGGCACCAGCGCCACCGAGGGCACTTCGCAACACGACAGCAGCATGCGCACCGATACGGCAAGGCCAACCAGTGTCCAGAAGCCGGGATGGGCTGGTTCGGACCACAGCGCCACCCAGGCAAAGGCGAGCGGAAGCGGCGCCAGGTAGAGCCACGGCAGGCGGCGGCCCCATCGCGAATAGGTCCGGTCCGAAAGATAGCCGATCATCGGATCAGCGATCCCGTCGATCACCAGCGCCACCATCAGCGCAAGGCTGACGGTGCGCGGATCCATGCCCAGCACCTGATTGTAATAGAGCAGCAGGAAAGTGGAGAACCCGCTGTCCTTGATCCCATAGGCGATCGAACCCAGCCCATGGAAAAAGGCCAGCCTGGTTGGCAGCCGGCCTTCGGACGCGGTCATCAGATTTTTACCCCCATACTCACCCCGGCAGCTTCGGCCATTGCCGTCAGCGCATCGAACATCCCCGGCGCTTCGGGATCCCATGAGTGACGCGGCCCGACAGTGATCCCGCCATCGACGATCAGCGAAGCTCCGGTCATGAACCCGGCCGCTTCGCTGCACAGGAAGGCGACCGCGTTGGCGATGTCGTCAGGCTGGCCGCCGCGCGCAACCGGCTGCGCGTGGCTCGACATCTGGGCGATCATTGCCTTGGCCTGATCGACCAGTTCGGCCGGCATTTCCATGCTGGCGGTAAAGATGTTGGTGTTGATGAAGCCCGGCTGGACCGCGTTCACGCGGATCCCGTGCTTGGCAAGGTCGGTGGCGGAGCATTTGGTGAGGTGCAGCACACCGGCCTTGGCCACGGCATAGGCCGTCGGCGAATAGCCCGGCCCGACCGCCGCCACGCTCGAGGTATTGACGATCGCCGCGCCCTTGCGGCCGAGCATGTGCGGCACGGCATAGCGGGTGCCCATCGCCACCGAGCGCAGCAGCAGGTCCATCGTGCGATCCCAGCCATCGGCGTCGATCTCGTCGATCGGCTCGCGTGCACCGCCGGCGCCGGCATTGTTGAAGACATAGTCGATCCCGCCAAATTCGGAAGCGGCCCGGTCCATCAGCGCCTTGATCTGCGCCACGTCGCAGACGTCGCAGGCGACGGGCACGATGTTCTGCCCTTCGGCCGCAACGGCCGTTGCCCCTTCAAGGTTGAGGTCGGCAGCGAACACTGTTGCCCCCTCGCGGGCGAACAGCAGCGTGGTAGCCCGGCCGATGCCGGATGCTGCGCCAGTGATGACGGCGCACTTGCCCGCGAATCGCATAATTCCCTCTCCATATCCCATACTGGTTTTTCGAATAGCTTAGTTCGCTTCTTGACGCGGTCAACGCCAATGCGCGGACGCTACGGCAAACTGCGGCAGATGCAAGCGCCGGAAATCCGCCCTTGCGCGCATGCCCCGAGTCGCCTTAACCTTGCAGTTAAGAGAGGAGTCCAATCCATGTCCGACCTTGATGCCTTCCGTGCGGAAATCCGCGCCTGGCTTGAAGAAAACTGCCCCGCCGAAATGCGCGAACCCGTCCGCGAAGACGATGACGCTTGCTGGGGTGGCCGCAATTTCCAATTCAAGAACGAAGCCCAGAAGGTCTGGCTCGAACGCTGCGTGGCCAAGGGCTATACCGTGCCCGATTGGCCCAAAGCCTATGGCGGCGCGGGGATGAGCGCGGCCGAAGCCAAGATCTGGCGCGAGGAAATGGCCCGCATCAATGCGCGCCCGCCGCTCTCCAGCTTCGGCATCTGGATGCTTGGCCCGGCGCTCTTGAAGTTCGGCACCGAGGAACAGAAGGTCCATTATCTCGGCCAGATCGCGCGCGGCGAAATCCGCTGGTGCCAGGGCTATTCGGAACCGGGTTCGGGCTCGGACCTCGTCAGCTTGCAGACCTATGGCGAGGACAAGGGCGATCACTGGGTGGTCAACGGCCAGAAGATCTGGACCAGCTATGCCAACAAGGCCGACTGGATCTTCTGCCTGGTCCGTACCGACAAGACGAACAAGTATCAGGGCATCTCGTTCCTGCTGTTCGACATGACCAGCCCCGGCGTTTCGACCAAGCCGATCCTGCTGATCTCGGGCAATTCGCCGTTCTGCGAAACCTTCTTCGACAATGTGAAGGTGCCCAAGAACCAGATCGTGGGCGAAGTGAACCGCGGCTGGGACGTGGCCAAGTACCTGCTCGGCCATGAGCGCGAGATGATCTCGGCCACCGGCGGCGGCGACCGTGCCGGTTCGCTGGGCGCGGCCATGTCGCGCGCCGGCGCGCTGGAAGACCCGCTGCTGCGCGCCGATCTCGCCATGTTCGACGTCGATGCCCTGGCCTTCACCGCGATGAGCGAAAAGTTCATGGACGAGGTCAAGATCGGCCGCGGCCATCCCGCCCAGCCCAACATGATGAAGTACGCCGGGACCGAGCTTAACAAGCGCCGCCTCGAACTGGTCATGTCGGCCGGCGGCAGCGCCGCGCTCGAATGGGACAGCGAGGAAAGCGACGGCGGCGCCCATGCCCGTTCGTGGCTGCGCACCAAGGCCAACTCGATCGAAGGCGGGACCAGCGAGGTGATGCTCAACGTCATCTCCAAGCGCATCCTCGACCTGCCCGGGGCCTGATCCGGCCTGCACTTCGGCGCGCGGCAGCCCAGCGGGGCGCCGCGCGACCACATGACTATTCTGGGAGCCTGAAATGCCGCTCTACCATAACGAAGACCAGGCGATGCTCGCCGATACCGCCCGCCAGTTCATGGCCGACGAGGGTTCGATCGCGAAGCAGCTGCGCCACTATCGCGACATCAACTGCAAGGATGGCTTTGGCCATGGGCTGTGGAAGCAGCTGGCCGAACTCGGCTTTACCGGCATCCTCGTGTCCGAAGCCGATGGCGGGCTTGGCATGGGCCATGTCGAGGCGGGGATCGTGCTCGAAGAAATCGGCCGCAATCTTACGCCCTCGCCGTTCCTGACCAGCTCGGTCATGGCCGCGACCGCGCTGGGCGCGGGCAATGCCGAACTCAAGGGCCGCTACTTGCCGGGCCTGCTGTCGGGCGACAGCGTCTTCGCCGTCGCGATCGACGAAAGCCCCAAGCACCGGCCCGAACGGATCAAGACCCGCGCTGCGCGCGCCGGCAACGGCTTTGCCCTGACCGGCAGCAAGAGCTTCGTCATCCACGGCGGCAGCGCCGACATGCTGGTGGTCGCCGCGCGCACTTCCGGCAATGACGACGACGATGCCGGGATCACCCTGTTCGCGGTGCCCAAGGATGCGGCAGGCCTGTCGCAGGATGCGGTGCGCCTCGTCGACAGTTCGATGGCGACCCACGTGAAGCTCGACAACGTCCAGCTCGATGCCGACGCCGTGATCGGCGAAGTCGACGGCGGGCGCGAGCTCTTGAACAAGGTGCTGGCCGCAGGCCGGATCGGCGCGGCGGCGGAAAGCCTGGGCGTGGCCGGCGGCGCGTTCGACATGACCACCACCTATCTCAAGCAGCGCAAGCAGTTCGGCAAGCTGATCGGCGAATTCCAGGCCCTCCAGCACCGCGCCGCGCACCTCTATTCCGAGATCGAGATCGCCCGCGCCGCCGTGATCAAGGCGCAGCAGCTGCTTGATGCAGGCAGTGAGAAGGCCGAGCTGATGGTCTCGGTCGCCAAGGCCAAGGCCGGCAAGGCCGCCAGCCTTGCAGTCAAGGAAGGCGTGCAGATGCACGGCGGGATCGGCATGACCGACGAATACGACATCGGCCTCTACATGAAGCGCGACCGCGCGCTCGCCGAGTTCATGGGCGATGCCTATTACCACGCCGAACGCGTGGCCAAGCTGTCGGGCTATTGAGGAGCGCGGATCATGGATTTTTCCAAGCTGTTCAGCCTTGAAGGCAAGATCGCGCTGATCACCGGCGGCAGCCGCGGGATTGGCAAGATGCTGGTCGAAGGCTTCCTCGCGGCAGGTGCCGAAAAGGTCTATATCACTGCCCGCAAGCGCGAGCAGATGGCCCAGACCATCGCCGAATTCGACGCCGACTATCCCGGCAAGGTCATCGGCCTGCCCGCCGACCTTTCCCAGATGGACGAGATCAAGCGCCTCGCCGAGGAACTCTCAGGCCGCGAAAGCCGGCTCGACGTGCTGATCAACAACGCCGGGGCGGCCTGGGGGGCGGAGTTCGACCAGTTCCCCGAAGCCGGGTGGGACAAGGTGATGGACCTCAACGTCCGCTCGCTGTTCTTCCTCACGCAGAAGCTGCACCCGCTGCTCAAAGCGGCGGGCAAGTTCGACCGGCCGGCCAAGGTGATCAACATCGCCTCGATCGATGGGATGCGTCCGAACCCGTGGGAAACCTATTCCTATCAGGCGTCGAAGGCGGCGGTGATCCACCTGACCAAGCGCATGGCCGCGCGGCTGATCAAGGACAACATCGTCACCACCTGCATCGCGCCGGGCGCCTATCCGAGCGAGATGAACAAGGCGGCGGCCAAGAACCCCGAAGGCAGCGCACGCGGCATCCCCTACAAGCGCGTCGGCGTGGCCGAGGATATCGCGGGCGGGGCGATCTACCTTGCCAGCCGCGCGGGCGACTATGTCGTCGGCACCACGATCCCGATCGACGGCGGCATCGTTAACGCCTGGATTCCGGAAGAATTTCAGGATCCCTCGGGCGGCCACTGAGCAAAGGACAAGCCGACATGAAACGCCAGCTGCGCGCCCTCGCCCACCAGATCTACTTCGGCGAGGGTCCGCGCTGGCGCGACGGGCGGCTGTGGTTTTCAGACTTCTATTCGCACCGGGTCTGCTCGGTCGATCTGGCGGGCGATGTCCGCACCGAGCTTGAGGTAAAGGGCCGCCCTTCGGGCCTTGGCTGGATGCCTGATGGCTCGTTGCTGGTGGTGCGGATGGAACTACGCCAGCTTTGGCGGCGCTGGCCGGACGGGCGGTTCGAGCTTCATGCGGACCTGACGGACTATTCCACTTTCCTGTGCAACGACATGGTCGTCGATGGGCAGGGCCGTGCCTATGTCGGCAACTTCGGCTTCGATCTCGACGCGGAAATCCACGCGCGCGGGGCGGAAAGCGTGATCGCCGATCACCCGCGCACCTGCCTTGCGCTGGTCCAGACAGACGGCAGCGTCAGCGACGCCGCGCCCGGTGAGCGGTTCTCGTTCCCCAACGGCATGGTCATCACCCCCGATGGCAAGAAACTGATCCTTGGCGAAACGCTGGGCGGCACGCTGACCGCGCTCGACATTGGCGCGGACGGCACCCTCTCAAACCGCCGCGAATGGGCGCCGACCTGGCCGCGCGTGCCCGATGGCATCTGCCTCGACGCCGAGGGCGCGGTGTGGATCGCCAACCCCCTTGCTCCCGAATGCGCGCGGATCGGCGCGGGCGGTGAAGTGCTCGAAGTCGTCTCCACCGGCGATCTGCCGTGCTATGCCTGCATGCTCGGCGGCCCGACCGGGCGGCACCTCTTCATGCTGGTCGCGCCGAGTTCCGATGCGACCGAGGCGGCCCAAGCGCCCAAGGGCAAGGTGCTGGTCACCGAAGTGGACGTGCCGGGTGCTGGTTGGCCCTGACGGAATAGGTCGGTTTTCCGAAGGTTCTCTCTTTCAGCAGACGTTCCGGATACGACAACATTGCGGACATAGCAGTTTCAGGCAAAGAGGGCGCTCGGATGAGGAAGGCGTCATGACCCCGGTAGCCCAAATCGAACTCCTGGAGCAGCAGCTCCGCGCGGCGATGCTTGC
>NZ_JAYSBK010000110.1:0-9996 GCF_041915465.1 Novosphingobium sp. | reverse complement strand
CAAAGCTCTGCTGGGCATTCGAGAGCTGGTCGCCCTTGATCCCGCCGAGCCGCTTTACCGCAACGGGTAGCGTGCCGTCTTTGGCAGGATTGAGATAGGGTACGAGTTCGTCGCCCGGCTGGACGATGCCCTGCTGCAGATCGGTGGTGAGGACGGTATCGTCCACCATCTTGAATTCCAGCTTGGCCGTCTGACCCAGCAGGTTCTTCAGCGCGGTGGGATCGGAGAGGCCCGGCACCTGCACCACGATGCGATTGTCGCCCTGGCGGATGATGGTCGGCTCGCGGGTGCCCAGCGCGTCGATACGCTTGCGCACCACTTCGGTCGCGGTTTCCATCGCCTGGGTAACGGCCTGGGCAATGCCCGCTTCGGTCGGGGTGAGGACGATGGTATTGCCGTTGACGACGGTCAGATCCCAGTCGCGCTGGCCGGTCAACTGAGCGCCGCTGGTCAAGGTCTGGAGCTGTTCGCGCGCCGCGTCGACCTGCGACGGGTCCGCGACCATGAAGCTGACGGCACCATTCAGGGTTGAAATGTCGCCGATACGGATCGGCTTGTCCGCAGCGCGCAACCGCGCGCGGACGTCTTCTTCCATGGTTTCAAGGCGCTGGCGCTTCACCTGCTCGGCATTGGCCTCAAGCAGGATGTGGCTGCCGCCAGCAAGGTCGAGCCCCAGATTGACCCTGGGGCTGGGCAGCGCGGACGGCCAGGGCAGGCCCGCGACGGAGGAAATCGAAGGCAGCGCGGCCAGGGCGAACACAAGTGTCAGCGCCCAGAGCCACAGCTTCTTCCACGTAGGAAATTCGAGCATCGCGTTTCTATCGCCTTGCTAGCGGGAAATGCCGGATCAGTCGTTCGCGGCGGACGAGCCGAGCGGCGGCACGACATCGGCGATCGTCGACTTGAGCGCCTTGACCTTCACATTGGGACCGAGTTCGAGATCGACATAGTGTTCGTCGACCTTGAGCACCTTGGCGAGGAAGCCGCCGCCGGTCAGCACCTGATCGCCTTTCTTGATCCCGCCGATCTTGTTCTGCAGCTCCTTCTGGCGCTTCATCTGCGGGCGCAGGATCAGGAACCAGAACACGCCGACCATCGCCACAAGCGGCAGGAACTGCATCCAGGCGGGTGGCGCATCGCCGGCAGCAGCGGCCTGGGCGAGAGTGAAGAGGAGCTGGCTGGTCATGATCGGAATCTGCTTTCCTGAAACTGTTATCCGGCGCGAGCCGGACAGAATTGCGCGCGCCTAGCAGTTACGCCGTAGGAAGGCAACGCGCGGCCCCGCACTCACCCCCCGTTGGCACCCCGCCCGGCGCGCCCTTCAGATGGCACCTTGCCGGGCGGGTTCAAGGGTAAGTTTGGCCGCCCGGCAAATTCGCACATCCGACTCGCTTGCCATGTCGCGCACTCCTGCCTATAGGCGCGGCTCCCCGGGCCAATGCGGTCCTGCGGAAAATCACGGTCGGGACGTAGCGCAGCCTGGTAGCGCATCACACTGGGGGTGTGGGGGTCGGAGGTTCGAATCCTCTCGTCCCGACCAATTTTCCGAACAGATCGGCCGTTCGGGCCTCGGTTATCTGCCCTTCCACATCGGCGCACGCTTTTCGGCAAAGGCCAGCGGCCCCTCGCGCGCGTCCTCGCTGGTGCGCCAAGCCACGAAGGCGGGCTCTGTCGGCTGCGCTTTCATCGCCGCCTCGACATCCCCGGCCACCAGCCCGCGCTGGACGAGCGCCTTCGAGGCGCGCACAGAAACGGGCGAGCACTTCAGGATGTCGGCGCACCAGCGCGCCACGGCTTCACCCAGTTGATCGTCGGGCACGACTTCGGTGACGAACCCCATGCGCAGGCCCTCGGCGGCGCTAACGCGTTTGGCCGCAAGGATCATCCCCATCGCCTGCTTGAGCGGCGCCATCCGCACCAGCCGGTGCAACCCCGCCCCCAGCGCAATCGCACCGACCAGCGGTTCCGGCAGGCCGAAGCTCGCGTTTTCGGCGGCGATCACGATGTCGCAGGCCAGCGCAAGCTCGAACCCGCCGCCAAGCGCCAAGCCATTGACCGCGGCAATGATCGGCTTGGGGCAATCGAATCGCGCGATCAGGCCGGCATAACCATGCGGCGGATATTGCCGCGCACCGATTGCGGCGGCCTCCTTGAGGTCCGACCCGGCGCAAAAGCCCCGCCCCTCGCCCGTGACGACGCAGATGTATTCATCCTCGGTGGTTGCGAAGGCATTGAAGGCATCTTCAAGCTGGTAATGCATGTCCGAGGTAATCGCGTTGAGCGACCCAGGCCGCGCCAGCGTGATCGTCCGCACCCCGCCAGCCACCTCGATCCGGATATCCGCCATCTGAATTCGCCTCTCGCTCTCCGTAAGCCGAAAGGTCGGGCAGCGCCGGCGGGCTTGGCAAGACAATTTTCCTACACTAACCATATTGGTTATGCATTTCGGATTTTCCAACCAAAGGAAGCTACCCGATGCCCCTGCTAGATTCGCTGATTTCTCCGATCGCCTCGATCATCGACAAGGTGATTCCCGACAAGGCCGCCCGCGACAAGGCCAAACTGGAACTGCTGCAACTGCAGGGCTCGCAGGAACTGGCCGAGATCAATACCCGGCTTTCCGCCATCGTCGCCGAAGCCAATTCCAACGATCCGTGGACCAGCCGCGCACGGCCGAGCTTCCTCTATGTGATGTACGTGCTGCTGCTCAGGGCCCTGCCGATGGGCGTTCTGGCCGCCTTCAGTCCGGACAAGGCCATCGCTAACGGCCAGGGCATGAACGCCTATCTCTCCGGACTGCCAGAGCCGCTCTATGCGCTGTTTGGCACTGGCTATCTTGGCTACACGGCAGCGCGCCAGTGGGGCAAAATCGCCGGCAGCGACAAGTAGGGCCGTCCGCCCCCTTGACCAGCGCCTGCCGATAAAGCCCGGCTTGGTTAGTTTCGGGTAACTTTTTGGCGCTATGCCAAGTCTTGGCGATCCGCAGGCATTTGCGGGCATCGCGGGAGTATGCAGAACTTGGGCGCGAAAATTTCCCTCATTGCCGGGCCGGGCACGATGTTTGCGGCAATCGCCGCCGCAGCGCTGCTGCTGGGCGGCTGTTCCGGACGCGACCAGGAGCTTGCCGAAAACGCGGCTCGCGCCGAAGCCGCTGCCAAGCGCGCCGAAGATGCCGCCGCCCGCGCCGAAGCAGCAGCCAAGAAGGCCGGCGCCGAACCTGCTCCCGCCGTGGTCGAGGCCGAACCGGAAGTGCTCGATACCGAGCCCGACAACCCGGTACCCGAGCAACCGGCGGACGACCCCGCGCCCACCACGCAGGGCTGACCCCGCGCTTCGCGCTTGCCTGACGGCACGGCGCGACTATTGAAGCGGGAAGACCGGTTTTTGGGGAGCGCCCGCGTGGCCAGCAAGATAATCCATGTCATTCACGGGCCGAACCTCAACCTGCTCGGCACGCGCGAGCCGGAAATCTATGGCCGCGAGACCCTGGCCGACATCGACGCACGGATCGCCGCGCGCGCCGTCGAACTGGGCTTCTCGGTCGAGGCGCGCCAATCCAACCACGAGGGCGATCTGGTCACATGGGTCCAGAATGCCGGGCTAAGCGGTGCTCATGCCGTGTTGCTCAACGCCGGTGCCTATACCCACACTTCGGTCGCGCTGCATGACGCGATCCGCGGGATCAAGACGCCGGTGATCGAGGTCCACCTTTCGAACCCTCACGCGCGCGAGGAATTCCGCCACAAGTCGTGGGTCGGCATGGCCGCCAAGGGCACGATCTGCGGGTTCGGCGCGGAAAGCTATCTCATCGCGCTGGAAGCCGCCGCGCGGCTTTGAAGCCGTCCGTGCCGTGGACGCTAGGGGAAAAGCCCCGTTTTCACGCTTGCCCTTCCCTCATGACCCGCGCATAGGCGCAGTTCTGGGCTGCATGCAGCCACTTCGCAGGTTCAACAAGGGGATCGCATGAGCGACGCAAAGGGCGCCAGCCGTTCCGGGAATGGTGGTATGAACATCGATAGCAAACTCGTTCGCGAACTGGCCGAACTTCTGGCCGAAACCGGCCTCACCGAAATCGAGGTCGAAGACGGCGATCGCAAGATCAAGGTCGCGCGCCAGGTCACCCAGGTGGCTGCCGCGCAGGTGGCCGCCGCTCCTGTCGCCGTGGCTGCCCCGGCCGCCGCTGCCGCGCCCGCCGCCGCTCCTGCCGCTCCGGCCGACGATGCCAATGCGGTCAAGTCGCCGATGGTCGGCACGGTCTATCTTGCGCCCGAACCGGGCGCCGCAAACTTCGTCAGCGTTGGCCAGACGGTCAAGGCGGGCGACACGCTGGTAATCATCGAAGCGATGAAGGTGATGAACCCGATCACCGCGACCAAGGCCGGCACTGTCACGGCGATCCTGGTCGAAAACGCCCAGCCGGTCGAATACGACCAGCCGCTGGTCGTGATCGCGTAAGGCGAGCGCAACACATGGGCATTTCCCGGCTGCTGATCGCCAATCGCGGCGAGATCGCGCTGCGCATCCACCGCGCGGCTCACGAAATGGGGATCGAGACGATCGCGGTGCATTCCACCGCCGATGCCGATGCCATGCACGTGCGCCTGGCCGACCATGCCGTGTGCATCGGGCCGCCGGCCGCCAAGGACAGCTATCTCAACACCGCCGCGATCATTTCCGCGGCCGAGATCGCCCATGCTGATGCGATCCACCCCGGCTATGGCTTCCTTTCGGAAAACGCCCAGTTTGCTGAAATCGTCGAGGCCCACGGGATCACCTGGATCGGCCCCAAGCCCGAACACATCCGCACCATGGGCGACAAGGTTGAGGCCAAGCGCACCGCTGGCGCCCTCGGTCTGCCGCTGGTTCCTGGCAGCGACGGCGCGATCAGCGATCCGGTCGAAGCCGCCAAGATTGCCGAGGAAATCGGCTATCCGGTGATCATCAAGGCCGCATCTGGCGGCGGCGGGCGCGGGATGAAGGTCTGCAATGGCCCGGACGAGCTTGAAACCCTGATGCAGCAGGCCGGGAGCGAGGCCAAGGCCGCGTTCGGCGACGCCACGGTCTATCTTGAAAAGTATCTCGGCAATCCGCGCCACATCGAATTTCAGGTGTTCGGCGACGGCAATGGCCAGGCGATCCACCTCGGTGAGCGCGACTGCTCGCTCCAGCGCCGCCACCAGAAGGTGCTGGAAGAAGCGCCCTCGCCCGTCATCAGCCCCGAAGAGCGTGACCGGATGGGCGGCATCGTTTCCAAGGCGATGGCCGACATGGGTTATCGCGGCGCCGGCACGATCGAGTTCCTGTGGGAAAACGGCGAGTTCTATTTCATCGAAATGAACACCCGCCTGCAGGTCGAACACCCCGTGACCGAAGCGATCACCGGGGTCGACCTGGTGCGCGAACAGATCCGCATTGCCGATGGCAAGCCGCTGTCGGTGCGCCAAGAAGACATCGAGTTCAAGGGCCACGCGATCGAATGCCGCATCAACGCGGAAGATCCCTGGACCTTCGCCCCCTCGCCGGGCCTGGTGACGAACTATCACGCCGCCGGCGGGATGCACGTGCGCGTCGATTCAGGGCTCTATGCCGGGTACAAGATCCCGCCCTACTATGACTCGATGATCGCCAAGCTGATCGTCTCGGGCCGCAGCCGCGAAGGCTGCATCATGCGCCTGAAGCGCGCGCTGGAAGAAATGGTGATCGGCGGCGTCAAGACCTCGATCCCGCTGCACCAGGCGCTGATGAACGAGCCCGATTTCATCCACGGCGATTACACGATCAAGTGGCTGGAGGAATGGTTGGCGCAGCGGGCTGGCTAACGCTGCCGCCGCCGCTTCATCGAAGCGGCAAAAGCGCGCGCAACAGGAGTTGGACTGGTTGTTCGTCACCTAGCCAGAACTGGCGGGTGCTGCCGTCGGGCGCGGCGAAGGTATAGATGTAGCAGCCATCATATCGGCTATACCCGACGTGGGCCAAGTGGAGCTGTTCACCCTCCACCAGATCGTTGCCCTTGATCGTCGAAGCTTCGGCCGAAACCCAGAAAGCCGCCCCCAATTCGAGCACCTTCGCGCGGTCGCTCCAATCGGTCATCGCCGTTGCTATTCCAGCGGCACGCCCGGCAGCTGCTTCGCGGTGCGGATCGTCAGCGAGGTCTTCACGCTTGCCACATTGGGCGCGGGGGTGAGCTTGCTGGTCAGGAATTCCTGAAAGCTCTGCAGGTCCTTGCTGACGATCTTGAGGATGAAGTCGATCTCGCCATTCAGCATGTGGCATTCACGCACTTCGGGCAGGTTCTTCATCGCGGTCTCGAATTCCCGCAACGAATCCTCCGCCTGGCTCTTGAGCGAGACCATCGCGAAGACGGTAATGGCAAAGCCCAGCTTCGAGGCATCGAGATCGGCATGATAGCCGCGGATCACGCCCGCTTCCTCAAGCGCGCGGACGCGGCGCAGGCACGGCGGCGCGGTCAGCCCGACGCGGTTGGCGAGCTCGACATTGGTCACCCGCCCTTCGTCCTGAAGCTCGGCCAGCAGCCTTCGGTCGATTGAATCCAGATTTGCCATCACGCCCCACTCTTTCGCGGTCAAACGGGCAAAACAATGCCCTGCCGCTGCAATATTCACAGCTAAGAATGTCTGCCCGCGATAATTTTATTGTTTCATATCGTAACTGTCCCACTTTGCAACGCACCATTCACGCCGGTTCCCGTCGTGGACAAGTCTGGTAGGTTGAATTGCAGGCGGGCTGGCTTCCTGCAACTGGAGCAGACATGCGTTTCGACGATCGCCTTTGCACGGTGCTGCGCAATCGCGCAGAAGGCCCCGGCTTGCGTCGAATCCAGTACCGCCAGTTGCTCGACCTGCTCGGCACCTCGCCCGCCGAAGCGCGCGGAGAGCAGATCGACGCCGCTTTCGTCCGGCTTAGCGAGCTTTCAAAGGCCATTCCTTGCGAACAGCGCGCGGCCATTCTTGGCGAGCACGGGCTGCGGCTGCGCTCCCCCCGGCTGGTCGCGACGCTTGCCGCCGCCGAATCCGCAGTTGCCCGCGCCGCGCTGACCCGTGCGCAGCTTGCCCCCGAACAGTGGCTTGATCTGCTGCCGGCGCTGCACCCGGCGGCGCGCGTCCATCTGCGCGCCCGCCACGACCTTTCGCCCGAAGTGGCAAGCCAGCTCGACCGGCTTGGCGTCCACGAGCGCGGCCTGCCAGCAGGCGGGATGAGCCAGGCCGTAAACGATGATTCGCCCTCCGCGCCTGCGCGCCCGGTTGCGCCGGCCACTCAGGCCCAAGCAGAAGCCGTGGCCGATGCGCCGGTCCCGCCGCCGACCGGGCCCCAGGATGAGAGCCAGGGGATCGGTGCACTGGTCCGCAAGATCGAAGCCTATCGCAAGCAGCGCGAAGGGGCCGAGCCGCGCCCCTCTGCCGATGCCCCCCGTCTGCCGCTGGGCGAAGACCACGTGCTTGCGGTGCCGACCCACGCGCGCGCCTTCGACTTCGCGACCAATCCGGCGGGCCAGATCGTTTGGAGCGACCCCGGCGTCGCGCCGATGGTTACCGGCCTGCATCTTGGCGCGCGCGATGGCACGGGCGGGATCGCGGGCAATCCTGCGCTGCTTGAGGCCCTGCGGCGACGCCAGCCGATCCGTGCGCAACGCGCCGCGATCGCCGGCGCACCGGCTGTCTCGGGCAAATGGCAGATCGATGCCGCGCCCTGGTTTGATCCCTTGAGCGGACGGCACATGGGCTGGCGTGGACGGATGCGCCGCCTGGCCGATGCCGAGACGGCAGCTGGTGCGATCACGGCGGCTCCAGCCGCGCGCGACACCGAGTCTGACCGCATCCGGCAGATGCTGCATGAACTGCGCACCCCGGTGAACGCGATTCAGGGCTTTGCCGAGGTGATCCAGCAGCAGTTGTTCGGTCCCACCCCGCATGAATACCGGGCACTGGCCTCGACCATCGTCGGCGATGCGGCGCGCATGCTTTCGGCCTTCGAAGAGCTGGAACGGCTTGCCAAGCTGGACAGCGCGGCGATCGAGCTGGAGCCGGGCGATACCGACGCGGCCGAAGTGCTTCAGGCCACCATCGCCCAGCTTTCGGCCCATACCCGGCAGCGCGGCAGCGGCTTTGACCTCAAGGTAGAGGACGGTCCGCTGGCCGTAGGCTTGGCGCGGCTGGAAATGGAGCGGATTGCCTGGCGCCTGCTCGCCACGCTAGCCGGGATCTGCGCGCCGGGAGAATTGCTCAAGGCCAGACTGCGGGCCAAGCGCGGCGTTGTCCGGTTCGACATCGCGCTGCCCGCACAACTGTCCTCGCGCGAGGGCGACGACGTTTTCCAGGCTGCGGCCGGCACCATTCCGCAGGTGATTTCCGCCGGTGTTTTCGGGGTGGGTTTTGCCCTGCGCCTGG
Source organism: Novosphingobium sp. (assembly GCF_041915465.1). Lineage (GTDB taxonomy): Bacteria > Pseudomonadota > Alphaproteobacteria > Sphingomonadales > Sphingomonadaceae > Novosphingobium. Next base: position 1,591 of record NZ_JAYSBK010000110.1, on the reverse strand, counting down.
CCCGCGCCGAGGCCAAGGCGGCCGGCGGATCGCTGATCCGGAAGAACGACCGATTGCGACTTGAACTGCCGGGCTTGACCCGGCAGGAAGCTAGCAATAACCTTGGTTATCAATCCGGGGGATAATCGCAGGTCTCCTCGCGTGGGCGTGCAACCTTAGGTTACGAGGGGATTTCCACCGGTGGCGGACGACCGCATCACGGACCTGCCCAAGGAAGAGGCGTTGGCGCGCTTCAAGCCCGGTTTCGGGCAGCGCTTCATTTTGACCGTCGACACCGAGGAAGAGTTTGACTGGACCCGCCCGATCGATCGGACCGCGCATACTGTTCACACCGTGCCCCGGCTCGCCAAGTTCCAGGAATTCTGCGAGGGTCAGGGCGTGGTCCCGATCTACCTGGTCGATTACCCGATCGCGACATCGCCCGCCGCCGCCGACATCCTGCGCACGCCCCTGGCCGAGGGCAAGGCCGAGATCGGCGTGCAATTGCACCCCTGGGTCAGCCCGCCGCACGACGAACAGGTCAATGAATATAACTCATTCGCGGGCAATCTTCCGCCACAACTGGAGCGGGAGAAGTTCAAGCGCCTGCGCGATACGATCGAAAAGAATTTTGGCGCGAGCCCGCGCATCTACCGCGCCGGACGCTATGGCGTGGGACCGAACACGGCAGAGATTCTGAGCGACAACGGCATCGCGATCGATAGCTCGGTGCGCAGCCGGTTCGATTACAGCGCCTTTGGCGGACCCAATTTCCGCGACTTCCCGGTGGTGCCGTACTGGATCAACCGCAGCAGGGGCCTGCTCGAACTGCCGCTCACTACCGTTTATTGGGGGCCCCTGCGCCAGCTTGGCCCCTGGCTTTATCCGATGATGTGGCGCGTGCCGCGCCTGCGCGGAGCGCTCGCCCGGATTGGCCTGATGGAGCGGATCCCCCTCACCCCCGAAGGCGTGACCAGCGAGGAATCCCTGCGCGGAATCGACATTGCGCTCGACAGCGGGCTGCCCGTGCTGGTGTTCAGCTTCCACAGTCCCTCGCTCGCCCCCGGTTACACGCCCTATGTGCGCAGCGAGGATGACCTCGACCGGCTCTATGACTGGTGGCGCACCGCCTTTGCCTATCTGCGCGAGCGCGGCGCGACACCGACCTGCGTCGCCGAGATCATCGACTCCATCGCGCTTGCTTAACTGGTCGCACCAAGCTAACCCGCGCCGGTTCATTCGCTGGACGGGCCCGTAGCTCAGTTGGTTAGAGCTGGCCGCTCATAACGGCTAGGTCGCGGGTTCGAGTCCTGCCGGGCCTACCACCCGATGAACATGGCTCCCGGTCGGGGAGTAGCGCAGCCCGGTAGCGCGCCTGCTTTGGGAGCAGGATGTCGCAGGTTCGAATCCTGTCTCCCCGACCAACCAGCCACGCCGTGCGGGCTTGCCCGGGCATCTCGAATGCCGCAAAGCTGCAACCATGCTCGAACGCCTCCCGCGCTCCATCGCCATTGCCTTTGCGGCGCTGTTTCTGGCGGCTTCGACGTGGTGCTTCATCGCGCCGGGCAAGGGCGCGTCGGCGGCTTCGGCCGGGCAATATACCGACATGATG
>NZ_JAYSBK010000109.1:0-10140 GCF_041915465.1 Novosphingobium sp. | reverse complement strand
CGATATTCGACGAACCGGACGTCAGGCGAAACCGCATCGGCATCGATACGGGCGCTTATGAGAGCGGTCGCCTTACCGCGCTTGGGCTTGAAGGAACCTCGCGCTGGGTTATCGAGGCGACAGAGAATCAGGGCGCGATCAGCATCGCCCAAAGGAGCATTTGATGAAGATTGCGATGGTCGGCTCTGGTTATGTCGGGCTTGTTTCCGGTGCCTGCTTTGCCGATTTCGGCCACGAGGTGGTCTGTATCGACAAGGATCCCGCCAAGATCGACAGCCTCAAGGCCGGGATCATGCCGATTTACGAACCGGGGCTGGCGGAACTCGTCGCATCGAACGTCAAGGCCGAGCGGCTTTCGTTCACCACCGATCTGGCCGAAGGGATCGACGGGGCCGGAGCGATCTTCATTGCGGTTGGCACGCCCAGTCGCCGCGGCGATGGCCATGCCGACCTGTCATTCGTCTATGCCGTGGCGCAGGAAATCGGTGAAAACCTGAAACAACCGGCCGTGATCGTTACCAAGTCCACCGTGCCGGTCGGCACCGGTGACGAGGTTGAGCGCATCCTGGCCGAAGCCAATCCGGGCGTGCGGTTCGCAGTGGCTTCCAACCCCGAATTCCTGCGCGAAGGCGCGGCCATCCCCGACTTCAAGCGTCCGGACCGCATCGTCATCGGCACCGAGGACGATTGGGCGCGCGGCGTGATGAACGAGGTTTACCGCCCGCTGTTCCTCAACAAGGCACCGATCCTGTTCACCTCGCGCCGCTCGTCTGAACTGATCAAATATGCCGCGAACGCCTTCCTCGCGGTGAAGATCACCTTCATCAACGAAATGGCGGATCTGTGCGAAAAGGTTGGCGCCGACGTGCAGGACGTCAGCCGCGGGATCGGGATGGACGGGCGGATCGGCTCCAAGTTTCTTCACGCCGGCCCGGGCTATGGCGGTTCGTGCTTCCCCAAGGACACGCTCGCCCTGCTCAAGACCGCCGAGGACTATGAAGCCCCGACCCGGATCGTCGAGGCGGTGGTCAAGGTGAACGACAGCCGCAAGCGCGCGATGGGCCGCAAGGTGATCGAAGCGCTGGGCGGCCCCGACGCGGCGCGCGGCAAGAAGGTTGCCCTGCTGGGCCTGACCTTCAAGCCCAATACCGATGACATGCGCGACGCCCCCAGCATCGCCATTGCGCTCGCGTTGGACGACGCCGGCGTCGAAGTTGCCGGGTACGACCCGGAAGGGATGGATCTGGCCGCTCCGTTGATGCCCAACGTGGCGATGAAGCCGGATGCCTATGCCGCGATCGAGGGCGCCGATGCCGTCGTGATCGTGACCGAATGGGACGCCTTCCGCGCGCTCGACCTCGACCGGGTCAAGAAGCTCGCCAGGCAGCCGATCCTGGTTGACCTGCGCAATATCTATGCCCCTGCCGATGTCCGCGCCAAGGGCTTCGCCTATTCAAGCATCGGACGGCCCTGAGGCAGCCAGGCTTCGCGCCGTAACGTAACGAAAGCTCCGTTACGGCATGAAATCCCTGCCATTTTCGTTACTAACGACGTTGTCGCCCGGCCCACTGCCCGTTAGCTAACGCGCCATGGCCCTAAGCAATGCAGAGCGGCAGGCGCGCTATCGCGCCCGGCTGAAGGAGCGTGCCGCGCCCGAGGCGCTGGTTCCGCGCGTGGTTGATGCAGCCGATGCGGCTGTCGCCGCCTTGTGGTCCTTTTTCTCTCGCCCCATGCCTGGCGGCGGCCTCTGGGCGGATACCGAAGGCTGTGCAAATCTGGCGGAATACCGCGCCCTCCTGGCCAGCGAGCCCGGCTCCCTGCTGCGTTCCTGCCGTGAAGTAACAAGTTTTGGCGCGGGTTTGCTGCCCCACGAAGCAGACGCGCTGCGGCAACTGATCGCCCTGTCCGAAGCCCTGCTGTTGACACCGCGCGGTGCGTGAGGCCCTATTCGCCAGGGGGCCTGTAAGCCGGGTTCTGTAGCGCGGACGGTATCCCCAAGGTTTCCCTGATCGGAGACCGTATCCGCACTGGCAGCCATTCCTCTCGGCACCGTGTTGCCACGCTGCTCCAGCAACCAACCCGGGCGGTCGGGCTCGAAACAAGCCTGCACTTGCGTGCGCGCCGCCCCTATTCGGTCTTGCTCCGGGTGGGGTTTGCCGTGCGAGCCCTGTTACCAGGGCCCCGGTGCGCTCTTACCGCACCCTTTCACCCTTGCCTGACAAGTCAGGCGGTCTGCTCTCTGTGGCACTTTCCCTGGGCTTCCCTGCAAGCAGGTCGCCCGGCGGGCGTTACCCGCCACCCTCGTTTCGTGGAGCCCGGACTTTCCTCGATACCCTTGCGGATAGCGCGGCTGCCCGGCCCCCTGGCGAGCGATCTATCTAGTCTTTCCGGCGTCGCGATCAAGCAGCAAGGCGAACAGGATCGCCGAACATTCGCCATCGACCTGCCCGTCGATGATGTGCGGGCGCCAGCGCCGCTGGAAAGCGCGCATCGCCGCGGCCTGGTCCGAAATGTCGTAACCGTAACGCTCCAACGCGAGGAAGAAGGCGCCGTCGTTCTCGTATGGGCTGGGCATCTTCACGCGCGGGGTGGGCAAGGTCAGGCGGTGGGCGGCAAGCAGGTCCCAGTCGAACAGCTCGCCCGGATCGGTCTTGCGCGCCGGCGCAATGTCGGAATGGCCAACCACGTTCGCACGCGGAATATCGTAACGTTGCACGATGTCCGACAGCAGCGGCAGCAGCGCCTCCATCTGCGCATCCGGGAACGGGACATAATCGAATTCGTGCCCCGGATTGACCAGTTCGATCCCAATGCTGGCCGAATTCACGTCGGTAATGCCGCGCCAGTACGACTTGCCCGCGTGCCAGGCGCGGCGATCTTCGCGCACCAGGCGGTGCACCGTGCCGTCTTCCTCGATCATGTAGTGCGCGGAAACTTCCTTGGCCGGATCGCACAACTGGGCCAGCGCCGCTTCGGCGCTTTCCATCCCGGTATAGTGGAGCACGACCATCGAGATCGGCAGCTTGCGCTGGTTCCAGTTGGGCGAAGGCGCCTCGAAGTCGATCAGCTCGTCCATCAGCCTTCGGGAAGAACTGCGCCCATTACCAGCGCTTCGTCGGTGAGCGCATATTGCAGCCCGCCGCCCTGCTTCGCCGCCAACTGGCTGAGCATCCACGCGGGCGCGGTGCGGCTGGACAGCTCGGCCAGGGACAAGGATCCATCGAGCGCTTCGCCGACCGCGGGATCGAAGGCGATCTTGGGGCCTGCCGCACGCACGACAATCTCGCTCGCGCCTTCGCGCTGCTCCGCCCCGATATCCAGCGTGCCGCCGCGCACGAGCGCGTCGATGCCGATCAGCGAGAGGTTGAGGAGTACCTTGACCGCGCTCTTGGGCAGGCTCGTCGCGCCCAGCGCCCAGTTCACCTCGATCCGGCCGTTGTTGGCGACCAGCGCATCGACCAGCGCCCTGGGTTCGCCCACAGGCACCTGTTCACCAAAGCCGCCAGCCGCGCCAAACGCGAGACGGAAGAATTTAAGCTTGTCCGCGCTGATCCGCGCGCTCTGCTCAAGCAATTCCATGCAGCGCTTGCGCATTTCCGGGTCCTTTTCCTCGGCAAGGAGTTCAAGGCCATTGGAAAGCGCACCGACCGGGCTCAGCATGTCGTGGCAAAGACGCGAACAGAGCAGGCTGGCAAGCTCGAGAGAGACGTCGGTCATCAAGTTTCCCTGTGGTGTTTCCTGCCCCATACCGCCCGTTGTCAGGCAGGGGAAGCCCGGCAGTACTTAGGAGGCCATTCACGGCTCGTTTACCAATTGGCGCAAGACTCAGCCATAAGGAGGAAGCTCCATGGCTTGGATCCTGGGACAACTCGTTGATCTTTCGGAACAAGACGAACGCCGCAGCGCATCACGCAAGAAGCTGCGACTCGATCTCACGCTCGAAGGCAAGCCGGATGGGCTGGTCCAAGTGCTCGATCTGTCGAGCACGGGGATGATGATCCATTCGAATTGCGACTTTGAACCGGGCGAAAGCTTTCTGGTTCAATTGTCCGAAGGCCAGACGGCCGTTTCGCAGATCATGTGGAAGCGGGAATCGCTGATGGGCTGCCGGTTTCTGCCGCCGCTGTCGCGGGCCGGGGTCGCGCAGATCCTGCTGAAGGCCGCGCCCCAGCCTCATGCCTGACCGAGCGGGACAAAGCCTGCCGGCCCATCGCGCCACAGGCTGACCGCGCCACTGGCCACGATCGCCCAAACCCGTCCGTCACCCGCCGCCATCGCGCGGTCGGTGACGGAAGGTTCAGCGCGGCCATTGGGGTGCGAGTGATAATAGCCCAGAACCTCCGGCCCGCCCGCCCGCGCGGCGCGGTGCGCCGCGATCAGTGCTGCCGGATCAATCTCGAAATGACGTTCCGGCTGGGGGTGAACATTGGCGCAGGGCAGCGCCGTCTCGATCATGTCCCCCTGCCCCAGCAGCAGCCCGCAAGCCTCGCGCGGATGCGCCCGCGTCGCTTCTTCGATCAGTGTGGCCAAAGCGCCACTTGTCAGCCGGGTTGCCATCCCCAAGTTGTTAGCAATGCACGGGGGAGAATCCATCATTTCCGGCGTCATAGCCGAAGCGGGCCAGCGGCTCGACAAGGCGCTGGCCGACGCCAGCGGCCTCTCGCGCGAGCGGATCAAGGCGCTGCTTGGCGATGGACGCATCCTCCTGTCCGGCAAGGTCGCGGCGCAGGCCAGCCTCAAGCCCGCTGCCGGAACCGCCTTCGAAATCCGCGTGCCCGAGGCGGTGCCCGCCGAAGCGCAGGCGCAGGACATCCCCCTCAAGATCGTGTTCGAGGACGAGCACCTGATCGTGATCGACAAGCCTGCGGGGCTGGTGGTCCACCCGGCGGCGGGGAACCTCGACGGGACACTCGTCAACGCCCTGCTGCATCACTGCAAGGGTCAGCTTTCCGGGATCGGCGGGGTTGCGCGGCCCGGCATCGTTCACCGCATCGACAAGGATACCTCCGGCCTGCTGGTGGTCGCCAAGACCGACAAGGCCCACGAAGGGCTGGCCGCGCAGTTTGCCGACCATTCGATCGAACGCGCCTATCTTGCCATCGTTGGCGGTCTGCCCAATCCCTTGTCCGGCACGGTGCGCGGCGCGATTGCCCGCTCCAGCCATGATCGCAAGAAGATGGCGCTGGTCGAGGATGGCCGCGGGAAACACGCGGTCACGCATTACAAGACGCTTGAACGCGTCACCGGCTCTGCGCTGGTCGAATGCCGGCTGGAAACCGGCCGCACGCACCAGGTGCGCGTTCACATGGCGTCAATCGGCCACGCGCTATTGGGGGATCCGGTTTATGGACGCACTCCCCCCAGGCTCAGGCCGATTCTTTCCCAGCTTCACTTCCACCGACAGGCCCTGCACGCTGCCGTACTGGGCTTCATCCATCCCGTTACGGGGGCAGCGATACGCTTCGAAAGCGTGCTGCCTGCCGACATGGCGGGGCTGTTGGTCGAATTGAGGACACCAAGCTGAAGCTTTGGTGTAGATAGAAAGCCTGTGTGGCCACCGCCGGGGGATGCCTATAAAGGGTCCCTTAAGGGTGGGCCGACGATGAAAGGACGTATGACTCGTATGCCCGAACGCAACCAGAACCTGCCGTCGAACGGCGGCTCGACGATGCCGAGCCTGGGCGGTGAGCAGAGCCTCAACCGCTACCTGTCGGAAATCAAGAAGTTCCCGATGCTGACGGCCGAGCAGGAATACATGCTCGCCAAGCGTTACCAGGAACACCAGGATCCCGAGGCCGCCAAGCAACTGGTAACCAGCCACCTGCGTCTCGTCGCGAAGATCGCGATGGGTTACCGCGGCTATGGCCTGCCCGTGTCCGAGCTGATCAGCGAAGGCAACATCGGCCTGATGCAGGGCGTCAAGAAATTCGAACCCGATCGCGGCTTCCGCCTCGCGACCTACGCGATGTGGTGGATCAAGGCCTCGATGCAGGAATTCATCCTGCGCAGCTGGTCCCTCGTGAAGATGGGCACCACGGCGGCGCAGAAGAAGCTGTTCTTCAACCTGCGCCGGATGAAGAAGAACCTCGACGCCTATGAGGACGGCGACCTGCACCCAGACGACGTGAAGAAGATCGCGACCGACCTTGGCGTGTCCGAGGCCGAAGTGGTCAACATGAACCGCCGGATGATGATGGGCGGCGATGCCAGCCTCAACGTCTCGTTCAACGACGAAGGCGAAGGCCAGTGGCAGGACCTGCTGCAGGACGAACGCCCGCTGCAGGATACCATCGCCGAGGAAAGCGAAGAGGCGCTGAACCGCCACGCGCTGCTGACCGAGGCGATGCAGTCGCTCAACGAGCGTGAACGCCACATCCTTACCCAGCGCCGCCTGATCGACGATCCCCAGACGCTCGAGGAACTGAGCCAGGAATACGAAGTCAGCCGCGAACGCGTTCGCCAGATCGAGGTGCGCGCTTTCGAAAAGCTGCAGAAGGCGATGTTGCGGATTGCCGCCGACAAGCGTCTGCTTCCGGCTGCCTGATACCTGCCCACCCCCGGCCCCTCCCGCTTGCGGGAGGGGAGCAAGGCTTGCCGAACGGATGTGAGGTCAGCCGCACCGGGGTGGGTATTCGCACCGCTCTTTGCGTAAAACGATTATCCACATCGTCCGCCCGATAGGTTAGACATCGGCGTCAATGGCCAGCTTCCTTTCCCGCGCCCGTCCCGCCGCCAACCGCAGCTTCGGCTATCGCATATCATGGTGGATCGCCCGCGCGGCGATCTGGTTCGTCGCCGGGAGCCTGGCGCTGACCGTGCTTTACAAGTTCGTCCCGGTTCCCGTCACGCTGACGATGGTCATGGACCCCAACGGCTTCGACAAAAGCTGGACCCCGCTCAGCCGGATCGACCGCACCATGGTGGACGCGGTGATCGCCGGCGAGGATGCCAAATTCTGCAGCCATAACGGCTTCGATACCGAGGCGATCGAGAAGGCAATCGAGCGCAACGCCCGCTCCAATCGCCTGCGCGGCGGCTCCACGATCAGCCAGCAGACGGCCAAGAACGTGTTCCTGTGGCAGGGCACCGGCTGGACCCGCTATGCCCGCAAGGGCCTGGAGGTGTGGTTCACCTTCCTGATCGAGAACATCTGGGGCAAGCGGCGGATCATGGAGGTTTACCTCAACGTCGCGGAAACGGGCGTGGGGACCTACGGGGTCGAGGCCGGGGCGCAGCGCTATTTCAAGCACTCAGCCGCCCAACTGAACCGGATCGAGGCGGCGCGCATCGCCGCCGCCCTGCCCGCCCCGAAACGCCGCGAAGTGGTCGATCCCGCCGGTTTCACCCGCCGTCACGGCAACACCATCGCCAAGCGCAGCGGTGTGGTGCGCAACGAAGCGCTCGACGCCTGCGTCTATCAGTAAGGCCGCGCCGCGGCCCCAACGAAAAAGGGGAGCGGCACCGCGGTGCGCTCCCCCTTAATGTCTGGGTCCGTGCCGTAAGGCGGATCAGAACCCGATCACCAGCGTGCCGCTGACGGTGCGCGGCGCACCGATCTGGGCAAAGTAGGTGGCGGTGTGCAGCAGGGTGCCGCCAACGCCGCCGACATACATGGTGTCGAACAGGTTGTAGACGTTGAGCTGGAAGTAGCTCTTGTCGTTCAGGCCCAGCGGCTCGAGACCGATGCGCGCGTCAAGGTTGACGAGGGTGTAGGCCGGGATCTTGGCGGGATAGATCGTGTTCCCACCCGAGGTGACCGGCAGGTTCTCGTCGTTGTAGTAACGCGGACCGGTGCGCTTGACGCTGACGCCGAGGTCGAGCGGACCGAGCGAGCCACGCACGCTGCCACCCCACGAGTAGGTCGGCACGCCCGATTCACGCTTGCCTGCGGTCAGCGCATAGGTGGACGAGTTGACCTGGACGTCGTTCTGGATTTCCGACTTGATGACGCTGCCGAAGGCATAGAGCGTGATCTGCGGGATCGGCTGAAGGGCGATGTAACCATCGATCCCGTACTTCTTCACGTTGCCGAGGTTGCGATAGACGGTCTTGTCCAGTTCCGGATCGTAGGCGCTGGCCAGGCGATCGTGGAAGTAGTTGTAGAAGCCCGACAGTTCGCCCTGGATGATGCCCGAACGATAACGCACGCCAACATCGACGTTGTCGGTGGTTTCCGGCTTGGGCTGGGCCTGGGCCGTACCGGCCGGGAAGTAGAAGGCGTTGTAGAGGCTGTCGGTGCCCGGCACCGAGATGCCCTTCGAGTAGCTGGCGAACAGGCTGATGTTGTCAACCGGCTTCACCACCACACCAACGTTCGGCAGAACCTTGTTGTAATTGAACACGCGCTGCTGCGGGGCGGCATAGCCGGTCACAGTATTGGTCGTGCTGTTGAAGCTATAGGGGTTGGCAGCCGCATAGGCGGCGTTCAGCGTGGCGTTCTGGCCGAAGCAATCGACGAACCCGGCAGCCGAGGTGGTGAAGCAGTAGTTCGTCAGGTTGCGGCGGAAGAACGGCGCGCGCACGCCGGCGTTGACCACCAGCTTGCCGTCCATGAATTCGCCGCGATATTCGCCGGCGATCTGGTGCAGGATAGCGAACGACAGGCGGTCGCGCTTCTGCAGGGCAAAGCCATCCGAAGTGGTGATGCCATCGTTGACCGGGAACACGTCCACCGGCTCGCCGTTCGACTGCAGATAGCCCGCTTCGCCAGTCTGGCGGTGACGTGCGCGATCATAGGTGTAGGCGACACGGATCGTGTTGGTGTCGTTGATGTCCCACTTGAGGCTGGCGATCACGCCGATGCGGTAGGTCTGGGTCTGGCTCGGCGCGAGCAGGGTCACCTGGTCGAGCGTGTCGCCGTCACCATTCAGGTCCTTGCCGAAGTAATAGGCGTTGCCGAGGTAGCCGGTGTAGCTGGTCGAACCGATCGTGCGCTTGCCTTCGCGGCCAGTGATCGTGCCGCCGCCATTGGCCTTCACGTACTGGAAGCTCGGATCGACCGTCAGCACCACGCCGTCAGCCAGCGTGAAGCGCGAGTTGACGCGGATGTTGCCGGTGTTCGACGGGTTGTAGCGGCGATCGAATTCGGTCCCACAGCTGTTGGTGGTGTCGGCGACACCAGCCTGCGGCGTATCGGTGGTGCAGGGATAGTTGAGGTAGGTGAAGCGTTCGTCCGAGTTCTTCGGGAAGCTCGCGTTCAGGGTCTTGGAACCGAAGAAGTTGTTGCGGTTCTGGTTGTAGTTGCCCGCGATCGAGATGAAGTCGTCCCCACCCAGCGGCTGATAGATCTTGAAGTTGTATTGCTGCTTGTCGATCTTGCCGTAGTTGTTGAACGGAACGTTGTTCTTGGTGCGGCTGGCAGCGAACCAGGCGCGGGTGCCGCTGCTGGTCAGGTCACCGGTTTCGACCATGCCGAACAGGCGCCAGAAGTTGTAGTCACCCATCGAGCCCGAGAACAGCACACCCTTGTCATGGCTGGGGTTGCGCGTGCGGTAGTTGACGGTGCCGCCAACGGCCGAAGCGGTCGGGCTGTCGACGTCGGTGGTGCCAAGGTTGACGTTGACCTGCTCGATCAGTTCGGGGTCAAGCTGCTGGTTCGAATAGATCGCGTAGTTGCCCGAATCGTTCAGCGGGATGCCGTCGAAGGTCAGGCTGATGCGCGAGGAATCGAAGCCGCGGATGGTCAGCGTGCCGCCCGCCGAACCGTAGGCGTCGTTGTTCTGGAAGCTGACGCCAGGGATCTGGTTGATCGTGTCGAGAATGGTCTGGCCCGGGTTCTGGCGCTGGATGTTTTCAGCGGTCAGAACGGCCTTGGCCTTCGAGGTATCGGGCGCGGACACGCCAGCGACCTGCTGGATGGCGCCGCGCGTACCCGTGACGACGATCTCCTTGTCGAAGTCGACCGAACCGGTCGACTGGGCGAAAGCGGGGGCGCTGATCGCGGCAAGACCGATGGCAACGGTGCTCGCGGCGGTGCTCAAAGCGATGTTGAGACGCATGGCGTGGTTGATCCCTGAAGCGTCCCGGGTTTTCCGGAGGCTCCTATTTGTGAGAAGGAGCTGTGATGAACGCTACAAGGAACAAGTTTTCGCCTGAGTTTCGCGACCGTGCCGTGCGGATGGTCGATGAGCATCGAGGGGA
>NZ_JAYSBK010000108.1:0-10207 GCF_041915465.1 Novosphingobium sp. | reverse complement strand
ACCAGGCTGGTCAGCGTCCGGTCGAGCGCGACGCCGCCAAGCAGCAGCAGGACGAAAATCCAGCCCGCCGCGATCAGCATCATGCGCCGCGACAGCGAGCCGGTATGCGGCGCGCCCGATACGGTCGCCGGCGGGTCTGGCGCTTCCCCGCTCACGATTGGCTCAGCCGCGCGCCTGAGCCGGATCGTCGAGGCTGTAGCCAAGCCCGCGGATCGTGGTGATCACATCGGCGCCCAGTTTTTTGCGGATGCGGGTGACGAACACTTCGATGGTGTTCGAATCCCGGTCGAAATCCTGATCATAGATGTGCTCGATCAGCTCGGTGCGGCTCACCACCTTGCCCTTGTGATGGAGCAGGTAGGACAGCAACTTGTATTCCTGCGCGGTCAGCTTGACCGGCTCGCCATTAAGCGTAACCCGGCCCGAGCGCGTATCCAGCCGCACGTCGCCGGCGGTGAGTTCGCTGGAAGTATTGCCCGAAGCGCGCCGGATCAGCGCGCGCAGGCGGGCGATCAGTTCCTCGGTCTGGAACGGCTTGGCGAGGTAATCGTCGGCACCGGCATCGAGGCCCGCCACCTTGTCCGACCAGCTATCGCGCGCGGTCAGCACCAGCACCGGGAACTTGCGGCCTTCCTTGCGCCACATGCCCAGCACGGTCAGCCCGTCGATTTCTGGCAGGCCAAGGTCGAGCACGACCGCATCGTATTCCTCGGTCGAGCCGAGAAAGTGGCCGTCTTCGCCATCGGTCGACAGGTCGACCGCATAGCCGTTGGCTTCGAGCGTGGTCTTGAGCTGCTTGCCGAGAGTGGGTTCGTCCTCGACGATCAGGATGCGCATGGCTGGTTCCCCAATAAGATGCTGGTCAAATGGGACGAAAGGCCGAAAGCGTCAAGCAAGCCGCGCGGCATATCCGCTATCGCCCCGGGGCCGGTCAGCGGGTCTGCCGGATGATATCACCGGTGCGGGCATCGACATCGACAAAGATCACGCGCCCGTCGCGGATGAATTTCAACCGATAGGCCAGCGCCGCTGGATCGTATTCGGGTCCCAGATATTGCGCCCCGGCCATCATCGGCAGCACCTTCTGTTCGATCTCGCGCAGCGAACGCACGTTGCCCGCGCGAAATTCCTTGCGCGCCTGACCCTGCTCGCCGCCTGGGCCAGCATCGGCAGGAACCGCAGCAAACACGGCGGGCACAATCAGTAAAGCGAGCAGGTTTTTCATCACGTTGTTTTCGCTAGACCCGGGGGATTGAACAAGGAATGAATGGTTCAAACCGCGCGCAGCCGGGCGATGTAGCGCTGGCGGATTTCCGCCGTAAGCACGCCCGGCCCGCCGTTGCCGATTGGCAGGCCGTCGACCTCGGTCACAGGCAGGACCAGTGAACCGGCTGCGGAAACGAACGCCTCGCGCGCGGCGTGCAGTTCCTCGGGCGTGAAGGCGCGTTCCTCCACCGCAAGGCCCATGTCGCGCGCGATTTCCAGCACGCAGATCCGCGTTACCCCCGGCAGCACGCCGTAGTCGACCGGGTGCGACACCAGTACGCCCCGGCTGTCGATGATATGGGCATTGGCGCTGGTCTGCTCGGTAATCAGGCCGTCTTCGACGAACCAGGCATCGTCATAACCCGCCTCGCGCGCGGCCTCCTTGGCGAGGACCGCATAGAGCAGCTGCGTGGTCTTGGCCGAACGCAGCGCCCAGCGCCCCTCCTGCTGGAGCATGACCTTGAGGCCCGTCCTGGCCTTGGGCACATCGATCAGCGCGGCTTCCTGCGTGAAGGCAAAGCGGGTGGCGGGTGCGGGCGGCCTAGGCGAGAGGAAGTCGCGGTCATCCGGCGCACCGCCGGTGATCTGCAGGTACACGCGCCCCTCGGTCAGGTTGTTGCGCGCGATCAGCTGGGCAATCACGGCGGGCCAGTCGGTATCGTCGCTGATCCGGGCCAGCGCCTTTGACCGTTCCAGCCGCGAGGCATGGTGCGGCCAGTTGCAGAAATGGCCGTCCAGCACCGGGGTCAATTCATAGACGCCTTGTCCGAACAATAGCGCACGATCGAAGATCGGCACTTTCGCCTCGGTTTCGGGGAGGAATTCGCCGTTGAGCCAGACTGTACGCATGGCCACCTCATTCCGGCTTACCCGCGCCTTGTCAACTTGACGCCCGCCGCCTAGAGCGCGCAGCCATGGCCGTCGCTCCGATCCTTTCCTGGGAACAACTCAGCCTCCAGCAAGGTTCGGGCTGGCTGTTCCGCGATCTCGACATCCACATCGCCCCGCGTGACCGGCTGGCGTTGATCGGACGCAACGGTGCGGGCAAGACGACGCTGTTGAAGCTGCTGGCGGGCACGATCGATGCCGACAAGGGCAAGCGCTCGATCCAGCCGGGCACCAAGATCGTGATGCTGGAACAGGATCCGTTCTTCACCGGGTTCGACACGCTGCTGGACTTTGCCCTGTCGGGCAAGGACGCCCCGCAGCGGCACGAGGTGGAGGCGATTGCCGACCAGCTGGGTATCGACATGAGCCGCACGGCGGACAGCGCCAGCGGGGGCGAGCGCCGCCGTGCCGACCTCGCCCGCGCGCTCGCTTCCGAGCCGGACCTGCTGCTGCTCGACGAGCCGACCAACCACCTCGATCTCGCCGCGATCGACTGGCTGGAAAGCTGGCTCTCGCGCTATACCGGCGCCTTCGTGGTAATCAGCCATGACCGTACCTTCCTGACCCGGTTGACCAAGGCGACGCTTTGGCTCGATCGCGGTTCGATCCGCCGCAAGGAAATCGGCTTTGGCGGGTACGAAGCCTGGATGGAGCAGGTCTACGCCGAAGAGGCCCGCGCCGCCGAAAAGCTCGACGCCAAGCTCAAGATCGAGGCGCACTGGCTGGAACGCGGCGTCACTGCACGACGCAAGCGCAACCAGGGGCGGCTTGAGAAGTTGTGGGAAATGCGCGCCCAGCGCGCTGCGATGCTCAGCCCGCAAGGCACGGCCAAGCTGGGGCTGGCGGTGGATGATGCCAAGTCGAAGGCGGTCATCGTGGCCGACAAGGTCAGCAAGAACTTTGGCGACCGCCCGATCATCAAGGACTTTACCCTGCGCATCACCCGAGGTGATCGGATCGGGATCGTCGGCTCGAACGGCGCGGGCAAGACCACGTTGCTCAAGCTGCTGACCGGCGAGCTTGAACCCGACAGCGGCACCGTCACCCGCGCCAAGACGCTGCAAGGCGTGCTGATCGACCAGCAGCGCAGCCTGATGTCGCCCGAAAAGCGCGTTCGCGACGTGCTGGCCGAAGGCGGCGACTGGATCGACGTGCGCGGAGTGCGCAAGCACATCCAGGGTTATCTCAAGGACTTCCTGTTCGATCCGGGCCTGGTCGAGGCGCGGGTCGGCACGCTCTCGGGCGGGGAACGTTCGCGTCTGCTGCTCGCACGCGAATTTGCGCGGTTCTCAAACCTGCTGGTGCTCGACGAGCCGACCAACGACCTCGACCTCGAAACGCTCGACCTGCTGCAGGAAGTGATCGCGGACTATGACGGCACGGTGCTGATCGTCAGCCACGACCGCGACTTCCTTGACCGCACGGTGACGATCACGCTGGGCCTCGATGGTTCGGGCAAGGTCGACATTGTCGCGGGCGGCTATGCCGACTGGGAAAAGCAGCGCACGCAGCGCACCGCGTCGGCCAAGCCCAAGGCCGCGCCTGCCGCCGCCGCGCCGCCACCGCCGCCGCCAAAGAAGGGCAAGCTGACCTACAAGGATCAGCGCGACTATGACCTGCTGCCCGAGCGGATCGAGCAGCTCTCCGCCCAGATCGCGCGCGACGAGGAAGTGCTGCACGACCCCGCGCTTTACGCCCGTGATCCGGCGAAGTTCGCGGCGCTTACAAAGGCGATCGAACAGGCGCGCGCTGAAAAGGATGCGGCGGAAGAACGCTGGCTGGAACTGGCGGAGCAGGTGGAAGGCTGAAGCCAGCCCTCCACCCGGTCAAATTGCTGCCGGTCAGCCTGCCGCCAGCCGTTCCTTGATCCGCTCGTCGATTCGGGCTTCCAGCATCGACAGCGGCATGACGCCTTCCTTCAGCACTTCGTGGAACCACGGCAGGCTGAACTTGTCGCCCAGCGCGGCCTGGGCCTTGGTGCGGTTCTTCACCCACGACATGTGGCCGATCTTGTAAGAGCAAGCCTGCCCGATCATCGTGCAGTAACGCTCGACCTCGCGCTGGCAGCGCGGGCGGGCAAAGCCGGTGGTGGCAACCATGTAGTCGGTCGCCTGTTCGCGGCTCCAGCGCTTGTGGTGCAGCCCGGTGTCGACCACCAGCCGCGCGGCGCGGAACAGGAACGACTGCAGGTAACCGGCGCGTTCAATGCCCGTATAGGCGCCAAGTTCATCGGCCAGCTGCTCTGCGTAAAGCGCCCAGCCCTCGCCATAGGCGGAGATGAAGTTGTTACGCAGCAGCATCGGCAGTTCGCCCGAAAGCTGCGAATACGAACCCTGCAAGTGGTGGCCCGGCACACCTTCATGGAAGGTCAGCGCGGGCAGCGAATACTTCGGCCAGTCGCCCACGTCCTTGAGGTTGATCCAGTAGATCGCCGGACGCGAACCGTCGAGCGAGGCGCGGTTGTAGTAGCCGTTCGACGCGCCGTCCTGGATATCCACCGGCACGCGGCGGATTTCGAGCGGCTGGCGCGGAATGTCGGCAAATGCCTTGGGCAGGCGCTCCCACATGTCGGCAATTCCGACGTTGAGGCTGTCGATCAGCGCCTTTCGGCCCTCGTCGGTGTTGGGATAGAGTTGGTCATCACGCTTGTTGAGCGCGGTAAGCCGCTCGCCAACGCTGCCGCTGGTCAGACCGGCATCCTTGAGGATCGCGTCCAGTTGGGCGGAAATGTCGGCCACCTGGTCAAGCCCGGCCTGGTGCACCTGTTCGGGCATCATGTCGGTGGTGGTCGCCTGCTTCAGCGCGGCGGCATAGATCTCGTCGCCCTTGGGCAGGCGCCACGCACCATCGCCCGCCTGCGTGGTCTTGCGCAGCTGGGTGACCAGCGCCATCTGCCGATCAAGCGCAGGGAATACCACGGTTTCGACGATCTTCGCCGCGCGTGCGGCCCAATCGCCGGCGATCCCCTTGGCCGCGGCCCGGCTCGCCACCGAAGTGACCATGCCGGTTTCTGCCGCCGCGGGGCTGCGCAGCTTGGCCATCTGTCCCAGCACCAGGTCGAGCGACCAGCCCGGCGCGGTAAAGCCGCGCGCGGACTGCGCCTTCTGTTCGGCGGTATCCTCGTCGAGCGCGGTGCCAAAGGCAGCGAGGCGCGAGAGATAGGCCTCGGCATCGGTGGCATTGTTCACCGGGTGCTGCGAATTGAGGAAGTCCGGCAGGTCGAAATAGGCGCCGCCCTGCTGGGTCAGGCGGTAAGGCCGCTGGACCGAATCGATATCATAGCGCGCCGCCGAGATGGTGCGGTTTTCGAGCATGTAGGCTGCCAGCGCCTGGTTGCGCTTGCCGGTGCCCGACAAGCTTGCCGCCGGAATCGCGTTGAGCTTCTTCAGCCAACGCTGGTTGCGGGCCAGATCCGCATGGCGCTCGGCCGCGGTGCCAGGCGATAGCTGGCCGCGCAGCGGCGCCAGCTTGCCCTTGTCGAGCCCCAGCGCGGTCGCATATTCCGGCGAATGGGCAATCCCGTCCTCGAAGATCGCATCGAGCGTCGCGTTGAGCGCCGCATCGCCCTTGAGCGCCCGGCCCTTGGCAAGGGCCGGTTCGACCGCGAATGCAAGCGCCGCAGCGCTACCCGAAGCAAGAAATTGACGCCGGTCCATATTGTGGCTCCCCGAAAGCTTGAAACAGGAAGCCGTTGTGCCGCTATGGTCGGCGGCCGTGGGCGCAAATCGACGAACGACAAGGCCAGCCCGACGAGGGACGAGCAGCCACCCGCCGACTAACGGATCCTGTAGAAATCAGCCACCCGGTCAAGCGCGAGACGAAGTACCAGCTTGCCGCTGCGCACCGGCCAGGCCAGCGCCTTTTCGGCATCGGGCAGGGTCTCTCCCGCGCAGACCACCCGCCAGAGAATGTCGGACAGGCCCGGCCCCGCCGCATCCGAAGCGCCGTCAAAACGCTGACGCGCGGCCAATTGGCGCTCGCTGGCGGATAGGCCCCGATCATGGGCGCTGCCCTTGATCCGCACCGGGTCCCAGCGCATCGTCACGCCCGGGGCAAGCTGCGCCGTTTCCCAATCGCGGCGCAGGCGTTCCCCGGCAAGGAACTGCGCATCGCTAAGATGGCCGCGCGCATGGAGCCAGCCCAGCGGGCTTTCCGCGACATTGACGGTCACGCTGCGCCCACCCTTGCGCGCGGCCCGACGCACCGGGCCTTCGCTGGTCAGTTCACATTCGACGAGTTCGCGCTGCATCGCATTTCCCCTTGGTTGCCTGCTCGACAAGAGGCTTGCCAAAACAGCTAGGCTGTAGGAAAGAAATAAAACCAATCTGGTTAAAGGCATTCTGCCATGATCAACCGTATCCGCGATATCCGCCGATCGAAGAACCTCACCCTGGCCGACGTGGCAGAGCGCTGCTCGCCGCCCACGACCGCGCAGACCATTGGCCGGCTTGAAACCGGGATGCGTCAGCTTTCGCTCGCCTGGATGAACCGAATTGCCGCCGCGCTTGAGGTCGATCCAGAACTGCTGGTGCGCAGCGAGGAAGCGAGCCAGCCCAGCTATATCGCGCGCGTTACCGAAGCCGGGGCGGAAGCTCTACCAACCGCGCGCGAGGCGATCCTGCCGACCGCGCTGGGCGGAGAAGCCAACCTGGTTGCTCTCGCGATCGAGACAAGCGCAGGCGAATATCGCACAGGCGACCAGGTGTGGCTGCGCCAGCATGGCCCCGATGACTTTGCCCGCCTGCTCAACCGCGATGTCCTGGCGCCGCGCGCGGGGGGCCGGTTTGCCTTTGGCCGAATGATCGACCGCCACGAAACCCGTATCGCGATCCTTCCGCCGGGCGCGGGCAGCCGCCAGATCGTGATCGACAATCCGGCGTGGATCGCCGTGACCGAGATGCTAGTGCGCAAGCTATGACTGAAAAGCTTCGGGTTCTTTCGCTTTCCACCCTGTTCCCCACTCCGGCCCGGCCCGGGTTCGGCAAGTTCGTCGAATATTCGCTCGCCGCTGCGGCTCGGCGGGGCGACATTGACCTGACGATCGTCAATCCGATCGGGATTCCGCCGTGGCCGCTATCGCTGCGCGAGCCCTATCACACCTATGACAGCGCGCCGCAGCTCTCCGAGCTTGATGGGGCCGCGGTCCATTACCCGCGCTTCACGCTCTACCCGCGCTTTGGCGGCGACAGCAATCCGGGCCGGATCGTCAAGGCGGTCATGCCGCTGGTCGAAAAGCTGCACCGCGAAGCCCCCTTCGATCTAATCGACGCGCAGTTCTTTTTTCCCGATGGCCCCGCCGTTGCCGAAATCGCCGGGCGGCTCGGGCTGCCCTTTTCGATCAAGGCGCGCGGCGCGGATATCCATTTCTGGAGCAAGCGCGATCACCCGCGTGAGTTGATGACCGCAGCCGCAGCCAAGGCCACGGGAATGCTCGCGGTGTCGGAAGCCCTGAAGCGCGACATGGTCCAGCTAGGCATGCCTGAAGACCGCATCCAGATCCACTATACCGGGATCGACCATGCCCGCTTCACTCCGCTCCCGCGCAAGCAGGCCCGCACGCTGATCTCGGCCATCCCCGAACTCGGTGTCTGGGTCAAAGGCACGCTGATCGTCACGACCGGCGCGCTGATCGAGCGCAAGGGCCAGCGACTGGTGATCGAAGCCATGACCCGGCTTCCGGATGCCCATCTGGCGCTGGCCGGTGCGGGCCCCGACGAGGCCGCACTGCGCGCTCTGGCGGCACGACTCGGCGTGGCGGAGCAGGTGCAATTCCTCGGCCAGGTCTCGCACGACCTGCTGCCGCAGCTGCTTTCAGCAGCGAATGTGCTGGTGCTGCCCTCGGCCAGCGAGGGCATTGCCAATGCCTGGATCGAAGCGCTGGCCTGCGGCACACCGCTGGTCATTCCCGACATTGGCGGCGCGCGCGAGGTGCTGCAGGATCCATCGGCAGGGCGAATTGCCGAACGTACGCCCGAGGCGATTGCCGCCGCGATCCGCGAAATCCTCGCCGAACCTTACGCCGAGGAAGACGTCGCGGCGAACGCCGAGCGCTTCAGTTGGGAGCGAAACGCGGCCGAACTCGCCACCTATTGGCATAGCCTGGCGGGGCGCTGAAGCCCGGCCAGGCCGATGCCGCCGTTGGCCTAGCCGCGTTCGCGGGCCAGGCGTTCCTGCCGCTCCAGTTCGGTTTCCGTCGGCACGAAGCTGTTCGACGTCACCTTCAGCCAGATCAGGATCGGCGCCGCCATGTAGATCGAGCTGTAGGTACCCACGAAAATGCCCAGCGTGATCGCAGCGGTAAAGCCGAAGATCACCTTCGGACCCAGCAACAGCAGCGCGGCAAGCGTGATGAGCAGCGTCAGCGAGGTCATCACCGTGCGCGCCAGGGTCTCGTTGACCGACAGGTCGAGCAGTTCGGGCAGCGGCATCCGGCGGAACTTCTTCAGGTTTTCGCGGATGCGGTCATAGACCACGATGGTATCGTTGAGCGAATAGCCGATGATGGTCAGGATCGCCGCGACGATGTTGAGGTCGAACTCCATGTGCGTGACCGCGAACAAGCCCAACGTCAAAGACACGTCGTGGACCAGCGCGAACAGCGCACCGACACCGAACTGCCACTCGAAGCGCACCCAGATGTAGATCGAGATCGCGATCATCGCGAAGACCAGCGCCTTCATCCCCGTGGCGTAAAGCTCACCCGAGACCTTGCCCGACACCGAATCCACGCCGTCGACGCGCGCATCCGGATGCGCAGCCTTGATCGCGGTGGTGATCTTGGTGGCCATGGCTTCCGAAAGGCCGGGGTCCTTCTCCGACCCTTCCGGCAGCTTCATGCGGATCGAAACCTGGTTGGGCTGGCCGAACCGCTGGATCGTCGGTTCGCCGTAGCCCAGCTTTTCGACCTCTCCGCGCAGCGCTGCCACCGGAGCTTCGGCGCTCTGTGCAAAAGTGACGCGGATCATCTGACCGCCGATGAAGTCGACTCCCAGGTTGAGGCCGTTGACGAAGATCATCACCCAGCTGAGCAGGATCAGCAGGCCGGAAACGACAAAGAACGGCACCCGCCACTTGAGGAAGTGGATATTGGTATCGTCGGGAACGAGCTTGAGCAGACGCATGGCAGCAGCCCTTAGATATTGAGGTCAGACGGACGCGCCTTGCGCAGCCAGTCGGCAACCCACATGCGGGTCAAGGTAACGGCAGTGAACACCGACGTGATAACGCCGATGACAAGCACCACGGCAAAGCCCTTCACCGGGCCCGAGCCGAACACGAACATCAGCGCGGCAGCGATGACGTTGGTGATGTTGGCGTCGAAGATCGCGCGGCTTGCTTCCTTGTAGCCGGTTTCCACCGCCTGGAATACGCGCCGACCGCGCTTGCGCTCTTCGCGGATGCGCTCGTTGATCAGCACGTTGGCATCAACCGCCGCACCGATGGTGAGCACGAAGCCCGCGATGCCCGGCAGCGTCAGCGTGGTGTTGAGGATCGCCATGACCCCCAGGATCATCATCACGTTCACGACCAGCGCAATGTTCGCATAGACGCCGAAGCGGCCATAGGTCACCAGGATGAACAGCATCACCGCCAGGGTGCCGACACCCATCGCGACCAGCCCCTTGCTGATCGAATCCGCCCCAAGGTCCGGACCAACCGAGCGTTCCTCGACCACCTTGAGGTCGACCGGCAGCGCGCCGGAGCGCAGCGCGATCGCCAGCTGATTGGCGCTTTCCACGGTAAAGCTACCCGAAATCCGCGCCTGACCGCCAATGATCGGCTCCTGAATCACCGGGGCGGACAAGACTTTCCCGTCGAGAATGATGGCGAAACGCTTGCCAACATTTTCGGTGGTCAGCTTGGCGAACTTGGCCCCGCCCGCCTGGTCGAAAGTGATGTTGACGATCGGCTGGTTGCCGCGTTCGTCAAAGCTCTGCTGGGCATTCGAGAGCTGGTCGCCCTTGATCCCGCCGAGCCGCTTTACCGCAACGGGTAGCGTGCCGTCTTTGGCAGGATTGAGATAGGGTACGAGTTCGTCGCCCGGCTGGACGAT
>NZ_JAYSBK010000107.1:0-10246 GCF_041915465.1 Novosphingobium sp. | reverse complement strand
ACGTAGCACTGACGCCCCCCTCTATACTCCGGACTCAACGCCGGTTGTCAGGGGCGCAGTTTAGATGGCGGGCCCTTGATGTCAATCGGATTGACAATAATTGCACACAATCCGGGCTGGGTGTTTTACCCTATGGCACGCGCACGAAGTTACACACGACTTTCCGGCTAGACCTGAAGCATTCAGGCAAATCTTTGCAAACAAGGGAAAATGGCGGACTTGGCCGTGCGAACGAACATCCACGCAATCGCCCGTTCGCACGTCGGCCCGGCGCTCGAACCTGTTCGGGCGCAGCGCGAATTGCGCCGCCAATCCGCCGTCGCGCGCACCCTCGGTTCGAGCTTTGTCGGCAATATCCTGGCCTCCGCCGCGCGGCAAATCGGCCAAGCGCCGCGCCTTTGCGCCCTGATCGAGGCCTGGCCCGGCGATCTTGCCGCTGCCGCCGTCGCGATGCGGCTCAACGCCGGCCTGCATGCGCTGGCCCAGCAAGGCGGCATGCCCGACCTGACCGCGCTGTATCGCAATCGCGCGGGCAATTTCGATGCGGCCATAAGCAGCGCCTTTGCGCTGTGCGAGGGTGAGCTGATCACCTGGATGGCCCATCCGACCCAGACCAACGAAGTCGGCCGGGCGGGCGCGCTGATGGCCGCACTGATGACATTGCAGCAAACACGGCAGCTGCCAGTCGAGCTGCTGGAACTGGGTGCCAGCGCCGGGCTCAACCTCAACCTGGGGCATTACCGGTACGAACTCGCCGGACGGACCTGCGGTCAGATCGCTTCGCCGGTCTGCATTGCGCCGGAGTGGCGCGGCGCGGCTGCCGCCGTCGCGCCGGTAGAGGTAGCTTCGGCTCGCGGGGTCGATTTGCATCCACTTCGCCTGTCTGACGCCGACACGCGCGAGCGGCTGATGGCCTTTGTCTGGGCCGATCAGGACTGCCGGGCCGAGCGTCTGGCCGCCGCCATCCAGCTGGCCCGCCTGCATGTCCCGGCGCTGGATGAAGGCCGCGCCGCGCCGTGGCTTGAACATCAGCTCGCAAGCCCGCAGCGCGACGGCACGTGGCGTGTCGTGTTCCATTCGATGTTCATGCAATACCTCGGCGATGACGAACGCCGCGCCGTCATGACCCGGATCCTGCAAGCCGGCGCGCGGGCCCAGCCGGACCGCCCCTTCGCCTGGATCGCGCTCGAATGGCGCGCCGATCGCAGCGCGGTCGAACTGCGGCTGACCGAATGGAGTGGCAGCGGCGAAGCGGCGGGACGCAGCCGTGTCCTGGCCCTGTGCCACCCCTATGGCGATTGGATCGCATGGCAGGACCAACCTTTCGCGGGCCGGTGATCCAAAGGGAAAAGTGACCGAAATCCTCGCAGTTCCACCTACTTGGCCACTACGACGATAGTCAGCTCCGGCCGGTAGGGCGCTTCCTCGAGTTACACCGAGGGGGTACCATGAAGATCTGGAAGTTCCTGTTTGCCACTGCCACCATTGCCATCGCATCGCCCGCGCTCGCCGCATCGGGAGATAGCGGGGCCGCACCTGCCGCGGATCAAGACGCAGCGCCCGCAAAGGCAAGCGCCAAGGCCTTCAGCACCGGCGTCGCCAAGGGACGCGACCTGCTCGACACGGCGATTTCGGCCAGTTCGATCGACGAACAGGATATCCTGAACCTGGGTACCCCGGCGGTCGTCGGGATCATTGGCAACATTCCGGGCTTCCGTGCCGAATCCTCGGGCACCGACGGTTTTTCGGCGGTTTCCGTGCGCGGCCTGCCTCTGGCGGCCGACGGCACCAAGTTCGTGCAGATCCAGGAAGACGGCCTGCCCGTGCTCGAATTCGGCGACATCCATTTTGCCAGCGTCGACCAGTTCGTGCGTCCTGACCTGGGCCTGTCGCAGATCCAGGCGATTCGCGGCGGTTCTGCCTCGACCTTTGCGTCCAATTCGCCGGGCGGGGTGATCAACTTCATTTCCAAGACCGGCGAGGAAACCGGCGGTGCGGTGATGGTCACGGCCGGGCTCGACCACGACCTCAAGCGCCTGGATTTCGACTATGGCGCGCAGCTCGGCGGCGGCTGGCGCTTCCATGTCGGCGGCTTCTACCGCGAAGGCGAAGGCCCGCGCGCGGTCGGTTACACCGCCTTCAAGGGCGGCCAGGTGAAGCTTAACGTCACGCGCCAGTTCGACAACGGCTATATCCGATTCAACGCCAAGTACCTCGACGATCGCCAGCCGAATTACGCGCTGGCCCCGGTGATGATCACCGGCACCAACGATGCGCCCGTCTATGCCAATGTCCCGGGCTTCGATCCGGTTCACGATTCCCTGGCGAGCCAGTACACCACGTCGCTCCCCGGATTTGACCAGAACAATCGCCTGACCACCAACGACGCGCGCAACGGCAATCGCGGCGTGGTCAAGTCGCTCGGCGCCGAAGCGCAGTTCGACATCGCTGGCTGGACCGTCAGCGAGAAGTTCCGGTACGCCGCCATTTCCGGCGAATACAATGAAGCGATGCCGCTGATCCTTGGTCCGTCGGCCCTGATCGGCATGGTCGTCGCGGGTCCGGGCGCCACCTTCAGCTATGCCAGTGGCCCCAATGCCGGGCAGGTCATTACCAACCCGGCCACGCTCAATGGCAACGGCCTGCTGTCCTACACGCTGAACATGAACGCCAGGCTCAACGACATGGGCAATGTCACCAACGACCTGCGCCTCAGCCGGGTCTGGGAGTTGGGCGAAGGCAAACTGACCACCACGGCCGGGGTCTATTACTCGTCGCAGAACATCGACATGTACTGGAACTTTGCCTCCGTCGTGCAGGACGTGGTCGGCGGCGGCAATTCGGCGCTGGTCGATGTCTATACCGCAGGCGGCACGCCCATGACGCAGGACGGCGTCTATGCCTATGGCATCGGCATCGTTGCCCCGATCTCGAAGTACCACCTGCGCTATGACGCCAGCTTCCGCGTCACCGCGCCCTATGCCTCGCTCAACTACCAGATCGGCAAGTTCGCGCTTGGCGGCAGCGTGCGCTTTGACAACGGCCATGTCACCGGCCGCGTGTTTGGCGCGGATCTGGGCGGCGGTCGCAACGGCGATGCCGCGTTCGACTTTAGCGGTGACGGCGTAATCTCCGCCGCCGAGGCACGCGCCACGATCCTGCCGCTGAGCCAGCCGGGCAACGTCAACTACAAGTACGACTACGTGTCCTACTCGGTCGGCGTGAACTACCGCCTGGCCAACGAGGCTTCGGTCTTTGCCCGCTACAGCAAGGGCGGGCGCGCCGGGGCGGACCGCATCCTGTCCGTTCCCACGCTTGACCCGGCCAGCGGTGGCCTGACCGATCCCTCGGTTGCCTATGCCCCGGTCAAGCAGGCCGAAATCGGCTTCAAGTACCGCAAGCCCGGCCTGACCGTGTTCGTCACCGGCTTCTGGGCTTCGACGGTCGACAAGAACTACCAGATCGGCGCGGATGCGGGCGGTTCGGTGGTCGTGTTCCAGATCGACCGGACCTACGATGCCAAGGGCGTCGAGCTTGAAAGCATAATCGAGCACGGGCCGTTCAGCCTCTCGCTCGGTGCGACCTATGCCAAGTCGACGATCAAGCACGATGCGGCCAATCCGGCGATCGAGGGCAACCGTCCGCGCCACCAGCCGAGCCTGTTCTTCTCGGCCCGGCCGCAGTTCGATTCCGGCCCGGTCACGCTTGGCGCCACGATCAACGGGACGACCAGCAGCTATGCGCAGGACGTCAACCTGCTCAAGCAGCCGGGTTACGTCGTCGTCAGCCCGTTCATCCAGTTCCGCCCGGCCGAACGGGTCGAGCTTTCGCTCAATGCCTGGAACGTGTTCGACAAGCTGGGCGTCGTGCAGGTTTCGGCCGCCGCGGTGCCGGCTGGCGGGTTGAGCAACGCCCAGGTGATCAATGGGCGCACACTCACCGCGTCGCTCCGCTTCAACTTCTGAACCCGGCCGGGCTCCCGGCGCGCCGCGCGGCGTGCCGGGAGCCCGATAGACCAGATTAGGAATCGCTCATCATGTTCAATTCCATGGACATTCCCCGCAAGCTGGGGCTATCGTTCGTCGCGATCAACATAACCGCCGCGATCATGATGCTGGTCTTCGGCATCAACATCGCGATGATCGCCAACACGACCGAGCAGAACAACTTCAATAGCGCGGTCCACACCGATGCGATCGCGCTGGAGACGGCGATCCTGCGCCAGAACAGCCAGCTGCGCGGCTATCTGGTGACTGGCGATCAAAGCTATCTCAAATCCTATTACGAAGGTCGCGACGAATACGATCGCACCTCCGCCGATCTTGAAAAGCGGCTGAGCGATCCGGCCGAGCGCGCCCTGGTCGTGAAATCGCGCGAGGCAACGCTGGCCTGGCGCAAGAACTGGGGCGACAAGTATGTCGCGGTCGTCAAGGCCGGCGGCCGCGAACAGGCGCAGGAAGCGATCCGCGCGGCGGGCAAGGCGGTGCTGGTAAGCGATGCAGTGCTGCCACTGCGCGACTTGCGCGATAACCAACAGGCGCAGCTGACCGCCAATTCCGAGCGTCAGAGCATGGCAATCACCGCCGCCTGGGTAGCCCTGGCGATTGGCGCGATCTTGCTGATCGGCCTCGCCGCCTCGCTGGCCCGCGCGCTGTCGCGCTCGATTGCCGAGCCGATTACCGCCCTGACCCGCGCAATGACCGAACTCGCCGGCGGTCATCACGATGTGAGCGTGCCCGAAACCGATCGCGGGGACGAACTGGGCGACATGGCCCGGGCCGTGCTTGTGTTCCGCGATGCGGCGCAGGAACGGGTCGTCGCGGTGGCCGAACGCGAAGCGGCAATGCGCGAAGTCGGAGCGAGGCTTCACGACGTCGCCAAGGCCGATCTCAGCGTGCGCCTGTCGGGCCTGCCCGAAGCATTCGAGGGGCTGGCCAGTGACTTCAACGAAGCCCTTGCCAACCTCTGCGGAGCGATGGGCACGGTTCAGGGCAGCATTGAATCGATCAACACCAATTCGACCGAGATCCGCCAGGCGACCGCCGAACTTTCGCATCGCAGCGAGCAGCAGGCGGCCAACCTGCAGGCTTCGGTCCACGCCATGTCCGAAATCACCCGCAAGGTCGGCGAAAGCGCGACCATTGCTTCGGATGCGAACCGCGCCATGACCGAGGCGCGCGGCGAGGCCGAACAGGGGGGCGCGGTCGTCAGCAAGGCGATCGAGGCGATGCAGGGCGTCGAAAAGGCGAGCGGCGAGATCGCCGAGATCATTGCCGTGATTGACGGGATCGCATTCCAGACCAACCTGCTCGCGCTCAATGCCGGGGTCGAGGCCGCCCGCGCCGGGGAAGCCGGCAAGGGCTTTGCCGTGGTCGCATCGGAAGTGCGCGCGCTTGCCCAGCGGGCCGCCGAAGCCGCCAGCGACGTGAAATCGCGGATCCATTCGGCCACCGAGCACGTGCGCTCGGGCGTCGAACTGGTCAACGAAACCGGCTCTGCACTAAAGCGGATCATCGGCCGGGTCGGCTCGGTCAGTCAGGCGATCGAGGCGATTGCCGACGCCGCCAGCCAGCAGTCGGAGGGTCTGACCCAGGTCAATGCGGCGATCAACTCGATGGACGTGATGACCCAGCAGAACGCCGCGATGGTGGAAGAAACCACCGCCGCCACCCAGGCGCTTGCGAAGGAAGCCGAACAGCTGTCCGAAGCCTTTGCCAGCTTCAGGATCGGGCAGCCGCAGACCCGGCGCGACAGCTGGCTCCGCCCGGCCGAACCCTTGCGCTTCACGGCCAGGGCCGCGCCGCGCAGGCCCGCCCCGCCGCCCGTGTCGGCTGCCCCCGTCACCGGACCCGCGACCACTCATTCCAGCGGGAACCTTGCGCTCAAGGATGACGATTGGTCCGAGTTCTGATCTGGCCAATTGCCTGGGGCGCCGTCACACCGCGTAAGCGCGCATGAAGGTGGCGACGGCGCCTTCCAGATCGGCGCGCACCGCCTCGCCGGACGGGCGGCCACAGACGCCCAGGATGTGCTGCTGGTAACAGCCGCTCTGGCACAGGGCGAGGAACTGCTGCGCCGCCCGCTGCGGATCGTCCTCGCGCAGTTGCCCGCTTGCCATCTGCTGCGCGATCCATTCGGAGGTGCGCGCCTGTCCGCGACGGATCCCGCGCTCGAACAGGGTCCGCCCGAGTTCGGGCGAGCGCCCGGCTTCGCCCGTAACCAGCCGGTGCATGGCCACGATTTCCGGGCGCAGGATCGTGCGCATCAGCGATTCGCCCAGCGCCAGCAAGGTTTGCGCCGGATCGCCATCGGGGGGCAACGGCAGGCGCAGCGCCTCGCCATAGCGCTCGACCAGGTCGTCGATCACGGCGGCAAAGAGATCCTCCTTGTTGCGGAAATAGCTCCACAGCGTGGTCTTCGAACCGCCGATTGCCGCGGCAATGCTGGACATCGTAGTCTGGCCATAGCCACCGCGCAAAAACGCCTTGCGCGCCGTCGCGACAATCGCACGGCGGCGCAGATCCTGCCTCGTTGGAACCTCACCCTTGGCCATATTGACCGTACTATCCAGTATCATTGCGGTTGACAAGCCGCGCGGCCCGACGCAATGAACAATACCATGCAGTACACTTCCCTGCTCTCTCGCACCGCCGCGCTTTTCGTCATCGGCAGCACTCTCGCAAGCTGCGCTTCGGTCCCGGCGGATATCCCGCTGTCCGGTCCGCGCAGCATTGCGCGCTTTGATGTCCCGACCGATCTCAACAGCGCGGGGGCTCAGGCCATTTCCGACACCTGGTGGACCGCCTATGGCGATCCCGGCCTCAACGCGCTGATCGACAAGGCGCTGGCCGGATCGCCCGACCTTGCCATCGCCGCCGCCCGGATCAAGGCGGCAGACGGCCAGGCCCGTCAGGCCGGAGCCGCCACCCTGCCCTCGGCCGCGATCGAAGGTTCGGCGGGCGGAACCAAGCAGAGCTACAACATGGGCTTCCCCGAACAGTTCGTGCCACACGGCGTGCTGGATCGGGGCGACCTGGCGGCAACGCTGGGCTTCAACCTCGACCTGTGGGGGCGTGACCGCGCTGCCCTCGCCGCCGCGCGCAGCGAGGCTGAGGCCGCAAGGGTCGATGCGGCACAGGCCCGGCTGATGCTGACCAGCGCCGTCGCGCTTGCCTGGGGCAACCTGGCCGAGCTTTACGCCCAGCGCGATGTGGCAGTCCACACCGCACTGGTCCTGTCCCAGACCGAAGAGCTTACCGCCCAGCGCCAGCGGGCCGGGATCGACGGCATGGCCGAACTGCAAACCGCACGCTCGCGCCATGCAACTGCGCGCCAGAACCTTGCCGCGATCGACGAATCGATCGCGCTCGTCCGCAATCAGATTGCCGCGCTGGCGGGGGAAGGCCCCGGCTATGGTGCCCGCCTGCCCCAGCCTGCGATCGACTTTGGCCGGGCAAGCTCTGTTCCCACCAGCCTGCTGGCCAGCCTGATCGGCGGCCGCCCCGATCTGCTCTCCGCGCTGCTCAGGGCCGATGCCGCGGCCAAACGGGTCAAGGTCGCGCGGGCCGGGTTCTACCCCAACATCAATCTTGCCGCCGTGGTCGGCCTGCAATCGCTGGGCCTTGGCCAGTTGTTCGACAGCGGATCGACCTATGCCAGTTTCGGCCCGGCGATCAGCCTGCCGATCTTTCAGGGCGGGCAACTGCGGGGCCGCTATGACGTGGCCTGGGCCGCCTATGACGAGGCCGTCGCGCGGTATGAGCAGATCCTCGTGACCGCGCTGCACGAAGTGGCCGACGCGCTCGATTCCAAGCGCGCGCTGGCAGGGCGGCTTGCCGCGGCCCGCGCCGCCGATGATGCGGCCAGCGAAGCCGCGCGGATGGTGCAGCTGCGCTATACGCAAGGCATCGCGAACCAGCTCCAGTTGCTCGCCGCGCAGGATGCCGCTCTCGCCGCGCACCGCAGCGTCGTCGAACTCGAAGCCCGCGGCTACCTGCTCGACGTGATGCTGGCGCGCGCCCTTGGCGGCGGGTTCGATCCCGCCAGCACCGCCAAGCTCTGACTCCCCTCCCCGATAGATCCGAGAACACCCCCGCCATGACCGCTGACGCTGCCGCCCCCATCACCCCGGAAACTTCGGAAGAAAACCCTCTGCTCGACAAGCGTCGCAAGGCGCTGCGCATTTTCATGGGCGCCGTCGCCGTGATCGCGATCGGCTGGGGCATCTGGTATTTCGTGACGCAGGCGGGGCGGGTGCATACCGACAACGCCTATGTCGGTGCCGATACCGCCGTGGTCACCCCCCAGATCACCGCAACGGTGAAGGAAGTGCGGGTGGGCAGCACGCAGCAGGTCAAGCAGGGCGACGTGCTGGTCGTGCTGGACGATGCCGACGCGCGGATCGAACTGGCCAATGCCGAGGCGGCCTTGCAGCAGGCCCAGCAGCGCTTCCGCCAGGCCCAGGCCGCGACCACCGCGTCCGGCGCGCGGGTCGATGCGCGCGGCGCCGACGTCGCCCAGGCGCGCGCCCGGCTCGGGATGGCCCAGGCCGATTTCAACAAGGCCAAGGACGCATGGCAGCGCCGTTCCGCGCTGGCCGCAACCGGTGCGGTTTCCGCCGAAGAGCTCTCGCAGGCCCGCGCCGCCCATGATTCCGCGCAGGCCGCGCTGGGCCAGGCGCAGGCCGCGCTGGCCGCGGCCGAAGCGACGCGATCTTCCGCTGATGCGGACCTTGCCGGCAGCGCGGCGCTCACCGCCGGGCTGAGCGAAGGCACTGCACCCGATGTGGTCGCCGCCCAGGCCCGCGTTGCCCAGGCCCAGCTCAATCTTGAGCGCACCGTGATCCGCGCCCCCATCAGCGGCATCGTCACCAACCGGACGGTCCAGGTCGGCCAGCGCATCGCGGCGGGCACCCCGATCATGACGCTGGTTCCGCTCGACGCCGTGTTCGTCGATGCCAATTTCAAGGAAAGCCAGCTGCGCAAGGTGAAGCCCGGCCAGCCAGTGGAGCTGACTTCGGACTTCTATGGCAGCGACGTGGTGTTCAAGGGTACCGTCGTGGGCTTCGCCGGCGGCACCGGCGCGGCCTTTGCCCTGATCCCTGCGCAGAACGCGACCGGCAACTGGGTCAAGGTGGTGCAGCGCCTGCCCGTGCGTATCCGGCTCGACCCTGCGCAGCTAAAGGATCACCCGCTGCGCGTCGGCCTGACGATGGATGCCGTGATCGACACGCGCGGCAACTGAACCGGGCCATGACCGACGCCGAGATCAATCCGCTGACCGGTTTGCGGTTGTGGCTGGCCGCCGTTGGCCTGGCGCTGGCGAACTTTATCGTCATCCTCGACACGACGATCACCAACGTATCGGTCCCGCATATCGCGGGGGGTCTGGCCGTCTCGCCCTCGCAGGGCACCTGGACGATCACGTCATACGCCGTGGCCGAAGCGATCACCGTGCCGCTGACCGGCTGGCTTGCCGCGCGGTTCGGCACCTATCGCAGCCTGCTGTTCTCGCTCTCGGGCTTTGCGCTGTTCTCGGTGCTCTGCGGGATCGCCCGGACAATCGAACTGCTGGTGGTGCTGCGCGTGTTCCAGGGCTTTGCCGGCGGCCCGCTGATGCCGCTGACGCAGACCCTGATGCTGCGGATCTTCCCGCGCGAAAAGATGGCCACCGCGAATGCCCTGTGGGGCGTGACCACCATTTCCGCGCCGATCATCGGCCCGCTGGTGGGCGGCTATATCTCGGACAACTGGTCGTGGCCGTGGATCTTCTACATCAACCTGCCGATCACCGCGCTGTGCCTGGGCATCGTGATCAACCTAGTGGCCCGCTATGAAACCCCGATCCTGCGCGCGCGGATCGATGCGGTGGGGCTGTTCCTGCTCGTGATCTTCGTCGGCTGCTTCCAGCTGGTGCTTGACCTTGGGCGCGAATATGACTGGTTCAATTCGGGCATGATCACGGGTCTGTTCATCGCCTCGATGATCGGATTCGGCCTGTTCCTGATCTGGGAACTGACCGAGCAGCACCCCGTGGTCGATTTGCGCGTGCTGCGCCACAAGACCTTATGGGTCGGCACGATCGCGATGGCGCTCGGGTTCGGCGGCATGATGTCGATGGTCGTGCTCATCCCGCTGTGGCTGCAATCGGTGATCGGCTATTCGGCCAGCGAGAGCGGCCACGTGATGGCCTTCATCGGGGTTTTTGCGGTGCTGGTCGCCCCCCTCGCCAGCAAGGTGATGGAAAA
>NZ_JAYSBK010000106.1:0-10256 GCF_041915465.1 Novosphingobium sp. | reverse complement strand
ACCAGCTGATCCCGGCGAGCAAGATGCAGCTCGTGCCGCCGGCTGGCTGGGTGCCGCGTCAGGTTCGCGAACAGCAGCAGGCCGCTCAGCAGCAGCAGCAGCCGGGTGCCGCCCCGGCGGCTGCCCAGCAGCCCACGCCGCGGCCGGTCCAGCCGGCTGGTCCGCAGCCCGACGGCCGCTAAGCGGCTATCGGGGAGGGGGCGATGAGCGAACCGATCAGCTACGACATCCCGAAGATTCTGGCCGCCCTGCCGCATCGCTATCCGATGCTGCTGGTTGACCGCGTGGTGAGCCTCGTCCCCGACGAGCAGATCCACGCGGTCAAGGCCGTGACCTTCAACGAAGGCTTCTTCCAGGGCCACTTTCCGGGCCGCCCGATCATGCCGGGCGTGCTCCAGATCGAGGCGCTGGCCCAGGCCGCCGGGATCCTCGCGATCGAGACGCTTCAGCTCGCCGGTTCGGGCAAGCTCGTCTATTTCATGGCGATCGAGGAAGCCAAGTTCCGCAATCCCGTGGAACCGGGCGTCCTGCTCAATCTCGAAGCAGGCTTCATCCAGAAGCGGGCACGGGTGTGCAAGTTCTGGGGCAAGGCCTCGATCGAAGGCAAGGTGACCTGCGAAGTGCAATTCACCGCCATGATCGCGGATGCTCCTAACACTTGATTTTCGGGGCCGGCGCGGCTAAGCGCGCCGTTCCTTTTCCGGCCGGTCGGTACCGGCCACAGCGAAAGACAGTGTCATGAAGGCCGATATCCATCCCGACTACCACACCATCAAGGTGCAGATGACCGACGGTACCGTGTTCGAAACCCGCTCCACCTGGGGTAAGGAAGGCGACACGCTGGTGCTCGAAATCGATCCCACTTCGCACCCGGCCTGGACCGGTGGCACCCGCCAGCTCGATCAGGGCGGCCGCGTTGCCCAGTTCAACAAGCGGTTCGGTGGTCTCTCGCTCAAGAAGAACTGAGCAGACGGCTTATCGCCTCGAACAACGCAAAAGGGCGGCTCCCGGTGGGGCCGCCCTTTTCGCATGTCGGGCTGACGAGGAAAATCACCCGCGCCAGAGCATCTCGTTGATTCGGTCTGCATCGCTTGCCCGGATCGGACGCAGAAATTCGACGCCGCAGCTATCCCCACGGACCCAGCGCACGATGGCGTGTACGCTGAGGCCGTCGAGCAGGTGGACGGAAATGTACATGCCGGGACGGAAATTGTGGCCCCGGCAGACCAGGTTGCACCCGTAGATGGAAACATCGCGCAGCCGCATCGCGGCGCTGTCGTACTGAGCGTTTTGCGCCAGCGGATCGCTGGACGTTGGCAGGCACGCAGCGGTGCGTGGACGATTTCGGGCGGCGTCGGACGCGCGCCCGAATGAGGTTGAAGCAGCGATCATTGCGACCTTGGGTGATTAGTGTTTCCCCTTAAGTATCTAGAGTTGCTTGGTTAATAAGTTGTCACCCGATTGCCGTGACGGGATCGAACCGGTCAATTCGGCGCGCCTTCGCCGTGTGCCGCACCATGCGCTCCCTTCCAAAAAGCACCGGCCACGAGGAACGGAGCGCAAGTTTTCTCTTCCCATCGGGCGCGGCCTGTGCAAAGGCGCGCGCCTCAAGTGCTTGCCCTGATCGGGCAGGCTGTGGCGATCGTAGCTCAGCTGGTTAGAGCGCCGGTTTGTGGTACCGGAGGTCGTGGGTTCGAACCCCATCGATCGCCCCATTTGTTCCCCGACGATGGTTGCGTTCGCGCCGCGGCGCGCGCTGGCTGACAGGACGCTGACGGACGGTCGTTTTGGCGCATGAAGCGGTGTTCGAGCGCGGCATTGGCCTTGCCGCTGGGGGCCTGTCGTGGCAGAGGGGCTTGCCGCCAGAACGGGTCGGCGAGAGTTCACGAACACGTCCATGCACGGCTTTGCCAATCCTGCAAAATTCCTGAAGCTGGCCCGGGCCATGACCGCGCCGCTGCTGGTGGCCGGGATCATCCTCACCGCGCTGTCGCTGGCCTGGGGTCTCTTGGGCGCTCCGGCCGAGCGGTTACAGGGGGATTCCGTACGAATCCTGTTCATCCACGTGCCCGCCGCATGGCTGGGCATGGGCGGGTGGAGCGCGATCGCAGTTGCGAGCCTGACCGAACTGGTCTGGCGTCACCCGCTGGCGGGGATCGGCGCGCGGGCGATTGCCCTGCCGGGCGCGTTCTTTGCGTTGCTGTGCCTTGTCACCGGCTCGCTCTGGGGCCGTCCGGCTTGGGGGACCTGGTGGGTGTGGGACGGGCGACTGACTTCCATGCTGGTGCTGTTCTTCCTCTATTGCAGCTATATGGCACTGGCCGATGCCGCGAACCGCGACAGCGACGGCACATCGCGCATTCCCGCGATTTTCGGGCTGGTCGGCGCGGTCAATATCCCGGTGATCCACTATTCGGTGCTGTGGTGGAACAGCCTGCATCAACCGCCCTCGATCACCATGGGCAAGAGCGAGATGGCGCCCGCTTTCCTGTGGGGGCTGCTTGCGGCAACGCTGGGCTTTTCGCTGATCTTCGGGGGGATCGTGCTGGCGCGGATGCGCACCATCCTTGCCAACAGCCAGGCCGATGCGCGCTTGCGCCGCCGCGCGATGGAGGCGTCTGTGGACGAATCTGACGATGCATGAGGGGCTGAACCACTGGACTTTCGTCATCGCGTCTTACGTGATCGGTGTTGGGGGCACCGCACTGCTGACGGGATTGAGCTGGATCGCCATGCGCCGGGCCGAAGCCCGCCGCGACCGGAGCCGAAAAAGATGAATGCCCCCACAAAGTCTCCCGTCAAAGCCAAGCATCAACGTCTGGTCCTGATTCTGATCGCGCTCGCTGCGCTGATCGGCGCGGGGCTGCTGGCGATGTGGGCGCTGCGCAACCAGGCTTCGTACTTCTATCTGCCGGCGGAACTCGCCTCGAACCCACCCGAAGTCGGCCGGGCCGTGCGCCTTGGCGGGATGGTTGAAAAGGGCAGCCTCAAGACCGCGCCCGACGGGGTGACGATCGACTTCATCGTCGGCGACGGCAAGGCCCGTGTTCCGGTGACCTTCAAGGGCATCACGCCCGATCTGTTCCAGGAAGGTTCGGGCGTCGTCGCCGAAGGCAAGCTCGACGCTTCGGGCAAGTTCGTGGCTGACAACCTGCTTGCCAAGCATGACGAGAAGTACGTGCCGCGCGAAATGAAGGACATGAGCCCCGAGGAAGCCCGCAAGGCGATCGAGGGCACCAAGTGATCGCGAACCTCGGCCTTGCCGCGCTGTGGCTCGCTGCGGCGCTTGCCATGTTGCAGTTGATCGCCGGCGGGATGGCGCTGCGTCCAGGGGGCGGTGCACTGTCCGGCGTGGTCCGTCCCGTGGCAGTGGTGCAAAGCGTGCTGTGCCTGGTGGCGTTCATGTGCCTGATCGTGGTGTTTTGCGAGACCGACCTGTCGGTCAAGCTGGTCGCGATGAACTCGCATTCGGCCAAACCCTTCCTCTACAAGTTCGCCGGGGCCTGGGGGAACCACGAAGGCTCGATGCTGCTGTGGGTGACGATCATGGGTCTGGCGGGCGGTTTCGTCGCGCTGGTCGAACGCCGCCTGCCTGAACCGACCATGTTGGCAACGCTTGCCGCGCAAGCCTTTGTCAGTCTTGGTTTCTATGCCTTCCTGCTGATTTCCTCCAACCCGTTCGAGCGGCTCGATCCGGTCCCACCCGAAGGACAGGGCCTTAATCCGCTGCTGCAGGATCCCGGCCTCGCGTTCCATCCGCCGACGCTCTACATCGGCTATGTCGGGCTCTCGATCGCCTTCAGCTTTGCGGTCGGCGCGCTGTTGACGCGCGAGGTTTCGCCCGCCTTTGCCCGCGCGATGCGGCCCTGGGTGCTGGGTGCCTGGATATTCCTGACGCTGGGCATTACCGCCGGGTCCTATTGGGCCTATTACGAGCTTGGTTGGGGCGGCTGGTGGTTCTGGGATCCGGTCGAAAACGCCTCGCTGATGCCTTGGCTCGCGGCAACCGCGCTGCTCCATTCGGCCGCGGTGCTGGCCGCGCGTAATGCGCTGCGTGCCTGGACGGTGATGCTGGGCGTGGTCGCTTTCTCGATGTCGATGGTCGGCACGTTTCTGGTCCGTTCGGGCATCCTGACTTCGGTCCATGCCTTTGCCGTCGATCCGGAGCGCGGCTCGTTCATTCTTGGCCTGCTTGCACTCAACATCGGCAGCGCATTGGTGCTGTTTGGCCTGCGCGCCGCGACCGTGACCGAGGGTGAGCGCTTTGCCGTGACGAGCCGCGAGGGTGCGCTGGTGTTCAACAACGTGATGCTGACGGCGACGCTGGGCATCGTGCTGGTCGGCACGCTCTATCCGCTGCTGGCCGAAGCGCTGGGGGCGAAGGTTTCGGTTGGGCCGCCCTATTTCAATCCGATGTCGGCGATCTTCATCGTTCCGATGCTGGTGGTCATGGCGGTCGGACCGTTGCTGCGCTGGCGGCAGGATGCGATGACGCGCATCAACCCGATGCTGGCGATCCCGGTCTTGCTGGTGATTGGCGCGGCGGTGCTGCTGGTGGTGCGCGGCGGAGTGAAGCCGATGCCCTTGATCGGCATGGCGCTGGCCGCCGGTCTCGTCGTTGCCTCGTGGCTGCCGCTGCGCGGGCGCAACCTGCGGACTGTCAAGCTGCCGCTGTGGGGCATGGTCGTGGCGCATTTCGGCGTTGCCGTGGCGCTGTTCGGCATGGCCTGCGACAGCGCTTATTCGACCGAGAAGCTGGTCGCCGCCAACGTCGGCGAAACCGTTGCGGTCGGTCCGTGGCAGGTGACGCTGAAGTCGGTCGAACCGATTGCCGGTCCGAACTGGACCGCGCTCGAAGGTGAGATGCTGGCGCGCTATGACGGTGGCCGCGAGATCAGGCTGCATCCGCAGGCGCGGAGTTTCTGGGCACCGCCGCAGCAGACCAGCGAATCCGCGCTCGCCACGCGATGGAACGGACAGCTCTATGCCGTGCTGGGTGAACAGGCCGAGGACGGGCGCTGGCAGCTGCGCCTGTGGTGGAAGCCGTTCGTTACGATGATCTGGCTGGGCGGCGTGCTGATCGCGCTGGGTGGTGTGCTGGCGCTGCTTGGCCGGGTATGGAGCGACCTGCGCCGCATCATTGCCCGCGACAAGATCGCCTATCGCCGGATGAGGCAGGGTCGATGAGCGAAACGCCAAAAGCCTCGCGCTGGGCCCTGTGGCTCCCGTTGATCGTCTTTGCCGGCTTCGTCGTGCTGGTTATGTTCGGGCTTTATCGCCCTGCCAGCCGCGACGTGCACAGCGCCATGATCGGCAAGCCGCTGCCCGAGTTCGCGCTGCCTGCCGCTTCGCCCGATCGCCCGGGCCTTGCCCGCGCCGACATGCTTGGCGGCAAGCCGCGGCTGCTCAACGTCTTCGCCAGTTGGTGCGTGCCCTGCGCCGCCGAATCGCAAGAGCTTGAAAAGATCCGCGCGGCCGGCGTGGAAGTCGATGGCGTGGCAATCCGCGACACCCAGGCGGACCTGCAGATGTTCCTTGCGCGCAATGGCAATCCCTATGCCCGGATCGGTGCCGACCCGGTCAGCAAGATTCAGTTCGACATCGGCTCTTCCGGGGTGCCGGAAAGCTTCGTGATCGATGCCAAGGGCGTGATCCGTTACCAGCACATCGGTGTGATCATGCCCGATCAGGTGCCGATGATCCTCGCCAAGCTGAAGGAGGCGGAGCAGTGAAGCGTCTGCTGATCGCCGCGCTGGCCGCCCCTTTGATTGCCGTCGCCGCGTTGCCGGTGCTGGCGCAGGACAAGCTTCCGCCGGCACCCTATGCCTATACCCAGCTGGCCGATCCGACCAAGGAAGCCAAGGCCCAGGCACTGATGGAAACCCTGCGCTGTCTGCAGTGCCAGGGCCAGTCGATTGCCGATTCCGATGCGCCGATCGCGGGCGATATGCGCAATCAGGTCCGCTTGCGGATCGAGGCGGGCGAAGATCCCGAGGCCGTGCGCGCCTGGCTGATCGAACGCTATGGCGATTATGTCAGCTACAAGCCGCAGGTTACCAGCACCACCTGGCCGCTGTTCGCCGCGCCGCTGCTGCTGCTGGGACTGGCTGCTGTGCTGCTGCGCCGCCGCTTTACGGGGAGCAAGGGCGCATGACCTGGGTGATGGTAATCGGCCTTGCCGCCGTGGCTTTTGGCGCGTTGACCGTGCTGTTCAAGGCGCCGCGCGGGGGCTGGGAAGCGATTGGCGCAGCCTTGCTGGTCGGGATCGCGGGCTTTGCATTCCAGGCCCGGCCGGATCTTCCCGGCGCGCCCAAGGAAGCGGCCGAGCGGCCACAGGCCTCGGGCGAGGCGCTGGTTGACGCGCGCAAAGCGCTGTCGGAACAGAACGTCCCGGCGGCCAGCCAGTGGACCGTGGTGGCCGACGCCTTCTCCCGGCGCGGGCAATTTGCCGAAGCGGCCGGCGTGGTGCGCGGTGCAATCGCCAAGGATCCCAATAACGCCGACGCGTGGCTTGCGCTGGCCAACAACCTTGTGGCTCATGCCGACGGCAATCTCTCTCCGGCGGCGCTTTATGCCTATCGCCGGGCGGCACAGGCCGATCCCCAGCATCCGGGGCCGCCGTTCTTCATGGGGCTTGCACTGGCGCAATCGGGCCGCCTCGATGAAGGCCGCGCGGTTTGGGCGGACCTCCTGGCCCGTTCGCCCAAGGATGCGCCATGGCGCGCCGATCTGGAACAGCGCCTGGGCGAACTGGATGCCTTCATCGCCCGCCAGAATGGCGCGGCTCAAACCGGCACGCAATAGACGTCACGGCGGCACCGCGGCTGTTGCGCCGCACTAGCCATACTGATAAGCGCGGACCCCTGTTCAAAGGCTTGCAGGGGCGCGTTGCCGCATGAGCGTAAATGTCGGTCCAGAAGCTGAAGTGCACAGCACGCCAAGCGAAGACCAAGCCAATTCGATGCTCAGCCACGACCATGGTCACCACCATGGCGGAAAAATTGCCCTCGCCGTGGGGGCGATCGGCGTCGTGTTTGGCGACATCGGCACGAGCCCGCTCTACGCCATGCGCGATACCTTCGCCGGGCATCACAAACTGCCGCTCGACCAGTTGCACCTGTTTGGCATCATCAGCCTGATGTTCTGGTCGATGATGGTGATCGTGACCCTCAAATATGTCTCGATCATCATGCGGGCCGACAACAAGGGCGAGGGCGGGAGCCTGGCGCTGCTGGCCCTGATCAATTCGAATATCTCGGGCAAATCGTGGTCATCGGGCATCGTCCTGCTGGGCGTCTTCGCCACCGCGCTGTTCTATGGCGATTCCATGATTACGCCGGCCGTGTCGGTGATGGGCGCGATCGAAGGCGTTGCGGTGTACAATCCGTCGATGAGCCATTGGGTTGTCCCGATCGTGGTTGGAATTCTGGTATTCCTGTTCATGATCCAGAGCCGCGGAACGGCCAAGGTGGCGCGGATGTTCGGCCCGGTCATGCTGATCTATTTTGCCACGATCGCCACGCTTGGGGTGGTCAGCATTGCGCAGACGCCCGAGGTCATCCTTGCGCTCAGCCCGCATCATGCCGCCAACATGTTCCTCGCCGATCCGTTCCGCGGCTTCCTGGCCATGGGCTCGGCCGTGCTGGCTGTGACCGGGGCAGAGGCGCTCTACGCCGATATGGGGCACTTCGGGCGCTCGCCGATCCGGGTGTCGTGGCTGGTGATCGTGCTGCCCGCACTCGTCTGCAACTACCTGGGCCAGGCCGCGCTGCTTTCGCGCAGCCCAGCGGCGCTGGAAAGCCCGTTCTATTACCTCGCGCCGGACTGGTTCCAGTGGCCGCTGCTTGCCATTGCCAGCGCGGCGGCGGTGATCGCATCGCAGGCGGTTATCACCGGGGCGTTCTCGGTCACCCAGCAGGCGATCCAGCTGGGCTTCATTCCGCGCATGTCGATCAAGTACACCAGCGTGAACGCGGGGCAGATCTACATCCCGGTAATCAACACCGCGCTAATGATCGCGGTGATCGTGCTGGTGCTGATGTTCCAGAAGTCGTCGAACCTGACCGCGGCCTATGGCATCGCGGTGACCGGCGCGATGGCGATCGACAACGTGCTGCTGGCGGTGGTGCTGTTCCAGATGTGGAAATGGCGGCCGTGGCTGTCGGTGCCGCTGCTGGTGCTGTTCTTCTCGCTCGACGCGGCCTACCTCTCGGCCAACTTCACCAAGATCCCCGATGGCGGGTGGGTGCCGCTGGCGATGGGCCTGGCGATCTTTACCCTGCTGACCACCTGGTCGCGCGGGCGTGCGTTGATGCGCCAGAACATGGCCGAAGGTTCGATCCCGATGGAGATCTTCGCCAAGAGCGCGCATTCCAGCGCCACACGCGTGGCCGGCACCGCGATCTTCATGGCGAGCACCAACTCGGGCGTGCCTTCGGCGCTGCTGCACAATATTAAGCACAACAAGGTGCTGCACGAGCGCGTGGTGATCCTGACCGTGGCGATCCAGGACGTGCCCTATATCTACACGGGTAGCCGGGCGAGCATCAAGGATTTGGGCCAGGGCTTCCACCGGGTCACGCTGAAGTTCGGCTTCCTTGAAGAAACCGACATTCCGACCGCGCTCAAGTCGGTCGAGATCCCGGGCGGACCGTTCGAAATGATGAAGACCAGCTTCTTCCTCAGCCGCCAGACCCTGATCGCTTCATCGAAGCCGGGCATGGCGATCTGGCGCGAAAAGCTGTTCGCGTGGATGCTGCGCAACGCCGCCAGCGCGATGGAGTTCTTCCGCCTGCCCAGCAACCGCGTGGTCGAACTGGGCAGCCAGATCGAGATTTAAGCGCGCTGGCCGCGATTGCGGCTGGCGAGCCAGGGGCCAATTCGGCCAATCGCGTCCTCGATCTCGGGCGTGGATACGGCAAAGCTGAAGCGCACGAAGTGGCGCCCATC
This sequence comes from Novosphingobium sp., assembly GCF_041915465.1. Lineage (GTDB taxonomy): Bacteria > Pseudomonadota > Alphaproteobacteria > Sphingomonadales > Sphingomonadaceae > Novosphingobium. The sequence continues at coordinate 1,307 of NZ_JAYSBK010000106.1, read as the reverse complement.
GACCGGGTCGAAGTCGATCCCCGGCGCGGTGGCAACGCCCGTCGCCTCGAGCATGGCCGTGCAAAATTGAAGGCTGTCGTCGGTGAAGTCCGAGACATCGGCATAGATGTAGAACGCGCCGTCGGGCGGGGCGATCCGGCCCAGCCCCATGCCTGGCAGTGCTGCCAGCAGCAGCTCGCGGTTGCGCGCGTAAGTCGCGATATTGGCCTCAAGTTCCTCGCGGCAATCCATCGCCACCAGGGCGGCGTGCTGCGAAAGCGAGGGCGGGGTCAGGAACAGGTTGCCCATCCGCGCCCGCGCCGCGTCGATCCCGCTCTTGGGAACGACCAGCCAGCCAAGCCGCCAGCCGGCCATGCTGAAGTACTTGGAAAAGCTGTTGACGATCAGCGCGTCGGGTTCCGCCTGCAGCATCGAGGGGGTGGGCATGCCATAGCTGATGCCGTGATAGATCTCGTCCGAGATGATTTTGATGCCGCGCGTCCGGCAGACCTCGGCGATGGCGAGGATCTCTTCGCGCGGGATCACCGTGCCCGTAGGATTGGCCGGACTGGCGATGATCACTCCGTCGGGAGCGGGCTCCAGCGCGGCGAGTGCCCTGGCGGTCAGCTGGAATCGCTCCGCCTCGCCGCACGGAAGTTCGACCGGTTCGAGGAACAATGACTTCAGCGTGTTACGATAGGCCACATAGCCGGGCCGCGCGATGGCAACGCGCGCGCCGGGAGCAAAGCTCATCGACAGAGCCAGGACCAGCGCGGGTGAGGCGCCGCAAGTCAGCAGCACCTGCGCCGGCGCGATCTCCACTCCGTACCAGTCGGCGTAATGCTGGCAGATTCGCGCCTTGAGCTGGGGGCTTTCCCAATAGCCCATCGGGTCACTGTCGAGCACTTCGTGTGCGCGGGCGATGGCGGGGGCGGGGGCGCCTGTCGACGGCTGGCCGAATTCCATATGGATCACGCTGCGCCCTTCGGCCTTCATGCGATGGGCAAGGCCGGAGACGGAAATGGCGTAGAAGGGGTCGATCTTTGCGGTCATGCGCGCCGGGTTAAACGCCGCGCGGACAAAAGAAAAGCGCGGCGCTGCATGAGCAGCGCCGCGCCTTCGTTCCAGGCCCGCAAGGGGACCGGATTACATGTTGATGTTGGCGTTCGCCATGCAATAGAGCATCGGGATCGAAAGCAGGGTGTTGAGGCGGCTGGCGATCAGCGCGCGCGGCGCGGCGGCCGCCTTTTCCTCAGCCGAAGCATCGACGATCCCGAGGATCTTCTTCTGGGCCGGCCAGATGATGAACCACACGTTGAATGCCATGA
>NZ_JAYSBK010000105.1:0-10270 GCF_041915465.1 Novosphingobium sp. | reverse complement strand
AGAAATCGTCCATCGACTGGCACGGCATCGCATTGACCTTGGGCGTGACGTTGTTCTCACGCAGGAAGCGCATGATTTCGGGCATGGCCACGGCGAAGAAGAATTCCGCGTCCGATCCGTCGGACACTGTCCCGAACGAGTTTGCGCCGATCACCCGGCCGCACGCGTCCATCAGCGGTCCGCCGCTGTTGCCCGCCGCGATCGAGGCGGTGTGCAGCACGGTTGCAAAGCTCTTGGATGACCGCCCAGCCGACGCCGTACCTTGTGTTTTCACCGGGGCGATCGGCGTGATCATGTCCACTGCGTCCAGCCCCTGCGCCAGGTCGACGCTGCCGGGGTAACCCACGGCATAGACCGGCTGGCCATCCGTTACGGCGGCGGGGGAAAGCGTGGCGACCGGCAGGGTGCCGCCCTCGATCCTGAGCAGTGCCAGGTCGTTCTTCGGTGAATAGGCCACCACCTTGGCCGCCCAGCCGCGCTTGCCCTGCGAAGGGATGATCAGCGGATGGATCGTATCGTCATCGGCCATGGGCGCGACGACATGGGCGTTGGTCACGACCAGGTCGGGCGCGACCACGAAGCCTGAGCCGTGCCCGGCGATCCCGGCGTCCTTCCCGTCGATCCAGACCAGTGCGACCCGCACCACGCTGCGCGATGCGGCGGTAATGTCGGCCGGATCGGCGCTGAGCCGCACGGGGGTGATAGCGGCGGCGAACAGGACAAACAGCGCGGCGATGGTTTTGCAGAGTCGAGCCATGTGCGAAGCTTGCCGCTCGCCGCGCTTTACTGCAAGACGTGGGACAAGACCTGAATCTGAAAAAATTCTGAACTTGAAAGACTTCGTTTTATTGGGGATTCTGGATGTTGAGTGCGATGATTGCGTTTGCCGCGGCAGCGGCGGCACAGGTGGTAGTGGTCGAACAGCGCAGCGTCTCATTCACCGTGGGCAACCAAGCCTTCACCATGCCCGTCCCAGAGGGACTCTGCGCGCCGACCGGCAAACTCACCACTTTCGCGGAACTCATGGCGAGTGCGGACGAGGCCAACTCCACGGTCGTTTCTCTCTACGCCTGCGATCGCTCCCCGGAAGTGCCTGCGACATGGGAATATGTCCTGATCAAGGTGCCGCGCGGTGTTGAGCACAAAACGCTTGCCAAGCCAGTCGCGGTCAATGCTTTGAAGGAGGTTCTCGAATCTCAGGATGCTCCCAAGTTCGATCAGGACATGCAGGATGAGATCGAGGCGGGCTACAAGGACAATCTCGGTCTGAACGTGAAATTCAAGGGGAATTTCGGTTACATGGGGTACGACGCTGACTGTGCGTACATAGGCGGCTCGTTGACCGTTAAGGTCGAGGACAAGGAAGGCCTAGTGATTGGCTCTACCTGTATGAGCGCGGCTGGCGGCAAGATCATGGCCGTCAACTACTACGTCGATCCGGGCGCCGGTGACGTCGCCTATGCCAAGCGGCGTTCGCGCGAAATCTTCGTATCGATCAAGCCGCAGTGAGGCTTTGAGCGCAAGCTTCGGGACGCGCGGAGGGCGGGGGTGGTTCTAGACGGGCTTCACGACCAAATAAGGAGCCCTGCCATGACCTACCGCATTACCGGCCTTGCACCGGAAAACTTCGCCGACCTGTTCGACCTCGACGATGCCGCCCTTGCCGCGCGCAGCGCGATCCGCGTGACGGCGCAGGCTGATCGCGGCTATCCCTGCCGGATCAGCCTGGAAGATGCCCGACAGGGTGAGGAGCTGATCCTGCTGCATCACACCAGCCAGGATGTGGCGACCCCCTATCGCAGCGCCTATGCGATCTATGTCCGGCAAGGCGTGGCCGCGGCAGATCACATCGACGGCTTGCCGCCGGTGTTCGAGGGGCGCCCGCTGGCCTTCCGCGCTTTCGATGCGACCGGGATGCTGCGCGATGCACGCCTCGCCATGCCGGGCGAGGCCGAGGCGCGGATCCGCGATATTTTGGCCAATCCCGAAATTGCCTATATCCATGCCCATAACGCCGCGCACGGTTGCTTTGCCGCGCGGATCGACCGCCATGGGGAGCAGGCCCGATGATTGCCGAAGACGATGCCTGGAGTGCCGTTCTGGCGCGCGACAAGGCGTTCGATGGCCGCTTCGTCACCGGGGTGCTGACGACGGGGATCTATTGCCGCCCAAGCTGCGCGGCCCGCCATCCGGCCAGGTCCAACGTGCGCTTCTTCGCCAATGGCGAGGCGGCGCGCGCGGCGGGGCTGCGGGCCTGCAAGCGCTGCCTGCCCGACGACGTCAGCCGCGACGAGCGTGCCGTGCTGGCTGCCATTGCCGCGATCAAGGCGGCGGAGCAGCCGCTGGCGCTGGCCGCCCTGGCCGAGGAAACCGGCTATTCGCCCGCGCACTTCCAGCGCGTCTTCACCCGCCACACCGGCCTCTCGCCCACCGCCTATGCCCGTGCGCTGATGGCCGAGCGTGCAGCCGAGGCGCTGAGCGGGGAGGGCCGGGTGACCGATGCCATTTATGCCGCCGGCTATTCCGGACCGTCACGGTTCTATGCGGCGAATGAAGGGAGACTGGGAATGACGGCTTCGGCCTGGGCGAAAGGCGGCAAGGGCGCGGTAATCCAATGGGCGGTGGTCCCCACCAGTCTTGGCGCGATGCTGGTCGCGGCGACGGTCAAGGGCGTGTGCCGCCTGTCGTTCGGCGAAGGGCGCGAGGCGCTCGAAAAGCGCTTTCCGGCAGCCGAACTGATCGAGGGCGGGGAAGCGTTTTCGGCCCTGCTCGAACAGGTCGTGGCCGCTGTCGAGCAACCGGGCGATTTTGCCCATATCCCGCTCGACGTGAAGGGCACCGCGTTTCAGGAAGCGGTCTGGCGCGAGCTGCGCCGGATTCCGGCGGGCGAAACGCGCACCTATGCCCAGCTTGCTGCCGCCGTGGGCCGGCCGAAGGCGGTGCGCGCGGCGGGCAGCGCCAACGGCGCCAACAATGTTGCCGTCTTGATTCCCTGCCACCGGGTGATTGCCACCGGCGGCGGCCTTGGCGGCTATGCCTATGGCCTGGAGATCAAGCGCAAGCTGCTCGAAAAAGAGCAGAAATGAACGCAGGGCATGCCGCCGTCGATCCCGCCTGAAGAAAGCTGTTGCCTGCCGCGGGCGGTTGGGAAATAGGGTGTGTATGAGCAATGCAATACAGTCTGAGCCGTCCGCCCCGCCTCGCGCGGTGGCCCTGATCCTCAAGGTCCTGCGCTTCCCGCTGATCCTGCTGGTGATCGAGGTGTTTACGCTCGCCGCCGTCGGTGTTGGCTATACCAAGGCCGCGCGCGCACTGGGGGTGCCGACCATAGGGCTGGCCAACTTCCTTGGAGCGCTCGGGCTCTGCCTGGTGCTGGTGCTGACCTACAAGGCGCTGCGCCGCTGGCTGGAGGGCCGGCACGACGCCGAGTTCACCCTGCCCGGCGCGGCGCGCGAACTGGGGCAGGGGCTCTTGCTGGGGGCGGTGTTGTTCAGCGTGTCGGCGCTGCTGGTCGCCGCGCTGGGCGGTCTGGAGATCCAGGGCCTGCGCGGCATGGGTAATTTCCTCAGCGTCGCCGCGATGGCTGTTTATACCGGAGTGTTCGAGGAAGCGGTGTTTCGCGGCGTGCTGCTGCGCCATATCGAATCCCTGCTCGGCTCGTGGCTGGCAATCGCGATCACCGCCCTGCTGTTTGGCGCGGCGCACCTTACCAACCCGCACGCCAGCCTGTTTGCCGCAATGGCGATCGCAGTCGAGGCGGGGCTGCTGCTGGGCGCGGCATTCCTGCTTACCCGGCGCTTGTGGCTGGCTGTAGGCATCCACGCCGCGTGGAACTTTACCCAGGGCTGGGTGTTTTCAATCCCCGTGTCGGGCAACGATTCCTCGCTCGGTCTGCTTATTACCCGCAATACCGGGCCGGACTGGCTGAGCGGGGGCGGCTTTGGCCTGGAAGCCTCACTCGTGACGCTGCTGGTGGCGACGCTTGGCGGCGTCTGGATGCTGCGCCGCGCGATCGCCCAGGGACGGCTTGTCTCCCCCGCCTGGGTCAGTTAGCCTCTCGGTTAAACAAGTTCGGGAGAAGTTCCATGGCCGTAATGCCCTTGCCGGAAGGCGCGCCTGCCACGCTTAATGAAGCCTTTGCCCATATCGGCACCGTGACCGCGCCGACCCTGCTCGATCTCAAGGTGATGGTGCTGACCGAATCCGCCGCGCTCGAACTTTACAACACGATTGCCACGGGGACCGACAATCCCGCCGTCGCCGAACTGCTCCGTTACAATGGGCGCGAGGAGTTCCTCCATGCCGAGCGTGTGGCCCAAGCCATTCTCGCGATCTCGGGCGAGGACTTCACGCCGCCCCAGCCGGCCGATCACCCCTATCTTCAGGATGGTCCGCTGGCCGTGCCGCCGGTTACGGTGGAAAGCCTCAGGAAGCTTGCCCAGGGCGAGTTCGGGGGTGAGGCGCTGTATGAAGGCTGGGCGGCCAATACCGCCAATGCCGAAGCCGCGCGCTTGTTCCGCCTTAATGGCAAGGAAGAGACCGATCATGGCAATCGCCTCATGGAGGCGGCTGCGCTGCTGGAAGCTTAACGCCTGAAGATCGCAAAGGGCGCCAGGGCAAGCCTGCGCAGCCGCGCGAACAGTCCGGCAGCCTCGGCGGGTTCCGCCTCAGGCGCATAGTCGCCGTCGTCCCGGACTTCGCTCGCGGCTGGCTCGGCCTCGGCTTCCGCCTCCGCAGAATCGTAAGGCGCGGGTGCCGGAGCCGGATCGGCCATGGGCGGGGCATAGTTGGCCAGCAGGCTTTGCAGCCGGTCCTGAAGATCGGGGCCGGGTGCGACCTGTTCGGGCGTGAAGGGCGGCGGGCTTGCCGGGACGGGCCTGGCGGGCGAGTCCAGCGTTTCCCGGTTGAAGGCGGCGTCGGGCGATGCTGGGCGCGTCGGCGGGAAAGTGCGGCGCGCGACCGGCATCGGCTCCATGCTCTGCGCCGACTGGGGCAACGGTTCCGGGCGCGGATCAGGCCGCGTGACAATGATTGGCACATCATCGAACCGGGGCGGCGTGTGGTGCGACAGGCCCACAAGGCTCGGCGTTTCGCCAGCGACGTGCGGCTTGCGCAGCGGTTTCGAGGCCAGCAGCGGCCGCGCGGAATCTTCGCCGTCCAGCACCGGATGCTGAACCTGTTCGAATTCGCTCTGCGCGGTTTCGTGGACGGGATTCGGCGCATCTTGATGCCGCACCTGCGCGGTGCGTGCGGCCGCGTCTTCCGGAGTATCTTCGAGGACCAGGATGGCCCGCTTGCGCGCGCGCGGGATGCCGGTGACCAGCAAGCTGGAATAGCGCGGCACCGGGGCACCGTTGATATTCGGGGGAAGCTCCTCTTCCTTTTCGAGGAGATCTTCGGGAAGCCCCGCCACCGGCGCATCGAAATAGGGATATACGTCATTGCTGCCGGCCATGACGCAGACCGGGCGGGGCAGGCCCTTCTGCGCGATCTGGTCGGTCACCGCTTGGACCAGCAGGGCCGAGAGCAGGCAAGCGCCCAGCGAGCCGGCCCGGATGCCGTCCTCGTCTGGGTCTTCGCTGGCCAGCAGGCGCGCTTCGAGCAGGGCAAGCGCGCCGTGCAGGTCGTCGATCCCGCTGACCGACAGCGCGTTGTCGCTCGCTTCGGCATCGCCATGCCAGGTGCAGCCATAGGCCGAATAGCCGTCGAGCAGGTCTTCGCGGCTGCTCTTGGAAAAGGGGAATGAACTGTCGCTGTAATAGCTGACCTCGACCAACGGCTTGAGCAACCCATTTGCATCGGGCGCGGGTGGATTTTCGCCGGGCCAGCCGAACGCAACCGAGATGCCGGTAATCAGCCGCCCCGGCAGGTCACGGCGCTTGATTGTATCGCCGAGTTCGTCCCAGCCTTCGATGATCAGGTCGGAGGGCTGGACGGTCAGGAATCGTTCGGGAAGCAGTCCGCCAGGCCCGGCATAATCCGGTAGGAGCGAGCGCAGACGGTCGATCGCCACATTGACCCGGCCCTCGCGCAGCCGATTCTCGACCGAGCGACGAAAGTCTTCTTCATTCAAACCATTGATTACGAGGGCTGTCACACGCGATTCCCGGGCTCTGCGGGCGCGACCTTCGGCCGAATTGGTTGATTTGTGGTTACGGCCAAAGGTTGCTTTCTTATGTCCTTGACCCGCGCGGGGTCAGACAAAGCTGTACGGGTCAATGTCGACGCTGACCCGAACGCCCTGCGGAAAGCTGAGTGCGCCGAGCCATTCGCGGATCACATCCTGCAGCTTTGCGCTGCGCCGCGCATTGATCAGCAGGCGATAGCGATAGCGCCCGCGCAGCAGGGCCAGCGGCGCAGGGGCGGGGCCAAGGATCAGCACATCGGGCAGGTTGGGCGCGGCGCCGCCGATCGCGCGGGCGGCGCTGCGGGCTTCGGCCTCGTCCTCGCTGCTGACGATGATCGCGGCCCAGCGTCCGAACGGCGGCGCACCCGCATCGCGGCGGCCATCGGCCTCAGCGGCGTAGAAGGCGTCGCGATCCCCGGCGACGAGGGCGGCGATCACGGCGGCTTCGGGATGGCGGGTCTGGATCAGCACTTCGCCCGGCTTCTCCCCGCGCCCGGCACGCCCCGCCACCTGCGCGACCTGCTGATAGGTCCGCTCGGCCGCGCGCAAATCGCCGCCTTCAAGACCAAGGTCGGCATCGACCACGCCGACCAGCGTCAGTTCGGGGAAGTGATAGCCTTTGGTGACGAGCTGGGTGCCGACGATCACGTCGATCAGCTTCTGTTCCGCCGCCGCTACGAACTCGCTGATCTTCTCTGGTGAATTGAGCGTGTCGGAAGTGACGACGGCGACCCGCGCCTCGGGCAGCACCTCGGTCACCTCGTCGGCGATCCGCTCCACGCCGGGGCCACAGGCGACCAGGCAATCGCCGGTGCCGCATTCCGGGCAAGCGTCCGGCACCGGCACTTCGTGTCCGCAATGGTGGCACGCAAGGCGGCGCGAGAGCCGGTGCTCGACCAACCAGGCGCTGCAATTGGGGCACTGGAAGCGGTAGCCGCAGTGCCGGCACAGCGTGAGGGGCGCATAGCCGCGGCGGTTGAGGAACAGCAGCGATTGCTCCCCGCGCTCCAGCCGTGCCTTCATTTCGGCAACCAGGCGCGGGGCGAGCCAATGGCCGCGTTCGGGCACTTCCTTGCGCAGATCGACCACCTGCACATCGGGCAGGCTGGCCCCGCCGAACCGGTCGGGCAGGTCGATCTTGCGGTAAACCCCGGCCTCGGCCAGTTGCAGCGATTCGAGCGCGGGCGTGGCACTGGCAAGGATCACCGGGATGCCTTCGAAGCGGGCGCGGATCACGGCGACATCGCGCGCGTTATAGCGCACCCCGTCGTCCTGCTTGAACGACACTTCGTGGGCTTCGTCGACCACGATCAGCCCCAGCCGCGCATAGGGCAGGAACAGGGCCGAGCGCGCGCCGACCACCACTTGCGCCTCGCCCGAGACGATCGCCCGCCACGCCCGCCGCCGTTCGCTGGCCTTGAGGCTGGAATGCCACAGCACCGGCGGCGTGCCGAAGCGCGCTTCGAAGCGGCGCAGGAAATTTTCGGTGAGGGCAATTTCCGGCAGCAGAACCAGCACTTGGCGCTGCTCGCGGATCGCCTCGGCAATCGCCTCGAAATAGCACTCGGTCTTGCCCGAGCCGGTTACCCCGTCGAGCAGGAAGGGCTGGAAGACACGGGCCTTGACCGCCGCGACAAAGGTGTCGGCGGCCGCCTGCTGCGCCTCTGACAGTTCGGGGACCGCAAAGTCCGCCTGCGCGTGGGGGTAAGGCCGGTCGAGATCAACGGTCACCGGCTCAAGTATCCCCGCGCCCACCATCCCGCGCAGCACGCCTTCGGAAACCCCGGCATATTCCGCCAGTTCGCGGATGCTGGCCTGTTCGCCGTGGAGCGCGTCCATCGCGGCGGCGCGCTGCGGGGTGAGGCGCTTGGGTTCGAGGCCCGAGAGGCGGTATTCGGTCGTCGTGCCGCCACCGCGCAGCGCCGCCATGCTGCCCAGCGCCATCCGCGCAACCGAGTTCATCGGCGCGACGTAATAGTCCGCGCACCATTCGATCAGGCGGCGCAGCGGCGCGGCCAGCGGGCGCACCGGCAGCACTTCGAGGATCGGGCGCAGCTTGGCGTCGGGCACTTCCTCGCCGGGTAGGCGTTCCGGCTCCCATACGATCCCCAGCACCTGGCGCGGCCCGAGCGGCGCGACCACCAGCGACCCCGGCTCCACCGACAGGTGCGGCGGCAGGCGGTAGTCGAGCACCGAGAGCACGGGATTGAAGACAAGGAGTCGGATGCGGTTCATCTTGCCGGTCTATATGGAGCGGGTGAGGCGGGGACGACACCCCCAGACATGTCGGAGGCGTGGACAATGATCGCAGCAATCCGGAACCTTCGCAGCCGCCGGGCGTTTCTGGCAGGCGGCGGCGCGCTGGCGGCCCTGTCGCTGGCGGGATGCGCCACCGGTCCGCGCATCAGCCTGACCGAGGCAATCCGCCGTCTGCTGATGCTGGCCGCGGACAACGCTTTTGCCCGCCTGACCGCGCCGGGCGGGTTCTGGGACCGGCAGGTCACGCGGCTCGACTTGCCCGAGGTGTTCGACGGGCGCGGCGCGGTGTTGCAACAGATCCTGACCTCTGTGCTGTTCAAGGACCGGCTCCAGCACGCGCTCAACACCATTGCCGAGGAAGGCGCACGCCGCGCCGCGCCGGTGGTGGCCGATACGATCCGCATGATCGGTTATGACAATGCCTTGGCGCTGGTGCAGGGCGGCCCGCATGCGGCAAGCGATTACCTGCGCGCCAACATGGGGCCCCGCCTGATCGACGTGATGGTGCCCGCGCTGGGCGACGGCCTGCGGCTGGCCGAAGACCCGCTGGTCGGCCAGGCGATCGCCGCGCTGACCGGGGTGGACGTGAACGGCGTCGCCCGCTCGCTGGCGCGTGAGGTGGACGATGCGATCTGGGGCGAGATCGGCCGCCAGGAAGCGGAAATCCGCGCCAATCCGGAGGCCACCCACGATCCGCTGCTGATTGCGGTGTTCAAGGCGGTGTAACCGACGGCTTTAAGGGCTAGGCCCATGCGGACGGGTTGCTTATAGCGACTGGGAATCGCCCCGCAGGAGCAAGACCCGTGAAATTCTTTGCCGACACCGCCGAGATCGCCGAAATCAAGGAACTGGCCGCTACCGGCCTGCTCGATGGCGTCACCACCAATCCCTCGCTGATCATGAAGTCGGGCCGCGATTTCATGGAAGTGACCAAGGAAATCTGCGCCCTGGTCGATGGCCCGGTCAGCGCCGAAGTGGTCGCGCTCGATCACGAGGGCATGATGCGCGAGGCCGAAATCCTGCGCAAACTGGCCGACAATGTGTGCATCAAGGTGCCGCTGACGATCGACGGCCTCAAGACCTGCAAGGCGCTGACCGGCGATGGCACGATGGTCAACGTCACGCTGTGCTTCTCGGCCAACCAGGCCCTGCTCGCGGCCAAGGCCGGGGCAACCTTCGTTTCGCCCTTCGTTGGCCGTCACGACGACAACGGCTTCGACGGGATGCAGCTGATCAGCGACATCCGCATGATCTATGACAACTACGACTACGTGACCGAAATCCTTGTCGCCTCGGTGCGCCACGGCATCCACGTGCTCGAAGCCGCCAAGATCGGCGCCGACGTGATGACCGCGCCGCCCGCCGTCATCAAGGGACTGTTCAAGCACGTGCTGACCGACAAGGGCATCGAAGGCTTCCTGGCTGACTGGGCCAAGACCGGCCAGTCGATCTAAAGAGGCACATCGATCTAAGCAGGCGCATCAATCTAAGCAGGCAGACCCAGTTGGCAGACGAATCCCCCCTCGATCGCTTCAAGAGCGTCCTGACCGGCACCAGCCGGGCGATCGCGCATGAGCCCGAGGTGGAGCTGGCGTGGACCGCCGATACGCCTATCGCCAACGGCAAGAACCTGCGCATCCCGATGCCGGGCCGCGCCCTGCCGCGCGAACAGGCGATGGAAGCGCGCGGTTTTGCCGACAGTTTCGCGCTGCGCCTGCGCCACCACAGTGACCAGCTGCACGCCAAGAACGCCCCGGCAGAGCCCACCGCGCGGGCCTGCTATGACGCGGTCGAGCAGGTGCGTTACGAAGCGCTGGGTGCCAATGCCTATGCCGGGGTGCGCGCGAACCTTGACGCGGCACAGTTGGTGCGGATCGGCGGCGA
>NZ_JAYSBK010000104.1:0-10358 GCF_041915465.1 Novosphingobium sp. | reverse complement strand
GATTTCCGCCTCGGTCAGGGCCACCGGCTCGCCGAACTGGCCGCCGGGCAGGCCCAGCTTGACCGCCGAGGGGGCTTTGGGATGCGCATTGACCGGCTTCATCGTCTGGCGCCCGGCATGGCTGATCTGCGCCCAGAACTGGCTGCCGCCCGCCTTGGCCGCGCCCGTCCAGCGGCGCAGCGCGTCGATCATCGCCCCATCGGGCGCAGAATCGAGAATGACGTTGCCGGGGCGCTCCAGATGGTCGGCGTCGATATGGACATTGCCGCTGAGCAGCACGCCGCAGCCGCCCTTGCCCCAGATCGCATAGAGCCGCTCCAACTCGGCGGTCGGGCGGCCCTGCGGATCGGCCAGCCCCTCGGTCATCGCAGCCTTGGCCAGGCGGTTGGGCAGGCGCGCACCGCCCGGCAACGTCAGCGGACTTTCAATCATCGACTTCCCCCGTTTTCAGCTCGCCGGTCTATTCGGCCTTCATCGCCGGAACCGCGCGCGCGGCATCTTGTGGTGTGAGCCCCGGCGCAGGGGCGGCGCTGATCGTCTCGACCCGGCGCATGACCCGCCCGGCGCGCTGCACCGCTCGAACGAGGCGCGGATAGACCCCGCAGCGGCACAGGTTGGGCACCGCGGCAGCAATGTCTTCCGGCGTCGGATCGGCGTTGCGCGCAAGGAGCGCGGCGGCGGCAATTGCGATGCCCGGGGTGCAGAACCCGCACTGGATCGCCTGCTCGGCCACCAGCGCCTGCTGCACCGGGTGCGAACGGTCTGGCGAAAGGCCCTCGATCGTCGTGATGTTGCGGCCTTCCGCCTCGCCCAGCGTGACCAGGCATGAGCGCAGCGCCTGACCGTCGATCAGGACCATGCACGCACCGCAGTCCCCTACCCCGCAGCCGTACTTGGTGCCGGTCAGGTTCGCGCCGTCGCGCAACGCCCACAAGAGGGGCGTCTGCGGATCCATCCGCAGCTCGACGGCGCGCTCGTTGATCGTGAGGCGGGACATTCAGCGCCGGATCAGTCGCGCCAGCTGCGGTCGATCTTGTCGATCCGGCGCACCCAGGCATCGAAGTCCGCCCCGCCCGGCTGGTGGCCGGGAACATTGGCTTCGTGCAGGTCGCGGTGGTGCACGGTGACGACTTCATCCGGCACGACGATCGGCTTGCCCGCCGCCATGGTCGCCAGCTGAATTTCGCAGGCGCGCTGCAGCGACCAGTGCATGATGAAGATTTCCGGGATCGACCGGCCAAGGATGACCGGGCCGTGGTTCTTCAGCATCAGTACACGCTTGTCGCCGAGGTTCTTCAGCAAGCGTTCGCCTTCCTCGGCGCGCACCGTGATGCCTTCGAAATCGTGATAGGCGATGCGGCCCGCGAAATTGCAGGCATAGAAGTTGACCGGCTGGAGCCCGCCTTCAAGGCTGCACACCGCCATGGTCGCGGTGGTGTGGGTGTGGACGATGGCGTGGGCCCAGGGCACGTGGCGGTGGAAGTACGAGTGTTGGACAAAGCCCGCCTTGTTCACCGGATAGGGGCTGCCATCGAGCGTGTTGCCGTCGATGTCGATCTTCACCAGGTTCGAGGCGCAGACTTCGGAATAGAGCAGGCCATAGGGGTTGATCAGGAACGCGCCTTCCTCGCCCGGGACCTTCACCGAGATGTGGTTGTAGATCGATTCCGACCAGCCGAGGTGATCGAATATCCGATAGCACGCGGCCAATTGCTGGCGGGCCTGCCATTCCTCTTCGCTGCAATCGATGTTTCGCGCGTGTGCGCTGAGCTGGGTTGCCATGATCTCTCTCCGGTCGGTTTCGAAGCGCAACCCTAGCGAATTATTTGCCGATGAAAATGCGCAATCCAGCCCAGATCGTGCGCGGCGCGCCCAGATCGACCGAGCCGCCCTGGTTGCGGGTCCACACTTCGGTATCGGTCAGGTTTTCTGCCCGCAGGACCAGACTGAACTTCCTGGTCACCGGTACTTCGACGAACGCGTCGAGTGTGGTCGCGGCGGGCAGGATGTCGGTCTGCAGATCGTCCTCGTACTGCGCGCCAACGTGCTTCACACGCAGCGCCAGGTTCCAGCCATCGGCCGGCTTCCAGCCCAGCGTCGCGCTGGCGGCAAGGCGCGGGGTCTGCGCGGGGCGCATCCCGTCAAGCGCAAGGGAAGCGCCGCTGGCCTCGACCCGGGCATCGGTCCAGGCGATTGAGCCATCGAAACTGACCTGTCCAAGCGTGGCCGAAAGCGTGCCTTCCACCCCGCGTGCGTGGACGGCATCAACATTGCGGCGCTCGCGCAGGTTGGTTCCGATCGTAACGTTGGCAATCGCGTGCTCGACCCGGTTGTCGAACCCGGTGACCGACAGCCGCACGCCGGGTACGACCGTCCAGTCAAACCCGCCCTCGAAGCCCACCAGCCGCTCATTGCGCAGGTTCGCATTGGCCTTCGTCGTGACCGGGAAGACGGTGAAGGGCCGATAGAGCTCGTTCAACGTCGGCTGGCGTAGCCCGCTGTAGGCCGAGGCACGCACGGCCAGCCCTTCGTCGAGCCGCAGCACCGCGCCGCCGCGCAGCGACCCGTCCCAGCCGGCCCGGTCCGCATAGGTGTTGTCGGTCGTAATCGTCCCCGCGGCGTTGGCCTCGCGGAAGAAGCCGTCCCGGATTGTCCAGCGGTCGGCGCGCAGGCCCCCCGTCAGGGTCAACGCGCCCAGCGTCCAATCGTCTTCGAGGAAGAAGCCCACATCGCTGTTTCGCCCGCCCGCGGTGCGCCGCGCGGTGACCTTGCCGGTCACCGTGCTGTAGGCATCCTCGAACAGGGTGCCATCGGCCACGCGCCAGTCACTGCCGAAACGCAGGACATGGGCATCGCCCACCGGCGGGCGCAGTTCGGCCTTGCCGCCCCAGCCGATCGCGGGGGTATCGCGCTGGTCGAGCGTCTTTTTGAAGCTGGTCGAGGAGACCACGATATTGGTGAAGTTGCGCGCCTGGACATATCCCAGCACGTCGAATTGCCACGGCCCCTTGCCCACGATCCGCAGGCTGGCGTCCTGCCCTTCGGTGGACGAATCGGCGCCCTTGAAGCGCAGCGTGCGGTGGTCCTCGAACACCAGCGTGCGCGCCTGAAGCTCTACATCGCCGGTCAGCGGGGCGACGGCACGCAGGCCAACCGACCAGCTGTCGTAAGCGGCCTTGGCGCTGGCCGGAACGCGCTGGTTGAGCGGAGTGGTCCAGAAGCCCTCGCCTCGGTCCCATCGCCCCGAAACCACGGCAAAGCCCGCACCAAGCTTTGGCGCGAGGCTGGCGGAGACTTCACTGTCGCCGCGATCGCTCGCCAGCGCGCTGCCGGACAACCAGCCAAGCTGATCCGGCCCCGCGCTGCCCAGCTCGATCGTGCCGGCAACCGCGCCCGATCCGAACGCACCCGCCCCGCCGCCGCGCGTGACCCGGACGCTGGCCAGCCGGTCCGGCGCGATGGCGGAAAGCGGGACGTGGCCGAAGAACGGATCGATCATCGGCACGCCATCCAGCAGCACGAGGCTGCGGCTGGATGCATTGCCGCCCAGCGCGCGCAGTGTCACCCCTTGCGCCGTGGGATTGGACGAACGGCTGTCGGACCGGCGGAACTGCTGGAAACCGGCCACCGACGAGAGCACGTCCTCGATCCGGCCCGAGGCGCTGGAGCCTAGCTGCTCGGCGCTGATTTGGGTCGTGTCATAAGCGGTGGTGGCAGGCGTTTGATCGAGCCCGCGCCCGGTGACCACGATCACTGCGGAATCGGCGGCGTCGCCCTCGGCAGTCTGGGCATGGGCAGCGGCGGGCAGGCTCAGGGCCGCGGCGGAGAGGAGAAGGATGGTGCGCATGGTTTCGGGTGCAGCCGATTAGGGCCTGCACCCTACCTTGGCAACCGCTCTCATGGTTCCTTGGGCGGCAGCCAGCTGGCCGGAATCCAGCCGGTCCAGGCATGGCCGTTATAGGCCCCGTTGATCCGCACCATGGTCCCAAGCGCGGTGTTCGCCTGATCGCCGGCAGGATTGACCGGAACATCGTCTTCGATCAGTTCGCCGCGAAAGGCGGGGCCTTCGGCAGTGCCGATTTCGACGACTCGGAACGTCGTTATCTCAATCGGTTCGGTTCCTATGGCCGGCGGGACGAACGTTTGCATGCCACGCTGATGGAACATGCCCCGGTCTTCCCAGAGATAGGTGCCCGCGACGCTGACGAAGGGTCCGATCGGCGTGTTGACCACCTCGAAGGACACTTGATTGGCCGGTCGCCCCTGCTCATCGAAGAAGGTTCCTTCCATGTGCTGGCTCTTGCTGCCGGCACCCCAGAGCGTCTCTTCGTAATAGACATGCTCGCGCGCCAGCCATGCGGCCGGAATCCAGCCCTGCCACTGCTGGCCGAGCAGCTTGCCATCGAACCGGACCAGCTTGCCGATCGGGGTTTCGACACTGTCGCCGGATGGCTGGACCAGCTTGCCGGCATTGTAGATCTCGCCGCGATAGACCGGCAGGTTAGCGCCAGGCCCCCTGACGATGCGAAACTCGGTCATCCCGCCGATCGAAGGCTGGTTGTCGATCGCTGACTTCGCTTCGCCCGGCTGGATCCGCTGGTAACCGCAAACGCTCCACAGCGCCGCGCAGCGCACCCATTCGAAGTGGCCGACCGGAGTCTCGACCGGCGGCGGCTCGGTACTGTTCCCGAACAGATCGTCGGGCTCGGCAAGGGGCTTGCCGTTGGCGTCGAGCAGCACGCCGCGCACGCCCTGGCTGCGCGTGCCGGGGTTGGTCACGGTCAACTGATAGAGCGCCGGGGCCGGACTGGCCGAGACAAGGGTGGCAGACTTGACCGGCGCGGGCTCGGCCGCAGCACAGCCTGCGCCGAGGGTAAGAAGCGCTGTCAGAATCAGGGCGTGGCGCATGTTGATCTCCGTTGTCGAGCCCATAGCCTTGCGTTGGGGAGCGGATCGTTGATTGCAATCAATGAATATCCGGATCATCTAATATAGCAAGATTGGGATAGGATCATCCAATGCAATCAAAATATTATTTCGCACTGGCCCTTCCGCTCGCCTTTTTCGGCGGGGTTGCGGCGGCTGACATGGGGGTTGGTCAGGACTTCGACCTGCCGGGCAAGCACGCGCCCGATATTCCGGACTCGCCGGTGCCCGATGTGCCGGAGCCGACCTGCGTCGATTGCGGGCCAGGCTATCATTGCAATGCCGCCAAGGACGGCTGCGAGGCCGACGATCCGCAACCAGAGCCTCAGCCTGAACCGCAGCCCGAGCCTCAGCCCGAGCCCCAGCCTGAACCGCAGCCGGATCCGATCGATGTCCCGGTGTAACGCGCGGCGGCTGCTGGGCTGCCTGACCGCCCCGCTGGCCCTGATTGCAGGGGCGACGATCGCCGATGCGCAGGCGGGGCCAGTGCCCCTACCGCCGCCGGTCGCCGTGAGCCAGAGCGAGCCGGGCTATGGCGCGCTGTTCGAACAGCGCAATGCGCTCGTTGCCCGGCAAACGGCGATCAACAGGCGACGGGACGATCACAATGCGGTGTGCTTGGGCATTCCCGCCAACAACACCAGCCAGATCGCCTGGTGCCGCTCCGATGCGGACGCGATCGGGCGGGAAAAAGGCGCCTATGCCAAGCAGCTGACGGTCTACAACGCCTATCAAGCCTATTATCAGGGTCAGACGCGCTATCTGCGCAAGGACTACAGCGGGGCGATACCTTTCTACCGGCAAGCGATGAGCTTTGGCGTGCCGATCGATACCCTCATGACTGAATACTATCTCTCGCAGGCGCGCGTGGCCGAAAAGAACGGCGACATGGAAACGGCGCGCGCCCGGATGTGCGACATCAACGCCTATGAGACGAATCGGCCAAGCTGGCTCAACTTTGAACTCGAGCAGCTGTTCGGGCAGATCAGGGGCTGGATGAAGCGCCACAGCAGGAAGTTCGAAGTGCGCACGCCGACCTGCGCCTTGGCAGACAGGGGATAATCGCTGCGCTGTAGGGAAGGTGGAGGTGGGGGCAGTCACCTGACAACACGTCTCCGCCGCCAGTTTCCCGTTTCCGAGCCGGTTAAACGGGAATATCCCAAAATCCGCCCACTCAACGCGGCTTTCCGGATTATCAATTAGCTGAATTTCCGCAGTTTTATGATTGAATTCCCGTGATAGCAGAAACGGGAATTTAACTCGCTAAAACGGGAAATGATCCAATCATGAGCCTTTGATTGGAGACCATCGACGTTAGCGCATCCGGTCCCGTCAAGATTCCAAACAGCGCCGATAAAGTATGGAGTTGGCTTTCACGGAAACGCCGGCTCAATTCGGGGTTTGCGGACTAGCCGGAACATCCCTTCAGAGGCGTGGGGTACACCGGTCTCGCCGCACAATGCAGCTGATGCGGACACGTACCGGCCAAAGTCCGTCCTCGATGCAAACGGGAAAAGGCGTCCAACCGGAGACCATGGGGTCGGATTTGGCCGGCCGCCTGTCGAGACGCGTTTCTCCGGCAAGCCTGGGCCTGGTCGCCCCAAGGGCTCGGCCAGCTATGACACCATGATGCGCAAGCATCTCGCGAAGAAGCGAAAGGTCAAGATCGATGGCCGCGAGCGCAGCATCTCTCAGGGCGAACTGCTGATTATCACGACCGTGCGCGATGCCTTGGAGGGCAAGAGCAAGGACGCACGCAAGCAGGTCCTTGCTGACATGGCGCGGATGTCGCCGGCGGCAACGCCGGAATCTGCTGAACCGGCCGGCAGGCTCAATGAGGCCGACAGGCTAACCCTGGATGAATTCTGCCAGACTGTTCGCGAGGACATCATGGCTGAATTTGGAATTGAGCCCGATCCAAAGCCGGAAAGCGGAGATGAGGGGTGATGATTGCGCCGCATCGAATCTGGCGGGAGCATTTTCCATTCTTCGTACGGGAAGTGTTCCGCCAGCTGGAGCCAAACGACCCGCCGCTAGCCCTCGCCTGGTACCTCAAAGCGATGTGCCACTCTCTGGTGGACACCTACCGGGGGGACGTGCGCCGTCTTGTCATCAATGTCCCACCTAGGTTCGGCAAGTCGATCACAACGGCAGTCGCGTTCTGTGCATGGCTGCTCGGGCAAGATCCCACGCTGAAGATACTCGTCGGCACCTACAATGAAGACCTTGCCCGCCAACACCACAACCAGCTGCGCCAGATCATGGAAAGCCCGGAGTATCGGGCAGCCTTCCCCGGTACGGTAATCGACCGGAAGAAAACCCGGATGCTGGACTTGCACACCACCAAAGGTGGTTTTCGCATGTCGGTAACCACCGGGGGCAGCGCCACAGGATTTGGCGGCGATTACATCATCCTCGATGACTGCATGAAAGCGCAGGATGCCGGGAGCGAAGCTGAGCGGGCGCGCATCGAACAATGGTACCGGGGAACGATCGGAACGAGGCTCAACGATCCGCAACGCGGGGTCATCATTTCGATTCAGCAGCGGCTCCATGAATACGACCTCTCCGCAGTCATGCTCGAAAGCGGCGCCGTTCACCTCAATCTCCCGGCCGTTGCCCCGGCGCGGCAAGAGGTCGCTATCGGTCGGGGCAAGGTTCATATCTTTGAGCCGGGCGATCTACTCGATCCGGTCCGCTTCAACCAGGAGGCACTCGCCAGACTTCGAGCCGAAAATGGCGCACGCAACTACAGCTGTCAGTACTTGCAGGATCCTGCTCCGCCCGGTGGCAATCTGGTCCGCCTCGAATGGTTTGGGCGCTATGATGAGCGCCCAACGCGGGACACCTTCTGGAAGGTGATCCAAAGCTGGGACACCGCCTCCAGCGCTGAGCCCGGCAGCGCGTACTCCGTCTGCACCACCTGGGGCTTTCTCGAGGGCCGCTGGTATCTGCTTGATGTCTTGCGCGAGCGACTCGACTACTGGGATCTCAAGCGTGCCGTTGTCCGGCTCTGGCGGCAATGGAGCCCTGACCGTGTCATCATTGAAGACGCCAGCACCGGACCGGCGCTCTTCGCTGAACTACGCGTGGAAGGTCCGTTTACGCCGCTGATGTGGAAACCCGAACGTTCCAAGGAAGAGCGCCTGATCGGCCAGACCGGACAGATGGAGGCAGGCAAGATCGTCATCCCGCACGAGGCGCCTTGGCTCGACGCATGGTGCCGCGAGCTGCTCGCAGCCCCCAATTGCCGGCACTGGGACCAGGTCGACAGTACCACGCAGTTTCTTGAGTTCGCGTTGTCGCGCAAAGGCTGGATCGAGACAGAGTACGATCCCAGGACCGGGCGCAAGCTCCGCATTACCAGGCGGAACAGACCGAACCGCCGGACCTAAACCCTCATTCATCCCGGGGCAGGACGACAAAGCCCTGGGGACTCAAATCGATGGTGGCTCACTTCTCAGCGCCCTCCCGGATACCATCCGAACGGCTCAGTCCGGGGCGTCAGCAGCGCCGCCTCGACACATTCATTGAAACGACTCGGTATCAATCGCGCAAGAAATTTGATCGGTCCTGAACCTTGTACCGGAGTTTCGTTGCGTTTATTTCGAATATGGGGTAGTGGAGTATACAACCTCGGAGAGTTCCATGACCTTGCCAGCGCATTCTGAGCCTTTTGGCGGCCAAATGCCGTCTGCCAGCGATCGCCAGATCGCCAACCAACTACGCCGGATGCTCGCCGCACAAAAGTCCGGCGAAGCCACTTTGCGTGTACGTGAACCGGAGACGAAGAAGCCAGTCGAGATCACCCTAACCCCCGCGATGTCGGATATTTTCCTCGAACTTCTGAGGCACATCGGTAGCGGCCATGCTGTCACGTTGGTGCCGATCCAGGAGATGCTGACAACTCAGCAAGCTGCTGATCTACTGAATGTTTCCCGGCCGCACTTGATCAAACTGCTCGAGCAAGGGGCTATGCCTCATACTTTCGTCGGCAGGCATCGCAGAATAAAGGCTGAAGACATATTCGAGTACAAGGCCAAACGGGATGAAGAACGCTCGCATGCGCTTGCTTCACTGATCGGCGACGATGCGGATCTGATCTGATCAGCATATGTTCGCCAACCGCTACACCGCCTTTGTCGATGCTTGCACATTGGTCAGCGTTTGGCGACGCAACCTTCTCTTGACCCTTGCCGAGGCGGAATTTTTCCGTCTGCGATGGTCTGAGAAAGTGCTTGCTGAAACAGAGCGAGCGATTGCCCGGGTGTTGCATGAGCGCGGCGTGCCGAATTGCGCCGCGCGGGCTCGGCATTCTGTTGCCAACATGAAAGCGGCTTTTCCGGAAGCGCTAGTTGAAGACTACGGCCTGCTTGAGACCATGACTTATGGATTGCCAGATCCAAATGACGAGCATGTTCTGGCAGCGGCAATCAAAACTCAAGCGCAGGCTCTGGTTACCGAAAATCTCGCCGACTTTCCGGCGTCGGTGCTGACTTCCTTGTCGATTGAGGCCCGCAGCGCTGACGATTTCATCGCTGACACGATTGCCCTTGAGGAGGGGCGCGCCGTTGCTGCGATCAATCGCATGCGGCTACGATTGAAGCGACCCGAATTAACCGGAGAAGACATGCTGCGCTCACTCGAGGCGCACGGACTACTTGAAACCGCTTCCGTATTGGCGCCGCATATCGAATCCATCTGAACTATAACCACTACAAGTTAAGGAGACGGGACGATGGCCAAAAAACCCGACTTGCCCAAATATCACCTGGTCCCGGACGGAGAAAAATGGCGGCTCGAGCCAGAAGGCGGCGGCCGTGCCAAACGGGTGTTCGACAGCAAGGCCGAAGCAACTGCAGGAGGGATACTGAAGGCAGCTCTCGGCAAGGCGGGCGGCTCAGTTCGTATCCACAAGCAAGACGGCGAGATTCAAGAGGAACGGACTTTTCCCCGGAGCAAAGACCCGAGAGAAACAGAAGGTTAGTGCCGAGCCCTCCCTCTGCGACGGAGGCGCTCATTCCTTATAAATAGACTTCCGCGCGAGAGGGGGCCGCAGATAACCGAACGCAAAATGTGGCACCAAAGGCATGCCTTGGCGGCGCCGTCCATGGCCTCATTGGCTAGCTACGACGCGAATTCGAGTCGCTCGAGTCCGAACCCAAGTAGGCCGTTGTCATTCCACAATCAGTTCGGCGTGCAGTGCGCCCGCCGATTTCAGCGCCTGCAAGATGCTGATTATTCGCCTAGTATCGACCTTCAAGCCAACCAGCCCCTGGACCAGGTCCCCTACCGTCGCCGCGCCCAGCGATCTTGACCAGGGCTTCGCTGGGCACTGCGGCATGGCCGGCAGGTGCGCGATCACTTTCCGGCCAAGACCAGGCTGAGGAAGTGAGCACCACGAGGGCGCGGCGCGCACCGCTCGTGCACCA
>NZ_JAYSBK010000103.1:0-10362 GCF_041915465.1 Novosphingobium sp. | reverse complement strand
GGCAGCGCGATTTCATGAACATCGACACCCTTCCTATCGGCCAGCGGGCCCGCGTCATTGCGGTGGACTGGTCGATGCTTGCTCCCGACGAGGCGCAGCGCTTGCAGGCGCTGGGCATCGATGTGGGCGCGCGCGTGGCGGTGGCGCATCGTGGGGTTTTTGGCGGACGCGATCCGATCGCTCTCACGGTCGGGCGGATGACGGTGGCGCTGCGCCGTGCCCATGCCCGCGCCATGGCGGTCGAGCCGCTGGTTCCTGCGGGCAGCTAGGATGACCCAACTGCGCAGCGCCGCGCTGGTCGGCAATCCCAATGCTGGCAAGAGCGCCCTGTTCAACGCGCTGACCGGCGCGCGTCAGAAGATTGCGAATTATCCTGGCGTTACCGTTGAACGCAAGGCGGGCCGGCTGGCCTTGCCGAGCGGCGAAGTAATCGAACTTACCGACCTGCCGGGCAGCTACAGCCTGACGCCGACCAGCCCGGACGAGGAAGTGACCCGCAAGGTCATCCTGGGTGAACAGGAAGGCGAAGCCGCGCCGCAGGTGCTGGTCGTCGTGCTCGACGCCTCGAACCTCGAACAGCACCTTGTCTTTGCGCAAGAGGTGATCGCGCTGGGCCGCCCGACCGTGGTGGCGCTCAACATGCTTGACCTGGCCGAGCGCGACGGCCTCGTGATCGATCCGGCGGCGCTCGAACAGGCGCTGGGCGTGCCCGTAATCCCGACTGTTGCCGTGCGCCGCCGCGGCCTGGCCGAACTGGCGCTGGCGATCGGCGCCGCCGAAGCACGCAGCGCCGAACATCACCGTCCGCATACCACGCTTACCGAGCGCCGGCTTACCGCCCATGCGATTGCCGATGCCGCGATCCTTTCGGAAACGACCCGCCACCGCCTCCATGCGCGGCTTGACCGCTTGCTGCTCAATCCATGGATCGGGCCGGTCGTGCTGTTCGCGCTGCTGTTCGCGGTATTCCAGGCAGTGTTTACTGGTGCAACGCCCTTTGCCGATGCCTTGCAGGCCGGGGTTGACTGGCTCAGCGCCAAAGTTCGCGCCGATGTGCCGCCGTCGCTGCTGCGCGACTTGCTGACCGACGGGGTGCTGGCCGGGGTCGGCTCGGTGGTCGTGTTCCTGCCGCAGATCGTCATCCTGTTCTTCTTCATCCTGTCGATGGAAGCCTCGGGCTACATGGCCCGCGCGGCCTTCCTGATGGACCGGCTGATGGCTGGCGTTGGCCTGTCGGGGCGCAGCTTCATTCCGCTGCTGTCCAGCTTCGCCTGCGCCGTGCCGGGGATCATGGCAACGCGCTCGATCTCGGACCCCAAGGACCGGCTGACCACGATCCTGGTCGCGCCGCTGATGACCTGCTCGGCGCGGCTGCCGGTCTATGCGGTGATCATCGCGGCCTTCATTCCCAATACCAGGGTGCTGGGGCCGGTGGGCCTGCAAGGGCTGGTGCTGCTCGGGCTGTATGTAGCGGGCATCGTTGCCGCGATGCTGGCCGCGCTCGCGCTGCGCCGTACCGTAACCAAGGGATCGGCAAGCGGCTTCATCATGGAACTGCCCAAGTATCAGCTGCCGCGCGCGAGTGATCTGCTGCTGGGGCTTTGGCAGCGCTCGTGGATCTTCCTGCGCCGCGCCGGGACCATCATCCTGACGGTCACCGTGGTGCTGTGGCTGCTGCTCAATTTCCCCCGGGCGGGCGAGGGGCAGGATCAGGTCGATGCCTCCATTGCGGGGCACATCGCCAATGGCCTCGGCGCTGTGGTCGAGCCGATCGGCTTCAACCGCGACATCGCGCTCGCGCTGATCCCGGCAATGGCCGCGCGTGAAGTGGCGGTCAGCTCGCTTGCCACCAGTTACGCCGTTTCCGCCAGCGACGAGAACGCGCAGAGCGCGGCCCTGGGTGAACGGCTGCGCCACAACTGGAGCCTGCCAACAGCGCTGGCGTTCCTCGCCTGGTTCGTCTTCGCGCCCCAGTGCATGAGCACCATTGCCGTCACCCGGCGCGAAACAAACGGGTGGAAATGGCCCGGCTTCATGTTGCTCTACCTGTTCGGATTGGCCTACGTCTTCGCGGGAATCACCTACTGGAGCGCAGTCGCTCTGGGTTTGTAGTCCGCGAGAGGGAAGTTAATGGCAGGCAGCGTCAACAAGGTCATCCTGATCGGCAATCTTGGGGCCGATCCGGAAGTGAAGTCGTTCCAGAACGGCGGGCGCATTGCCAACCTGCGCATCGCGACGTCCGAAAGCTGGAAGGACCGCCAGACCGGCGAGCGCAAGGAGCGCACCGAATGGCATAGCGTCGTGATCCAGTCCGAAGGGCTGGTCGGCGTGGTCGAACGCTACCTGCGCAAAGGCAGCAAGGTTTACATCGAAGGCAGCTTGCGCACCCGCAAGTGGCAGGACCAGTCGGGCAATGACCGCTACACCACCGAGATTTCGGTTGGCGGCGCGGGCGGTGTGCTGACCATGCTCGACGGCGCGCCGGGCGGCGGCGGCGCGGGCGGCGGCCAGCGCGGCGGCGGCGGCGAATGGGGCCAGACCGGCGGTTCCTCGGGCGGCAGCTATGGCGGCGGCAAGAGCGGCGGAAGCGGCTTTGGCGGCGGTGCGGGCGGCGGATCGGGTGGCGGCTTCGGCGACGACCTCGACGACGATATCCCGTTCTGAGCTAGTCCAGCTGCTTCTTCAGTGCCGCCAGTGCGGCGAACGGCCCGGTCTGATCGGGCTCCAGCAGCCCGGCCTTGCGCCGGGCTTCTTCGGCCTGCGGTCCCTCGGCAAAGGGATCGATCGCCAACGCGAGACTCTGCGCCAGTGCTTCGCCCAGGTCGAAGCGGCCCTCGGCCTCCATCTCGATCTCGTCGAGCTCGTCGGCGTCCAGTTCGACTTCCTCATCCGGATTGTGCGCGGTGCCAGGCGGCACGAAGCGCAGCGCGACCGGTTCGTCGACCTTGACGGGCAGGTCCTCGCCCGAGACCGCGCAGCTTTGCACGATCGCGGCCTTGATGCGGCCATCGGCGCGCACCACCGCGCCTTCCGGGGTCAGCGTGATCGTGGCGGTCAGGCTGTCCACCCGCACCAGATCGAACCGCCCCGCCAGCGCGGCGCATTCCTCGGCGCTGGCTTCCAGCACCTGGGGCTCCGCCGGCAGGTGGCGCAGGTCGTAAGGGCGGGAAAACTCACTCATCGCGTGATCTTTCCGGCGAGCAGCGCGGCATTGTCAAGCGCGGTGAGGCTTGCCGCCAAGGCGCGCAGGCGCGCGGCGACCGGGGCGGGCGAGGCGCCCTCGTTCAAGCTCACGTTGCGCTCTATCGCGCCTTCCAGCGCGGCGTCATGATCGCTCGCCAGGCCATCGCGATAGGCGCCCAGCCGCCCGCCCAGCGTCGACATCAGACGGCCGATGTGCTTGCCCACCACCATGTCGCCCACGCCGCTTTCGCGCAGCTGGCCGTCCATGTCCTCGACGAACAGTTCGGTCAGGCGCGCGAGCGGCTGGGCCAGGGCGGGATCGCCTTCCATGCGGATCAGGACTGCCGAAAGCACAAGAGTGATCGTATCGAAGCGACCTGCAACGGTATCGGCAATGCCGCAATCGGCATACCACTGCTTTTCGCGCGCGATCTCCACCACGCGGTGCCACAGCCCGCGCACCTCGGCGCGGTCATCGGTGCGGGGACCAAACAGGCGGGAAAGCAGCGACATGGTGTGCAGGTTCCTTCGTTCAGCGGGGATTAAACGCAATTGCCGCAAGCGGCCAGCCCAGCGCCCATTGCGCGGCGCGCGAAGGGGGCTTAAGGCTCGGGGGCGATAAAGGACACGAGGCTGCGGGGCAATGCCCGGTGTGCCTGACGGAGCAAGTGCAAGATGCGGGTTACGGTAAAGATCACGCGCGGTGTAGCGATCGGGGCAATGCTGGTGGCAGGCCTGTCGGGCTGCGCTTCGATCAAGGACCACCGTGGTTACCTCGTCGACGCCGCGCTGCTCGATTCGGTCGCGCCGGGCGTGGACAATCAGGCTTCGGTCGAACGCACCCTGGGCCGTCCCACCTTCGTCAGCCAGTTCGGCGCGAAGGACTGGTACTATGTCTCGACCAACACCCGCCAGGCCGCCTTCACCCGTCCGCGCGCCAAGGACCAGCTACTCATCAAGGTGAGCTTCGACGACAAGGGCAACGTCACTGCCGTTCAGCGTTCGGGCATGGAAAAGGTCGTCAATCTCAACCCCGATGGTGACAAGACGCCGACGCTGGGCCGCGACCGGTCGTTCCTCGAAGACCTGTTCGGTAACATCGGCACGGTCGGCGCGGCGGGCATGGGCAACCAGGGTGCCGGCGGGCCGAACGGCAGCTAACTTGAACCCACCGGGATCGACCATATATCCCGGAGCATGAGCAGTTCACACGAAAGCCACGGCCTGGTGCAGTGGCACGGCACAACCATCATCGGCGTGCAAAAGGGCGGGCGCACCGTCATTGCCGGGGATGGTCAGGTTTCCATGGGCAACACGGTGATGAAGCCGAACGCGCGCAAGGTGCGGCGGATCGGCGACGGCAGCGTCGTCGCGGGATTCGCGGGCGCTACCGCAGATGCCTTCACCTTGTTCGAACGGCTCGAAAAAAAGCTCGAACAACATCGCGGCCAACTGATGCGCGCCGCCGTCGAACTCGCCAAGGACTGGCGCACCGACAAGTACCTGCGCAATCTTGAAGCCCTGATGATCGTGGCCGACAAGGAAACGATGCTGGTGCTGACGGGCAATGGTGACGTGCTGGAGCCCGAAGGCGGCATTGCCGCGATCGGTTCGGGCGGAAACTACGCGCTCGCCGCCGCCCGTGCGCTGACCGATTACGAACAGGACGCGGAAAAGATCGCCCGGCGCGCCATGCAGGTTGCCGCCGAAGTCTGCGTTTTCACCAACGACCGCGTGACGCTGGAAGAAGTCTGATCCCGATGAACGACAACCTCACCCCCAAGGCGATCGTCCGCGCGCTCGACGAACACATCATTGGCCAGGCCGAGGCGAAACGCGCCGTGGCCGTGGCCCTGCGCAATCGCTGGCGCCGCCAGCGGCTTGGCGCGGAACTGCGCAACGAGGTGACGCCCAAGAACATCCTGATGATCGGGCCGACCGGCTGCGGCAAGACCGAGATCAGCCGCCGTCTGGCCAAGCTCGCCGATGCGCCGTTCGTGAAGGTGGAGGCGACCAAGTTCACCGAAGTCGGCTATGTCGGCCGCGATGTGGAGCAGATCGCCCGCGATCTCGCCGAAGAAGCGATCCGCCTTGAAAAGGACCGCCGCCGCGAAGCCGTGCGCGAGGCCGCCGAAAAGGCCGCGATGGACCGGCTACTAAAGGCGCTGGTCGGTGACGGCGCTTCGGAGGCGACCCGCGAAAGCTTCCGCCAGCGGATCGAGCAAAAGGCGATGGACAGCGTCGAGGTCGAGATCGAGGTGGAAGACAGCCCGATGGGCGGCATGGAGATCCCCGGAATGCCCGGCGGGATCGGCATGATCAACCTGGGCGACATGATGTCAAAGGCGATGGGCAAGCAGAACCTCAAGCGCCGCAAGCTCAAGGTGCCGGATGCCTGGACCAAGCTGGTCGACGAGGAATCCGAACGCCGCATGGACCAGGACGATGTCGCCCGCGTTGCGCTCGCCAATGCCGAGGCCAACGGGATCGTCTTCCTCGACGAGATCGACAAGATCGCCGTGTCCGACGTGCGCGGCGGTTCGGTTTCCCGCGAAGGCGTGCAGCGCGATTTGCTGCCGCTGATCGAGGGCACGACGGTGGCCACCAAGTACGGCCCGATGAAGACCGACCACGTGCTGTTCATCGCAAGCGGCGCGTTCCATGTGGCGAAGCCCAGCGATCTCCTCCCCGAACTGCAGGGCCGCCTGCCGATCAGGGTCGAGCTTGCGGCGCTGAGCGAAGAAGACTTCGTGCGCATCCTCGGCGAAACGCGGGCCAACCTGGTACAGCAGTACAAGGCACTGCTCGAGACTGAGCAGGTGACGCTCGACATCACCGCCGATGCGATTGCCGAAGTCGCCAAGATCGCCGCGCAGGTCAACGAATCGGTCGAGAACATCGGCGCTCGGCGACTTCAGACTGTGATGGAAAAGCTGCTCGAAGACCTGAGCTTCGAGGCCGAAGACCGCACCGGCGAGACGGTGACGGTCGATGCCGCCTATGTCCAGGCGCGGTTGACGGGGCTGGCCAAGGACACGGATCTCAGCAAGTATATCCTCTGAACCGAGGATAGCCGATGTACCAGACCCCCGAAGACCGCCCGATCTACCGCCTGCTCACCGGCAAGGACGACCGCGCCTTTTGCGAGCGCGTGTCCGAGGCGCTGGCGCAGGGCTGGCGGCTCTATGGCTCGCCCACGCTGGCGTGGGACACGGCGGAAAACTGCATGAAGGCAGCCCAAGCCGTGGTCTGGCATGAAGCGGACGTGGTGAAGTAGGCTACTCCGCCGCTTCCGCAGCCTCCTCAACCGCCTCGGCCTGACGCGCCCACATTTCGGCATAGAGCCCATCACGGCGCAAGAGCTCTGCGTGGGTGCCGCTTTCAGCAAGCTGGCCGTCGTTAAGCACGAAGATCCGGTCGGCATCAGCAATCGTCGAGAGCCGGTGCGCGATGGAGAGCGAGGTGCGGCCCGTGCTGACCCGGTGCAGGGTGGCGAGGATGTCCTGCTCGGTGCGGGTGTCGAGCGCGCTGGTTGCCTCGTCCAGCAGCAGGATCGGCGGGTTCTTCACCAGCGTGCGGGCAATCGCCACGCGCTGCTTTTCCCCGCCGGAGAGTTTCAGCCCGCGTTCGCCCACCTCGGTGTCGAACCCCGCCGGCAGGCGTTCGATCAGGTCCATCAGGGCGGCCCCGCGCGCGGCCTCTTCGACCTCGGCCTGCCCGGCGCCGTCACGGCCATAGGCAATGTTGTAGCCGATGGTGTCGTTGAACAGCACCGAATCCTGCGGGACGATGCCGATGTGCTGGCGCAGGCTCGCCTGCGTCACTTCGCGGATGTCCTGCCCGTCGATCAGGATGCGGCCCGATTGCGGATCGTAGAAGCGGAACACCAGCCGCGCGATCGTGCTCTTGCCCGCGCCCGAAGGGCCGACGATGGCGACCTGCGATCCGGCCGGAACCTCGAAGCTCAGCCCTTTGAGGATCGTGCGGTCCGGCTCGTAACCGAACACCACGTTGTCGAACACCAGCGTCGGGCGGCTGACCACCAGCGCGGGGGCGCCGGGGGCGTCGGCGACTTCGACGGGGGTGTCGAGCAGGCGGAACATCTCGGCCATGTCGATCAGACCCTGCCGGATCGTGCGATAGACCATGCCCAGCATGTCGAGCGGGCGGAACAGCTGGGTGAGGAAGGTCTGCACGAAGACCAGCTGGCCCGCGCTGTAGCGGCCCTGCGCCCAGCCCCAGGTGGTATAGGCCAGCGCGCCGGCCATCAGCAGGTTCACCACCAGCGCCTGCGCGATGTTGAGCAGGCCGAGGCTGTTCTCGCTTTTGACCGCCGCCTGGGCATAGGCGCGGGTTGCCTGGGCATAGCGTTCTTCCTCGCGCGCCTCGGCGCCAAAGTACTTCACCGTCTCGTAATTGAGCAGCGAATCGACCGCGCGCGAGAGGGCCTGTCCGTCCAGCCGGTTCATCGCCTCGCGCAGGTGCGTGCGCCATTCGGTGATCGCGCGAGTGACATATATATAGGCCGCCACCGCCAGTGCGGTCGCTGCGACCAGTTGCCAGCCGAAATTGAGGTAGAAGATCACCGCCACGCCGATCAGCTGGATCACCGTGGGCGCGATGTTGAACAGCATGAAATAGAGCATCGTGTCGATGCTCTTGGTCCCGCGCTCGATCACCTTGGTCACTTCGCCGGTGCGGCGCGCCAGATGAAAACGCAGCGACAGGCGGTGCAGCCGGGCAAAGACGTTTTCAGCGAGTTGCCGGGTTGCGTCCTGGCCCACGCGCTCGAACACGATGTTGCGCAGGTTGTCGAACACCACCCCGCCGAACCGGCCCGCCGCATAAGCCAGCACATACAGCAGCGCGAAGGTCAGCACACGTGCGCCGGTGATGTTCATCGCATCGACCGCCCACTTCAGCAGATAGGGCAGCACGAACTGCGTCGCGGTTGAGAGCAGGATCAGACCGACCGCGGCAACGATCCGCACCCGCAGCGCCGGATTGTCGCGCGGCCACAGGTAGGGCAGGAAGCGGCTGAGCGTGCCCCAGCCATCGTGGCGGGCATTCTTGGAGGCGGCGGCTGGAACGTCTGGCGGCATTGCCCCCATGTAGGAGCCTGCCGCCAAAACGGAAGGGAAAGCTAGAACGCGTCCTTAGGCAGATCGAAATAGATGCGCCGGGTCGAGAAGTCGATCGCGACCCGATCGAGCGCCCGCAGATCGCGCATACCGAGCAGCAGCGCGGGCTTCTTGTCGAGCGCCATTGCGGTGAAGGCCGGCGTATCGGCATAAGCGATCAGTACATTGGCGAAGGTCACTTGGTCGATTTGCAGGGCGCGGGCAAAGCCCATGTCGGCGATGATCGACTGGCCGGTCACCGAATGGAGCGTTATCTGCCCGTGAACCGTGCGCTTTTCGAGGGCGCGTTGCAGCGCTCGATTGCCGACCGAGGTTTCCGAGCCGGTGTCGATCACCACGTTCACACGGACCCCGTCGATCGTGGCTTCGGTCATGATCAACTGGCCGGACTTGCGCCGCGCGGTGACGACGATTTCATAACCCGCGTTGCCGCCCAGCGCCTTGGCATCGTCAACCGCGATGAAGCCCTTACGAAAGTCGATCTGCACGCGCTGGCCCTGCAAGCTGTCGAGCCCCAGGATCCCGTCTGCGCCCATGTCCCCGCTTTCGAGCACGGGGGAGAGCAGCCCGTAATATGAGCGGCGCCCCAGATCGAGCTGTTCGATCTGCACCGTATCGACCTCGGTCGTTCCGGCCACGCCAACCAGGGTCGCCTTTGCCGAGGGCTTCAGGGCAAGCTGACTGGCCAGCCCGGTCGAGATGACCGTGTTTTGCGATCCGGTATCGATCATGAAGCGGAACGGGCCCTGTTCCTGCAGCCGTACCGGCACGGTCATGCGGTTATAGCCATCCTTGCCGATCGCGATCACGTCGACATCGGAGACTTGCTGAATGCCGTCCTGTCCTGCAAGCAGGGGCAGCGCTGCCATCAGCGGCAATAACGGCAGCAGCAACGGGTGCATCGCCATCGTTCATCCTTCCCGATTTCCCGTAACCATATCACGCGGACGCGGACTGGGCCATGTTGCCGGTCGATTGATCGGGCCACCGGTCGAGGTTTGCCTTTGTTTAAGGCGGTGCTGCTAGGGGGGCTCAATGGTTCAGTTGACCGACCGGATCGTTCGCCGCCTGCGCGAACTGCAGTTGATGCATGCCGCGCGCGGCATCCTGTCGACGGCGCCCATCGCCGCGCAGGATGATGGCGTGGTGCTGCTCTCGATGATCGGTACCCGGGTCCTGCTGCCCTATCTGCTTGCCGTCAAATCGCTCCATGCGCGGCTCGGGCGCGGGCGGATCGTGATCCTTGACGATGGGACGCTGACCCCGCGTGACAAGGCGGTGCTGGCGCATCATTGCGACCGGCCGCCGATCATTCCGATCGCTTCGGTCGATACCGGGCCTTGCCAGCGCGGCGGGACATGGGAGCGCCTGCTGACGATCCTCGATCTGCGGCGCGGCGCCTATGTTATCCAGCTCGATTCCGATGTGGTCGTGCTTGGGCGAGTCGACGAAGTGGCCGAGGCGGTCGCGGCTGGGCGCAGTTTTACCCTGCGCGGTGGGCCGGACAGCGAATTGCTTGCCCCCGCCGAAGTGGCAGCCTTCGCCCGTGCGCACATGGATGGCGGCGCGCCCCACATGCAATGGGTGATCGAGGCCGCGATGGAAAATGTGCGGATCGCGCCGCGCGACCGCGTTCGCTATGTGCGCGGCTGTTCGGGCTTTGCCGGGTTCGCGCCATCGGGCGAGGGCCGCCTGCTTGCCGAAGCCTTCAGCGCCGAGGCCGAGCGGCTGATTGGACTGCGCTGGCGGGAATGGGGCAGCGAACAGGTCACCTCGAACTTCGTGATCGCGAACGAGGCGGATCCGCTGATCCTGCCCTATGATCGCTATCTCAACTATTGGCAGCAAGACATTCCGGCAGATGCCGCGATCGTCCACTTCCTCGGCACCAACCGCTATCACGCCGGGCGCTATGCCGATGCGGCACGGCAGGTGATCGCCTCCCTGCCGCGCGGCTGAACCAATTGCGTCAGCGATTGCGGACGAGGCCGATCAGTTCCTCAAGCTGTCCGCGCGCGAAGACCAGCAGCCAGCCGCC
>NZ_JAYSBK010000102.1:0-10672 GCF_041915465.1 Novosphingobium sp. | reverse complement strand
TCGAAACTGGCTGAAACTGTTTGACGGGCGGGATAGCCGCCCTTCGCTGTCGTGGCAATGAACGGGAATTAACAGTCCCCGTCAAAACCCGAACCCGGACGCGCCGTTACTTTTTCGCGATCCGGGCGATCACGTCGTCGCGCACCGCGGGGCTGACGAACTTGTCGATATTGCCGCCATAGACCGCGATCTCCTTGACCAGCCGCGACGCGATCGGCTGCAATGAGACGTCGGCCATCAGGAAGACCGTTTCGACATGATCGTTGAGCTGACGGTTCATGCCGGTGAGCTGGTATTCGTACTCGAAGTCGGTCACCCCGCGAATGCCGCGGATCACGACCGATGCATCCATGGCATCGGCAAAGTCCATCAGCAGCGAATTGAAGCCGACGACGCGGATCGTCGCATCGGCAAGCCCCGCCACTTCGCGCTCGACCATGGCGATACGCTCATCGTCGTTGAACATCGGCGACTTCGCGATGTTGGTCGTTACCCCGATGATCAGTTCATCGACCAGGCGCGCGCCGCGCTTGATGATGTCCATGTGCCCCAGGGTAATGGGGTCGAAAGTCCCCGGATAGACGCCCACCCGTTTCGCCATCTAGCGGTCCCTCTCCACGATGTAACGCGCGAGTCCGCGCAGTAGATCTGCTTCTTGCCCGTGTGCCGCAAGGTGCGCAATCGCCTGATCGACGAGCATGCCCGCCTGGGCCCGCGCGCGGTCCGCACCAAGCTGCTCGACAAAGGTCGCCTTGCCCGCCGCCGCATCCTTGCGCAGCGCCTTTCCGGCCAGCTTTGCATCGCCCTCGTGATCGAGCAGGTCGTCCGCGATCTGGAAGGCAAGACCGATGTCATGGGCATAGCCGCGCAGGTGGACGCGCCCCTCGTGCGGGACATGGGCCACGATCGCCCCCATTTCGACTGCGGCAGCCAGCAAGGCCCCGGTCTTGAGTTGCTGCATGCGGGTAATCGCGGGCAGGTCGAACCCGCCCTGTTCGGCCGCGATGTCCATCACCTGCCCGCCGACCATGCCGCCTGCCCCGGCGGCGGCGGCCAGCGCATGAACCAGCTCGGCCCGGACATAGGGGTCGGCAAAGGTGTTCACGTCGCTCAGAATCTCGAAGGCCAGCGCCTGCAGCGCATCCCCTGCTAGCACGGCCATCGCTTCGCCAAAGGCCTTGTGCACGCTGGGCTTGCCGTGGCGCATGGCATCGTCGTCCATGCAGGGCAGATCGTCGTGAACCAGCGAATAGGCGTGCACCGCCTCGATCGCGAGGGCTGCGCGCAGGGCCTGCGCGCGGCTACCCCCGTAAAGCTGCGCAGTCGCCACCAGCAGCATCGGACGCAGCCGCTTGCCGCCGCCGATCACGGCATGGCGCATGGCCTCGTAAAGCGGGGCGCGCGCGTCCGGCGGAACCGGCAGCAAGGTATCGAAGCCGGCGTCGACCTCACGCGCGAGATCCTTCAGTGCGGCAGCGAGCAGCTTGTCCACGGATCAGCGGCCGGTATCGGGATCGAACGGCTGGGTTGCGATCGCCTCGCCGCTCGGCCCGGCCACGATCCGCTCGATTCGGGCCTGCGCGGCATCGAGCCTTGTCTGGCAGTGCTTGCGCAGTGCCTCCCCGCGTTCGTAGAGCGTAATCGACATGTCCAGCGGCACTTCGCCGCTTTCCAGCTTGCGCACGATCTCTTCCAGAGCGCGCAGCGCATCTTCAAAGCTCATCGCGGCGATTTCGGGTGAACCCTCGGTCATGGGATGGAGCATTGACCGCGCAGCCCGCACCGGTCAAGCTGCGACAAAACGGGGAGAACACGAAATGAAGTGGATTATCGCCTTTGGTGTCGCGGCAATCGTGTTCGGATTGCTCGATGGGCTGTGGCTGCGCTGGGCTGGCCCCAACCTCTATCGCCCCGCGCTCGGCGACCTATTGGCCGCAAAGTTCCGCTTCGCCCCCGCCGCGCTGTTTTATGTGATCTACATTGCCGGCCTGGTCTGGTTCGCGGTCCGCCCGGGCCTGGTTTACGCTGACCCATCGGTGATCATGGCCGGAGTGCCGCTGGCGGTGCTCAACGGGGCACTGCTCGGTGGCCTTGCCTATGCCACCTATGACCTGACCAACCAGGCGACGCTGAAGCAGTGGGCCACCCATATCACTCTGATCGACATCGCCTGGGGTGCTTCCGCGAGCGCACTTGCCAGCGGGCTTGCCACGCTGGCCGTGCTGCGCTCGGGGTATTGAGGCCATGTTTATCGGCCACTGGGCACCGGCCCTGGCAGTTGCCGCCAAACGCAAATCGCCGGGCATCGCCACGCTGTTCGTGGCCGGTCAGTTGGTCGACTGGGGCTTCTTCGGCTTCCTGCTGCTGGGCATCGAGCATATGCGCGTCACCCCCGGGATCAGCGCAATGAACCCGATGGACCTCTACCATATGCCCTATACCCACAGCCTGCTGGGCAGCGTGGTGTTCGGCGCCGCGTTCGGCGCGCTGGTCTGGGCGGCGACGAAGGACCGCATGGCCGCCCTGCTCGCGGGCGCGGTGGTGGTGTCGCACTGGCTGCTCGACTTGGTTGTTCACGTGCCCGACCTGACACTGGCGGGCAGCCCGCCCAAGCTCGGGCTTGGCCTGTGGAACCATCCGGCGCTCGAAATGCCGCTCGAACTGGGCCTGACCTTCGGCGCGCTGTGGCTCTATGCGGCGGCCAGAAAGCCTGCCCTGCCACGCGTTCTGGTGCTTGGCGCGGTGCTGCTCCTGCTTCAGGCGATCAACTGGTTCGGCTCGGTCGAACCCGAAGTGACCGCGGGAACCAGCCTGCTGGCCTTCTTCGCCTATGCCCTCGCCACGCTGGCGGCTTGGTGGATGGGGAAAAGCGCGGCAGTTTCCGCCTGATTACTCTAGCGGGACTCGCAACGCGGCGCTAAGGGCCGCCAATGGCCGAAATCACTCCCGATGTTGTCGCCGCCCACGGGCTGTCCGAGGAAGAATATCAGCGCGTCCTGCACGCGCTCGGGCGCGAGCCGAACCTGGTGGAGCTCGGCATCTTCTCGGTGATGTGGTCCGAGCATTGCTCGTACAAGTCGAGCCGCATTCACCTCAAGAAGCTGCCCACCGAAGCGCCCTGGGTGATCTGCGGACCCGGCGAAAACGCCGGCGTGATCGACATTGGTGACGGGCAAGCCGCGATCTTCAAGATGGAGAGCCACAACCACCCCAGCTACATCGAGCCCTACCAGGGCGCGGCAACGGGGGTTGGCGGCATCCTGCGCGACGTGTTCACCATGGGCGCGCGCCCCGTCGCCAACATGAACGCGCTGCGGTTCGGCCGGCCGGACCATCCCAAGATGAAGAGCCTGGTCAAAGGCGTCGTCGCGGGCATCGGCGGCTATGGCAACTGCGTGGGCGTGCCGACGGTTGGCGGCGAAACCAACTTCCACAAGGCCTATGACGGCAACATCCTGGTCAACGCGATGACCGTGGGCGTCGCCGAGACCGACAAGATCTTCTATTCGGCGGCGACCGGCATCGGCAATCCGATCGTCTATGTCGGCTCCAAGACCGGCCGTGACGGGATCCACGGCGCAACCATGGCCTCGGCCGACTTCGACGAAAAGTCGGAAGAAAAGCGCCCGACCGTGCAGGTCGGCGACCCCTTCACCGAAAAGCTGCTGATCGAGGCCTGCCTCGAACTGATGGCGACCGACGCGATCGTCGCGATTCAGGACATGGGCGCGGCAGGCCTGACCTCTTCGTCGGTCGAAATGGCGACCAACGGCAAGGCCGGCATCATTCTCGACATGGACAAGGTGCCGTGCCGCGAAGAGGGCATGACGCCCTACGAAATGATGCTGTCCGAATCGCAGGAACGCATGCTGATGGTGCTGAAGCCGGGCAAGGAAGCCATGGCCGAAGCGATCTTCAGGAAGTGGGAACTCGATTTCGCGGTAATCGGCGAAGTGACCGATACCGGCCACATGGTGCTGACCTGGCAGGGCGAAACTGTCTGCGACATTCCGCTCGGCCCGCTTGCCGAAGACGCCCCGCTCTATGACCGCCCGGCCGCCAGCCGCGAGGAATATGCCGCGTGGGCCAACGTCCAGCCGCTGGGCGATGTTCCGCCGAGCAAGGACCTGGGCGCGGACCTCGTCAAGCTGATGGGCTGCGCGGACCTCGCCAGCCGCCGCTGGATCTACGAACAATACGACAGCCAGGTTGGCGCCGACACGCTGCAGAAGAGCGGCGGCGACGCCGCCGTAGTGCGCGTGCATGGGACCAGGAAGGCGCTGGCGATCAGCACCGACTGTTCGCCCCGCTATTGCTTTGCCGACCCCTATGAAGGCGGCAAGCAGGCCGTGGCCGAAACCTATCGCAACATCAGCGCGGTCGGCGCGACCCCGCTGGCGATCACCAACTGCCTCAACTTCGCCAACCCGCAGCGCCCGGTGATCATGGCGCAGATCGTCGGCTGCCTTGAAGGCATGGGCGATGCCTGCCGCGCGCTCGACTATCCGATCGTCTCGGGCAACGTCAGCCTCTACAACGAGAGCAAGGCCACCGGCGGCGGCTCGGCGATCCTGCCGACCCCGGCGATCGGCGGCGTCGGCCTGATGCCAGACTATGGCGTCATGGCCACGATCGGCTTCAAGGCCGAAGGCGAGGCCGTGTTCGTGATCGGCAATTCGAACGGCCACCTCGGCCAGTCGCTGTGGCTGCGCGAAATTCATGGCCGCGAAGACGGCACGCCCCCGCCGGTCGATCTGGCCAAGGAACGCGCCCACGGCGAATTCGTCCGCAAGCTGGTGGCCGAAGGCAAGGTGACGGCGGTGCATGACGTGTCCGACGGCGGGCTGCTGGTGGCGCTTGCCGAAATGGCGCTCAAAGGCGGGATCGGCTGCATGGTTGAGGAAATCGGCGATCACTTCACCGCGTTCGGCGAAGACCAGGCCCGCTATATAGTCACCAGCGCGGTGGCCGACCAGATCCAGGCCGCGGGCATCCCGATGACCCGCATCGGCACGACGGGCGGCACGGCGATCAAAGGCCCGGGCTTCTCGGTTGAACTGGCCACCTTGCGCGAAGCCAACGAGGCCTTCTTCCGCGACTGGATGGAAGCGTGAGCGAGGCCGGCTATTCCGGCACGCCGCTGGCGAAGAAGCTCAACCTCAGGGACGGACAGCGCGTCTGGTTCGAGGCCATGCCCGAAAGCGTGGTCGACGAAATCGACGAATATGCGCTGGAACTGCACTTCGTGGCCGATCCTGCGCAAGGCGTTGATGCCGCGCATATCTTCGTGACCGAGCGTGCGGTGTTGGAGCAGCGGCTGGCCGCGCTGCGCAGTCAGATCAGTGCGGACGGGCAGGTCTGGGTCAGCTGGCCCAAGCAGGCATCGAAAGTGCCGACCGACATCACCGAGGACACGGTCCGCGAAATCGCGTTACCGATCGGCTTCGTCGATACGAAAGTCTGTGCAGTTGATGAAACCTGGTCCGGCCTAAAGCTGGTGATCCGCAAGGAGCTGCGCTGAACGCTGCCCCTTGTGGGGTCACGCCGCCATCTGCTGCGGCGCGAGCAGATCGTAGGGATCGATCCCCGCCGCGCGCCACTTGGCGTGGGCTTCGCGGTAATAGCTCGGATCGGTGATGCCAAGGTGCCTGCGCGCATCTTCGTACTGCATCGCCAGCAGTTCGCGGATCGGCATTTCGACCAGGCGCGGGCAGGTCGTGCCCAGCTTCTGTGCTTCGCGCACCGCGCGGAAGATCGGCACCTTGACCTTGTTGCGCTTCGAAATCTCGAAGGCCCCGGCATAACCGAGGAACAGGTGCGCCAGCGCGGGCTGCTGGCCATAGGTGAAGGCCAGCACGCACTGTTCGCCCAGCGCATCGCGGCCAAAGCCGGTAAGCACGTGGAGCAGATCGTGGGTGTCGCGCATCCGGCGGAAATACCAGTCGACCTGATCGTTGAAGTACTGGTCGGCCGGGCGATACTTGTCGAGCTCGTCAACGAGACCCTGCGCGGAGAGGCCTTCGCGCTCCATGAAGTCGCAATAGACGTGGGCCAGGCTGCCAGCGGGCAACTTGCGCAGGGCAGCATGGTCATCCAGCAGTGTAACCAGCGAGGGTTCGCTCTTGCGGATTTGCTGACCGCGATCGGTCTTCAGGAAGGCCAGCGCCGCATCGTAAACCCCGCGCCAGGGCAAGGCTTCAAAGATCGGGAACACCTCGGCGGTGTTTTCCTTGTCTTTGATCAGTTCCTTGAAATGCCGCCATGCCTTGGGAAAGTCATAGCGCGCCGGCGGACGGCCGGGCAGCATCAGGGGCAGGTCGTCACCGTCGGCAGCAGCCAGATCGACAGACGAATCGAACGATTGGGCAAGGCTCTCCATAGGCTGCTTTTGCGACTTACTTACAACATTGTCAATACTGAAGCCTGTCAGTCCCAGATCCACTCCTCGCGCGGAACGCCCAGCAGGCGCAGCACGCTGGTAAGATCGCCCTGATCGATCGCGCCGTTGGAGGCGGCGCGCGCCTTGGGCTTGGCGTGATAGGCGATGCCATAGCTGGCCGCGACCAGCATCGGGATGTCGTTGGCGCCGTCGCCGGTGGCAAGGCTGGTGCCGCCGCGCAACGCCACTTCCTCGCGCAGCACCGTTTCCTTGACGCCGCTGTCGACGATCCCGCCAACCAGGCCGCCGGTCAGCTTGCCATGCTCGACTGCCAGGCGATTGCCGACGACCCGCTGGAAGCCGAGCTGCTCGGCGACCGGATCGGCAAACTGGTGAAAGCCGCCCGTGACCAGCACGGTATGGCTACCGTGGGCCTTCAGCGTTTCGACCAACACCTTTGCACCGGGCATGGCGACAATCCGCTGTTCGAGGCACTCAAGGATCGCATCCTCGCCCAAACCGCCGAGCAGCCGCACGCGCCCCGTCAGCGCCTCGGTGAAATCGAGTTCGCCCTGCATCGCGCGTTCGGTAATCGCGGCGATCTCGGCCTTGATCCCGGCGAAGTCGGCCAGTTCGTCGATGCATTCCTGCCCGATCATGGTGGAATCCATGTCCGAGACGAACACCTTCGGCACACCGGGAGCCTCATGCGCCACCACCAGCAGGTCCGACGGAGTAAAGAACCGGTCGATCACGCCGCGCAAAGCCTCTGCCTCGCCGCCTTCGGCGCGGATTTCGAGCAGGT
Organism: Novosphingobium sp.; assembly: GCF_041915465.1. GTDB lineage: Bacteria > Pseudomonadota > Alphaproteobacteria > Sphingomonadales > Sphingomonadaceae > Novosphingobium. Next base: position 3,488 of record NZ_JAYSBK010000102.1, on the reverse strand, counting down.
CGTCCACCCCGCCCAGCCCTTCGGCCGAAGCGACCTTGAACCCCAACGCCTCAAGCGCGTGGATGGCCGGTTCGCAATTGGCAGACAGCGCCGCCGGTTCTGCTATCACGCGGGCAATGAACAAGTCGGAATCCTTTGAATCGGGCAGCACCAAGCCGCCGGTCGCGCTCATCGCAGGGCCGACCGCCAGCGGCAAGAGCGATTGCGCGGTCCGCCTCGCTTTGGCGCTGAAAGCACGCGGCCGCGAAGCCGTGGTGATCAATGCCGACAGCGCGCAGGTCTATGCCGACCTTGCCATTCTGTCCGCGCGGCCCAGCGTCGAAGAGATGCAGGGCGTGGAGCACCGCCTGTTCGGAGAGTGGGACGGCGCGCAGGCTTGCTCCGCCGCCGACTGGGCGCGGCGCGCGCGTGAAGTGGTGGCCGAGGTCCACGCCGCCGGAGCCGTGCCGATCCTGGCGGGCGGGACCGGGCTTTACCTCTCCACCTTGCTGAACGGCATCGCGCCCGTGCCCGCGATCGACCCTGCGGTCCGCGAGGACGTGCGCGCCATGCCGCTCGCCGACGCCTATGCCGCATTGCAGGTGGAAGACCCGGCGCGCGCCGCCCTGCTCGCCCCGGCAGACGCCGCGCGGATCACCCGCGCGCTGGAAGTGGTGCGTTCGACCGGGCGGCCGCTGGCCGTGTGGCAGGCCGAGCGCGTGGGCGGGATCGCGAACGAGATCGCGCTCCACCCGGCGATCCTGCTGCCGGACCGCGCCACGCTTTATGCCCGCTGCGACGCGCGGTTCGCAAAGATGCTGGCGCTCGGCGCAATTGATGAAGTGAAGGCGCTGCTTGAGCGTAAGCTCGACCCCGCCCTGCCCGTCATGCGCGCCATCGGCGTGCCCGAAATTGCCGCCTTCCTGCGCGGCGAAATCACGCTGGAAGAGGCGGAATCGCGCGGCGCGCAGGCTACCCGCAACTACGCCAAACGGCAGTTTACATGGTTCAGGCGGCAGCCCCCGGCCGATTGGCCGCGGGTTCTGAATGATGCTTTCTCCGAGCTTGAGGTATTCGCAACTTTATTACGCACTTCGGGGTTGACATGATATTTCCTGTCCCTTAGAGGCAGTGTCAACACCCGCCGCGTGCGGGCTTTGCGCGAGTTGGAGAGGGGACCCGGCACAGGCGACTGTGCCGGGTCGGTCCTTTCATGGAACCCGCGAATTTTATTGAAAGGTTTTGAACGTGAGCGAGGAGCGCAGCGGCGCAAGCATTCTGGTCGAAAGCCTGGTCCAGCAGGGGGTCGAATTCGTGTTCGGCTATCCCGGCGGCGCCGTGCTGCCGATCTATGACGCGCTGTTCGGCGATGCCCGCATCCGTCACATTCTGGTCCGCCACGAAGCCGGTGCGGCCCACGCCGCCGAAGGTTATGCCCGCTCCACCGGCAAGCCCGGTGTCGTGCTCGTCACCTCTGGCCCCGGCGCGACCAATGCGGTTACCGGGATTGCCGACGCCTTCATGGATTCGATTCCGCTGGTCGTCATCACCGGCCAGGTCCCGACCGGCCTGATCGGTTCCGACGCGTTCCAGGAAGCCGACACCATCGGCATCACCCGCCACTGCACCAAGCACAACTATCTGGTGAAGGATCCGGCGGAACTGGCCGGGATCGTCGAGGAAGCCTTCCGCATCGCCACCACCGGCCGTCCCGGCCCGGTCGTGATCGACATGCCCAAGGACGTCCAGATCGCGACCGCCACCTGGACCGGAGCGGCCCCGCAAAGGCCGATCCGCTATGCCCCGCAGACCCGCGGCAGCGACAAGGACATTGCCAAGGCGATCGAACTGCTCGCCAATGCCCGCGCGCCAATTTTCTATACCGGCGGCGGCGTGATCAATTCCGGCCCGCGCGCCACCACGCTGCTGCGCGAACTTCAGGAACTGACCGGTGCGCCTGTCACTTCCACCCTGATGGGCCTCGGCGCGTTCCCGTCCGGTCATCCCGACTGGCTCGGGATGCTGGGGATGCACGGCACCTACGAATCGAACATGGCGATGAATCAGGCCGACCTGATCGTGGCCATCGGCGCGCGTTTTGACGACCGCGTGACCGGGCGGCTCGATGCCTTTGCACCCAATTCGACCAAGATCCATATCGATATCGACCGTTCCTCGATCAACAAGACGGTCCCCGTCGACCTGCCGATCGTGGGCGATTGCACCGAGGTGCTGGAACAGCTGATTGAGGCCTGGGGCAAACGCAAGGGGCGAGACCTTTCGGACTGGAAGGGGCGGATCGACGGCTGGCGCACCCGCAAGAGCCTGGCCTATCCCGACAACAAGGCCGCGATCATGCCGCAGCGCGCGATCGAGCGCCTGTTCGCGCTGACCAAGGACAAGGATCCGGTAATCGCCACCGAAGTCGGCCAGCATCAGATGTGGGCGGCGCAGTACTTCCACTTCTTCGGGCCGAACAAGTGGCTGACCTCGGGCGGTCTGGGTACGATGGGCTATGGCCTGCCCGCCGCGATCGGCGCCCAGCTCGGCAACCCGGACAGCCTGGTGATCGACATCGCGGGCGACGCCTCGATCCAGATGAACATCCAGGAACTCGGCACCGCCACGCAGTACCGCCTGCCGGTCAAGGTCTTCATCCTCAACAACGAATGGATGGGGATGGTTCGCCAGTGGCAGGAACTGACCTATGAAAGCCGGTATTCGCAGTCATACTCGGACAGCCTGCCCGATTTCGTGAAGCTGGCCGAGGCATACGGGTGGAAGGGCATCCGCATCGAAAGCGAGGCGGAGCTCGACGCGGGCATCCAGGCGATGATCGACCATGACGGTCCGGTGATCGTCGATTGCCTCGTCGCCAAGGAAGCCAACTGCTTCCCGATGATCCCGAGCGGGGCTGCGCACACCGACATGATCCTCTACGGCGATGCCGTGGCAGGAACGATGGACGACGCGGCCAAGGCGCTGGTTTGAGGTTTCACAGGTTATGATGAAGATCAAGCAAGAGGCGTCGGAACGCCACGTCCTGACCATCACGGTCGACAACGAGGCGGGGATTCTCGCCAAGATCGCCGGCCTGTTTACCGCGCGCGGCTATAACATCGACAGCCTGACCGTGGCCGACATTACCGAGAACCACTCGGTCAGCCGGATCACCATCGTCACCCATGGCCCGCCCGCCGTGATTGACCAGATCCACGCCCAGCTGGACCGGCTGGTGCCCGTCCACAAGGTGACCGACCTCACCGAAATGGGCGCCCACGTGGAGCGCGAACTGGCGCTGGTCAAGGTGGCCGGAACCGGCGAGGCGCGGGTCGAGGCGCTGCGCCTGGCCGACGTGTTCCGCGCCAAGGTGGTCGACACTACCACCAGCAGCTTCGTGTTCGAACTGACCGGCACGCCCGACAAGATCGACCGCTTCGTTTCGCTGATGCGCGAACTGGGCCTGGTCGAAGTGGGCCGCACCGGCGTGGTCGGCATGATGCGCGGCG
>NZ_JAYSBK010000101.1:0-10727 GCF_041915465.1 Novosphingobium sp. | reverse complement strand
CTTCGGCTTCGGGCTTGGGAGGGCGCGGCCGCGCGGAGAGGGTTCGCGAGCCAGTGGTCGAGGGCATGGTTTAACTCCTTCTTGTTTGTTGGCGGCCGCTGCTGCGGTCCGCAATCAGGCCGCCCCCGAAGGAGCAAGCCGGAACTCATTGGTTAGTGATACTAACCTTTACGCAAGCTGACGACAACGGCCTTCATGCTGCATTGCGTCATTCTTCTGATTCGGATTCGAGACTTTCTTCATCCTCCCGCCGCTCGACCATGCCAAGCAGTTTGAGCTTGCGGTGCAAGGCCGAGCGCTCCATCCCGATGAATGAAGCCGTGCGCGAGATGTTGCCCGAGAATCGGCGGATCTGAACGCGCAGGTACTCGCGCTCGAAATTCTCGCGTGCTTCGCGCAGCGGAACCCCCATCAGCGAGGGCATGCCACTCTCGCCTGCAATCCGGCCAGAGACGATTTCGGGTGGAAGCATGTCCGGATCGATCCGGCCAAGGCGTTCGCGCGGGGTGAGGATAAAGGTGCGTTCGACCACGTTGCGCAGCTGGCGCACGTTGCCGGGCCATTCATAGCTCTGCAGCGCGGCCATGGCTTCGACGCTGACTTCGGGCGGGGCGACGCCCTGATCGGCGGCAAAGCGTGCAAAGAAGTGATCCACCAGGGCCGGAATGTCCTCGCGCCGGTCCGCCAGCGAGGGGATTGAAACCGGCACAACATTGAGCCGGTAGAACAGGTCTTCGCGGAAGCGCTTCTCGCCGATTTCCTTTTCAAGATCGCGCGCGGTGGAGGACACCACCCGGACGTCAACGCGGATCTGGCGGTGACCGCCGACGCGGACAAAGGCCTGTTCGGTCAGCACGCGCAGGATCCGGGCCTGGGTCGAAAGCGGCATGTCGGCCACCTCGTCGAGGTAGAGCGTACCGCCATCGGCCATTTCAAGCAGGCCGGCGCGCACCAGCTTGCCGCCCTGCTCTTCCCCAAACAGTTCCTGCTCGAAGCGCTCGGGGGTGATGCGGGCGGAATTGACCGTGACGAAGGCACCGTTTGCCCGCGGGCTCCAGCTGTGGAGCAGCCGAGCGGCGACCTCCTTGCCGGAGCCGGCGGGACCGGAGATGAGCAGGCGGCTGCCGGTGTTCGACACCCGCTTCAGCGTCGCGCGGACCTGGTTGATTGCCGAGCTGTTGCCGGTGAATTCGTCAGCCGTGACAAAACCTTCGCGCAGCCGCGCGTTCTCACGGCGCAGGCGCTCAGTTTCGGTGGCGCGGGCGACGAGCAGGAGCAGGCGCTCGGCTTCGAAGGGCTTTTCGATGAAATCCATCGCCCCGCGCCCGATTGCCGAGACAGCGGTGTCGATGTTGCCGTGGCCGGAGAAGATGATCACCGGCAGTTCCGGCTCGCGCGCCTTGATCGCATCCAGCACTTCAAGCCCGTCCATCGGGCTGCCGTGGAGCCAGACGTCGAGCAGGACGAGGCTTGGCCGGCGCTGGTCGATCATGTCGAGGGCGGTGGTGCTGTCGCCTGCGGTGCGGCATTCGTAGCCTTCGTCGCTGAGGACTCCGGCCACGAGCTCGCGGATGTCGCGTTCATCATCGACGATGAGGATATCGAGCGCCATTGATCTTCCCTGGTTCAATTTATTCGGCCGCTTCCTGCGTAGACTTGCCATCAGACACCGGATCGCGGGCAAAGCGCATGGTGACGGCGGTTCCATCGGGATCACCGGAAGCGAAGGTCATTTCGCCGCCGTGCTCCTCGACAATCTTGTTGACGATCGCGAGACCAAGCCCGGTGCCCTTCTCGCGCGTGGTGACATAGGGCTCGACGATGCGTTCGCGATCCTGCGGCAGGCCGATGCCGTTGTCCTTGACCGTGATCATAACGTCGTTGGCAGAGTGGACGATCGAAACGTCGATATGGCCGCGATAGTCGGCCTCGGCCGTCTTTTGTCGCGCCTCGATCGCTTCGACCGCGTTCTTGATCACATTGGTCATGGCCTGGCCGAACTGGTGACGGTCGCAGGCGATGATCCCGACCTCGCCATCGCTCGAGAAGGTGAAATTGATGTCGGGGCGCGAAACTTCCTGCAGGAACAGGGCCTGGCGGGCCAGATCGACGGGGTCTTCGCCGCGGAACACGGGCTTGGGCAAGCGCGCAAACGATGAGAATTCGTCAACCATGCGGCGAAGGTCGCCGACCTGGCGGATGATCGTGCCGGTCAGTTCCTCGAACAGTTCGGCATCCGCCGTGATCAGCTTGCGGTAGCGCCGGTTGAGCCGCTCCGTCGCGAGCTGAATCGGGGTCAGCGGGTTCTTGATTTCGTGTGCGATCCGGCGCGCCACGTCGGACCATGCAGCCTGGCGCTGGTCGAGCAGCTGGCGGGTAATGTCCTCGAAGGTGATAACGTGGCCGGCGGCCGAGCCGGTGCTCTTGACCGCGAGGGTGAGCAGGTCGTTGCCCCGTGCATATTGCACGATGCCGCTCCCCTTCCCGCCTTCGACAATGCCGGAAAGCTGGGGCAGAACCTCGGCGAGCTTGCTGCCGATCGGCGTGTCCGCATCTCGATCGAGGAGCAGCTTCTGGGCCGAGGAGTTCATCAGGCGGATCCGGTCTTCGGCATCGGTCGAGATGATCCCGGCGGTGATCGATTCGAGTACGGCTTCGATAAAGGCGCGGCGTTCGTCGAGTTGCTGGTTGGCGCCAATCAGGTCTTGGGTCTGGCGCTCGAGCTGCTGGGTCATGCGGTTGAATGCGCGATTGAGCAGGCCGATTTCGTCCGCCCCGGTGCGCCCTTCGACCCGCATCGTGAAATTGCCCGCACCGACCTGCCGGGCGGCGTCGACCAGTTCGTAGAGCGGTTTGACCTGCCGGTCGGCAAAGCGCAGCCCGAACCATACCGCCAGCCCCACGAGCATCAGGCTGGCGACGAACAGGCCGACGTTGAAGCGTAATTGCAGGATCCGCGCGCGCTGGGTCAGTTCGTCATAGGCGCGCACGATGTTCTGCGCGTAGCCGGCCGATAGCAGATCGGACTTTCGGGCCGTGAAGAGATAGATGCCAACGCGGCGGTCGATCGGGGTAACAGCCTTGATGCTGTTGCCTTCCGAGCTGACCACGATTTCGCTGCCCTGATCGAGTTGGCGCAGCGCATCGCCAGAGATTTCCGACAGGGGCGCCTCGCCGCGGGTAAAGGCGGCCTTGTGGAGCTGGCCGTCGGTGCCCTTCTGAAGGATGGTGGATTCGTTGATCTTGCGATGAAGTACCTGATATAAATAGTAATCCTGGAATTCGGCACTGGCCATCGGCACCTGGCTGAGTTCGTCGCGCAGGTCGGCGGCCATAGCCAACGATTCGTATTCCATGTCGCGCTGGGTCTGTTCGTAATAGCCGCGCGCCAGCTTGTTGGCGTTTTCCAGCAGCCCGCGCGAATTGTCCGAAAACCAGAATTCGACGCCCGACTGGAACAGGAACGAGGCGAAGATCACCACCAGCAGCGTCGGCACGGCCGAAATCATCGAGAACAGGAACACCAGCCGGACGTGCAGCTGCCCGCCCCCGCCCGCCGTCTCGGCGGCGCGTTGCAGCGCGATATGCCGCCCAAGCAGGACCAGCAGCGCCATTGCCGGGACCAGCGTGCCGACCAGAAGCGTTGCGGTAAGATCGGTGGGCAATAGCTGCCCACGACGGGACTGATCTGCAATCGCAATCCAGCTGACTGCGGTCATCACCAGGAACGCAATGACCGAGATGATCGCCATGATTGCGAAGAAGTTCGCCCGGCGCGCGCGAAGCTGCAGTTGCCGCCACCAGCGCGGCCAGCGATTTTTTGGCGTCGCCTCCATCGTTGCCGAGTTACAACACCCCTGTTGCAGGTTTGCAAGGGGTTTTGCATGCCGTTTGGCGCAAATTCCCCGCAGTTCGCGGGCCTGGCCGTCGCGCCCGGGTCAGCCCTCGCGGGACAGGCCGGTGGGATCGATGGCAAGCTCGTGCAGGCGCTTGCGCAGCGTGTTGCGATTGATGCCCAGCAGCTGCGCCGCGCGCAGCTGGTTGCCGCCGGTTTCGCGCAGGGCTTCAAGGAATAGCGGACGTTCGAACGCGGCCAGCGCCAAGTCGTAGACATGGCCGTTGGCGGGGCGGTTGTGCGCCAGCCAATGCACCACGGCCCCGGCCAGATCGACCGTTCCGGCCGCGTCGCTGTCGGTCCGTGCGGTGGTGGCGAGCAACGTCTCGACCGAGCCGGCGTCGATCGCTTCCTCGCGCGCGAGCAGGGCAAGGCGGTAGATGAAGTTGCGCAGTTCGCGCACATTGCCGCGCCAGGGCTGCCGCGCAAGTACGGCGGCGGCAGCGTCGCTCAGGATATGGCGCGGCAGGCCTTCATTCGCGGCCAGATGCAGGAAATGCCGCGCCAGTGCCGGGATATCGTCGGCGCGCTCGCGCAGGGGCGGCAGCATGATGGGCACGACGTTGAGCCGGTAATAAAGATCCTCGCGGAAGGTGCCCGCCGCGATCATCGGCTCGAGGTCCTTGTTGGTCGCCGCGATGATCCGGACGTCGACCTTGATTTCATCGCGCCCGCCTACGCGCCGGACGCTGCCCGATTGCAGGGCTCGCAGCAGGCGGGTCTGGGCCTGCATCGGCATATCACCGATTTCATCGAGGAACAGCGTGCCGCCGCTGGCCTGTTCGAACTTGCCGATGTGCCGCGCAACCGCGCCGGTAAAGGCGCCCTTTTCGTGCCCGAACAGTTCGCTTTCGATCAGTTCGGCGGGGATCGCGGCCGTGTTGACCGCCACGAAGGGGCCGTCCTTGCGGTGGCCAAGCTGGTGGATCGCCTCGGCCACCAATTCCTTGCCGGTGCCACTTTCACCCAGGATCAGAACGGTCAGATCGTTGCGCAATACGCGCGTGATCATGCGGTAGACCGCCTGCATCGCGGCGCTGCGCCCGACCAGCGGCAGGCCGGCAACGGGCGCCTCGCTCTCGCCCCCACCGCGCGCGGCTGCCGCGCCCACGGCCTGGCGCACTGTGCGGGCCAGTTCGTCGATGTCGAAGGGCTTGGGGAAATATTCGAAGGCCTCGGTATCGCTGGCGCGGACCGCCGTATCGAGCGTGTTCTGCGCCGACAGGATGATGATCGGCATATCGGGCGCGAGGGTGCGAACAGTGCCGATGGTTTCGATCCCATCGCCGTCGGTCAGCATGACGTCGGTAACCAGCGCCTCGAACTGCTCATTCGCCAGCAGACGGTCGCGCTCGGCAATGCTGTCGCAATGGGTGACCGAAAAACCCTCCGCCTCCAGCGCAGCGGTGATGACGATCGCAATCGAAACGTCGTCTTCAACCAGCAGCACGCTCATACGGGATCCTTTGGCTTGGCGCTCTTGCGCGTCTGTTCGTTGGCCATTGGCAAGTGCACGCGAAAGTGGGTCAGGCCGGCCCCATCGTCGCGGTCGTGACCGATGCGGCCGTTCATGTCGCGTACCAGGCGGCGGACCAGCGCCAGGCCAAGCCCCTGCCCGCTCTTCTTGGTGGTGACAAAGGGTTCGAAGATATGGTCACGCATCGACGGATCGATCCCCGGGCCATTGTCCGATACGCGCAGTTCGATTGGCAGCCGCACGGGCTTGCCATCGGCGCCGCGATGCAGTTGCAGGCCGCTGGCGAAGCGGGTGCGCACGGCGATGCGCGGATTTTCGGCACTGCGGCAGGCATCGGCGGCATTGGCCAGCAGGTTGATCACGACCTGCACCAGCGCGTCTGGATTGCCCATGACCGGCGGCAGCGAAGGGTCGAACTCTTCCACGATCTGCGGCGCCTTGCCGCTGGCATCGATCACCGCACGGGCGCGGCGGATCGCTTCGTGAAGATTGCAGGGCGAAAGCTCTGGCGCAGTTCGACGCGAAAGCGATTGCATCTGGTCGATCAGCTTGGCGATCCGGTCGACCTCGTCCGCGATCAGCCCGGTCAGGGCAAGGTCGCCCCCTTCCAGCTTGCGGCCGAGCAGCTGCGCCGCTCCGCGAATGCCTGCCAGCGGGTTCTTGATCTCGTGGGCGAGGATTTCGGGCGCACGCAGCACGCTGTCGTCCCCTGCGGTCGGATTGCCGCTGATCGCTTCCGCACTCGATATGTCCTGGAAGGTCATGACCTGCCAGCCCGGTTGATCGAGCAGTGGGGCGACGGTCACGTCGATCCGGCGCGGCCCGTGCCCCAGCACCCCCACCTCAATGGCCCGCGCCGACACATGCGCATCGGCTTCGCTCAGGCGTGCCGCCAGCAGCGGCTCGTCGAACACCAGGAGTTGCGCCAGGGTCTTGCCCGAGAGACGGCGAAAGCTCTGGCCCAGAAACTGTTCGGCGGCCGGGTTCGCTGCCGCGATCTTCTGCCCGGGCGCCAGCAGCACCACCGCAAGCGGCAGGCTGGCTAGCTGGCGCTGGGCATCCTGCATCGGGATCAGGCCGCCTGGCGGGCGAGGAACGGATCGTAGAAATCGCGCAGGTGCTGCATCACCGCCTGCGCGTCATCGACGAAGTTGACCATGTTGCGGAAGTTGGCCGAGCCGTGCAGCCCGCGCGTGTACCAGCCAAGATGCTTGCGGGCCATCTTGACGCCGGTATCCTCGCCATAAAGGTCGAGCATCCACTGGTAATGCTCAAGGATCAGCGCCAACTGCTCTTCCAGCGTCGGATCGGCCAGTTGTTCGCCGGTGCGCAGCCAGTGCATCACCTGGGCGAGCAGCCACGGCTTGCCATAGGCGCCGCGCCCGATCATCACCCCGTCCGCGCCGGACTGTTCCAGCGCCTTGGCAGCATCGTCGATCCCGCAGATGTCGCCGTTGACGATCACGGGGATCGATACGGCTTCCTTCACGTTGCGAACAAAGGCCCAGTCGGCGTGGCCCTTGTAAAGCTGGTTGCGGGTGCGGCCATGGACGGTGACCATTTTTGCGCCCAGATCCTCGGCAATCCGTGCGAGCTGAGGAGCGTTGAGGCTGTCATGGCACCAGCCCATCCGCATCTTGACGGTGACTGGCACCTTCACGGCTTTCACCGTCGCCTCGATCAGCCTGGTCGCCAGCGGCAGGTCGCGCATCAGCGCCGAGCCGGCATCGCCGTTGACGATCTTGCGCACCGGGCAGCCCATGTTGATGTCGATGATCGCCGCACCGCGATCTTCCGAAAGCTTTGCAGCTTCTGCCATCTGTTCCGGCACGCAGCCGACCAGCTGCATCGAAACCGGTTCCTCAGCCGAATCCCACGCGGCCTTCTGGACCGACTGGCGTGTTTCGCGGATCGCGGCGGGGCTCGCGATCATTTCCGTGACGTTGAGGCCCGAGCCGAAACGGCGCACCAGACGGCGGAATGGCAGGTCGGTAACCCCGGTCATCGGGGCGAGCACGACCGGGCAATCGATCGTTTCGGGACCGATCTGGATCGGGGCCAGTTGGGGCGGAGTTGGAAGCGGGTTCATTGCGGTGCCTAAAATTTGGGCAGCACATAGGGAATTGCCGTCGGAACCGCAACACTTTACCCGCGCGGTGGATGATTGCCGAACCCGCCCCCCTTCCCGCCCGTATCGCCGCCGTGATCGTTGCAGCAGGGCAAGGTCTGCGCGCCGGGCAGCCGTTGCCCAAGCAGTTCGCACCATGGCGCGGCAAACCGGTGGTGCGGCATTCGGCCGAGGCGCTGGCGGCTGCGGGCATCGCTCCGATCGTTGTCGCCATTCCCGAGGGTGGCGAGGAACTCGCGCGAGCGGCGCTAGCGGGCGTCCCCGGGGTTCAATTCGTCACCGGCGGGGCAACCCGGCAGGAATCGGTGCGCAAGGCCCTCGAAGCACTGGAGGCTGCCGAGCCTGCCATCGTCCTGATCCACGATGCCGCGCGGCCTAACCTGCCCCAGGACGTCATTCATCGCCTTGTTGCGGCACTGTCGGACAAGCCGGGCGCGATCCCGGTGCTGCCGGTTGTCGATAGCCTGGCCCATGCTGAAGGCTGCGTCATGGGTGCCCCCGCACGGCGTGAGGCGCTCCGCCGGGTGCAGACGCCGCAGGCGTTCCGATATAACGACATCCTTGCCGCGCACCGCGCCTGGGACGGCGCGCCCGAGACCGGAGACGACGCCCAGGTGGCCCAGGCTGCCGGCCTGACGATTGCCCTCGTCGATGGAGACGAAGCCTTGCACAAGCTTACCTTTGCCAGCGATTTCGGCACGGAACTGCCACCCATGCGGGTGGGTACCGGCTATGACGTCCATCGCCTGGCCGATGGCGAGGAATTGTGGCTGTGCGGGGTCAAGATTGACCATGCGCGCGGACTTGCCGGTCATTCCGATGCCGACGTGGCGATCCATGCGCTGGTCGATGCGATCCTTGGCGCGATTGGCGATGGCGATATTGGCAGCCATTTCCCGCCGTCTGACGAACAATGGAAGGGCGCCAGTTCGGACCGCTTCCTGTCCCACGCCGTGTCGTTGGCCGCCAAGGCTGGCTACAGGATTGGAAATGTCGACCTGACGATCATCTGCGAGGCCCCCAAGATCGGCCCTCACCGGCAGGCCATGCGCGAGCGGTTGGCGGACCTGCTCGGCACACCGATTGCGGCGGTCAGCGTGAAGGCCACCACGACCGAGCGACTCGGTTTTGCCGGACGCGGCGAAGGGATCGCCACTCAGGCCATCGCAACCTTGCTGCGCGCCTGATGTCGTAGCGGCAAGCAAGCAAGGCTGGATTTTACCCGCAAACGGGACCAAGGCGGCCCCCGCGATTCGTTGCATAGGGAAATCCCCGTGAGTTTGCTTCCTGCCGATCTGGCCGAACTGGCCGCCAAGGTCATTGCCGAGAACCGCGCCGCGGGGCGCACCGTTGCGCTGGCCGAAAGCTGCACTGGCGGCCTCGTATCGGCGGCACTGACCGAGATTCCGGGATCGTCCGACGTGCTCGATCGCGGGTTCGTGACCTATTCGAACGAAGCCAAGCGCGAACTGCTGGGCGTTTCGGGCGATATTATCGAAACCTTCGGTGCGGTATCGATCGCCTGTGCCTGGGCCATGGCCCAGGGCGCACTGAACCACAGCGGCGCCGATGTCGCCGTTGCGATCAGCGGAATTGCCGGACCCGGCGGGGGGACCGAGCAGAAGCCGGTCGGCACCGTGGTGTTTGCCCGTGCAGTGCGCGGCAGCGAGGAACTGGTGGGCGAAGAACGCCTGCTTGACGGTTCAAGCCGCGATTCCGTGCGCCATCAGGCGGCGCTGGTGGCGCTGGAACTGCTGCTGCCGTAAAGCTGTTCGGCGCGCTCTTCGAAGGCGCCGACCATCTTGCGAAAGGCCCGGTCGAAATACTGCCCGGCGAGTTTTTCGAACACCGCGTTGCGGAAGGTGAAGGTGACGAGGAACTCCACCTCGCAGCCGCCCGCTACGTCGCGAAATTCCCAGACATTGTCGAGATCGCGCATCGGCCCGTCGACATAGTGGACCTTGATCCGGTGCGGGCGCTGCTTTTCGACGCGCGAGGTAAACTTCTCGCGCAGCGCCTTGAAGCCGACCAGCATGTCGGCCAGCATTTCGGTCTCGCTGTCCGACTTGACCCGCGTCGCCACCACCCACGGCAGGAACTCGCCATAGCGGGCGACGTCTGCGACCAGGTCGAACATCTGTTCGGCCGTGTAGGGCAGGCGGCGGGTTTCGCGAATCCCCGGCATTGCTAGCGACGGGCGAGCCCGACCTGGGCCTGCCGGGCTGCGCGCATTTCCTTGAAATCGTCCCCCGCGTGATAGCTCGAACGGGTCAGCGGGCTGGACGCGACCTGCAAAAAGCCCTTCGACCGCGCAATCGAGGCATAGGAGTTGAACGTATCCGGGGTGACGAACTCGGCGACGGCGACGTGGCGGGGCGTGGGCTGGAGGTATTGGCCCATCGTCATGAAGTCGATCCCGGCGCTGCGCATGTCGTCCATCACCTGATGGACCTCAAGGCGTTCCTCGCCCAGCCCAAGCATGATCCCGCTCTTGGTGAAGACCAGCGGGTCGTGGTTCTTGACCTCTTCGAGCAGGCGCAACGAGGCGTAATAGCGCGCGCCCGGACGGATCGTGGGATAGAGCCGCGGCACGGTTTCGAGGTTGTGGTTGTACACGTCCGGCCCGGCGGCAACGATTGCTTCGACCGAGGCGCGCATCTTGCCGCGGAAATCCGGGGTCAGGATCTCGATCGTGGTGTCGGGAGTCTCGCGGCGCAGGGCCTTGATCACCTTGACGAAATGCCCGGCACCGCCGTCGGGCAGGTCATCGCGGTCGACCGAGGTGATGACGATGTGTTCCAGCCCCATCTTCGCCGCCGCTGCCGCGACGTGTTCAGGCTCAAGCGGATCGACCGCGCGCGGCATCCCGGTCTTGACGTTGCAGAACGCGCAGGCGCGGGTGCAGATGTCACCCAGGATCATCACCGTGGCGTGCTTCTTGGTCCAGCATTCGCCGATGTTCGGGCAGGCGGCTTCCTCACACACAGTGTGCAGCTTGAGGTCGCGCATCAACTGGCGGGTTTCGCCATAACCCTTGGATGTCGGGGCCTTAACGCGGATCCAGTCGGGCTTGCGCTGGCGTTCCGTGGGGCGTTCGGCCCCTTCCCGGGCAGGGATATCGCGCGGTGCATTTGCAAGATCGTTCATGGCGCCCAGATAGGCGCATGGTCCAAGGGTTGCCAGAGGGAATTTCCGAAGGCATCAGGCCCGCCATGAGCAACGGATTC
>NZ_JAYSBK010000100.1:0-10757 GCF_041915465.1 Novosphingobium sp. | reverse complement strand
ACCTCGATCGCATCGACGCCCGCGCGGTCGAGCGCCTTGGCGATCGCCTTGACGTGTTCGAGGCCATACTGGTGACGCACCGCGTGCATCCCGTCGCGCAGGGTGACGTCCTGGATATAGAGCTTCTGCGAGGTGGGATCGAAAGTCATGCCGCCGCTCCTTCGTGCATGCGCGCTGCAATCTTCTCGGCGGTCTTCATCGCTGCCGAGGTCATGATGTCAAGGTTGCCGGCATAGGCGGGCAGGTAATGCGCCGCGCCTTCGACTTCGAGGAACACCGAGACCTTGAGGCCGGTAAACTCGCCGTCCATTTCCGGGATGCGCAGCGGGCGGTTGGAGCCGATATGCTCGAACTGCACCGCCTGCTTCAGCCGGTAGCCGGGGACGTATGATTGCACTTCGGCAACCATATCGTGCACCGACTGCCGGATCGCGTCCTGGTCGGCATCGTCGCACAGGCAGTAGACCGTATCGCGCATGATCAGCGGCGGTTCGGCCGGGTTGAGCACGATGATCGCCTTGCCGCGCGTTGCCCCGCCGACGTCCATGATCGCCTGGCTGGTCGTCTCGGTGAACTCGTCGATGTTGGCGCGGGTGCCGGGACCGGCGCTCTTCGAAGCAATCGAGGCGACGATCTCACCGTAGTGGACCTTGGACACGCGGTTTACCGCCGCAACGATCGGGATCGTCGCCTGGCCGCCGCAGGTCACCATGTTGACGTTCTTCGCATCGAGGCAGGCCTCGCCGTTGACCGGCGGGATCACGTAGGGGCCAATGGCGGCAGGGGTGAGGTCCACCATCCGCTTGCCGGCCGCCAACACCAGTTCGCTGTTGCGCTTGTGCGCCCCGGCACTGGTCGCGTCGAACACGATTTCGACGTCGGCGAATTCGGGCATGGCGATCAGCCCGTCGATCCCTTCGTGGGTGGTGGCAACGCCCATGCGGGCCGCGCGGGCAAGGCCGTCGGAGACCGGGTCGATCCCCACCATCACGCCCATTTCCAGCACCTTGGACAGGCGCATCACCTTGATCATCAGGTCGGTGCCGATGTTGCCCGAACCGATGATCGCTACCTTGGTCTTGCCGGACATATCAGGCTCCCTTGAAACTGAACGAGCAGGAACCGATTCCTGCGATTTCGGTGCGCACTTCATCGCCGGCGTTCAGCGCCACCATCGGGCCAAGCGCACCGGCCAGCAGCACGTCGCCCGCTTTCAGCGGTTCGCCCGCCGCCGCGAGGGTCTGGGCGAGCCAGGCTGCGGCGTTGAGCGGATTGCCCATCACCGCCGCGCCCTTGCCGGTGGAGGCGACTTCGCCATTCACGCTCATGGTCATGGCGGCACCGGGAAGGTCCAGCCCGTCCAGCGGCAGTCCGGCCTCGGACAGCACGAAGAAGGCGGACGAGCCATTGTCGGCCACGGTATCGGCAAAGGTGATCTTCCAGTCGGCAATGCGGCTGTCGACGATCTCGATCGCGGCGTGAACCGTGGCGACGGCAGCAGCGACATCGGCGGCAGTGGACTGCGGCGAGGGCAGATCGGCCCCCAGCACGAAGGCGATTTCCGCCTCGGCCTTGGCCTGATTGCAGCGCGCAGGGTCGAGATTGCCGCCGTCGGCCACGCGCATATCGTCGAACAATACGCCGAAGTCGGGCTGGTCGACGCCAAGCTGCTTCTGCACGGCTTCGGCGGTGAGGCCAGCCTTGCGGCCGACGATGCGGCGGCCCTGCGCTTCCCACAGCCGGGTGTTGATCGCCTGCACGGCATAGGCCCCGGCGGCGTCGGTCGGCTCAAGGAAGCCGCGCAGCGGCGGGATCGGGCTTTGGGCATAGGCCGCGCGCAGCATCTGCGCGATGATTTCGTGATTGGCGGACATCGAATGCTCTCCTTGGCCATTGGTCTAACGCGATTCGCCGGTGATGGCATTACGGGCCGGGTCACGTTCTCTTGCTATGTGAGAGTTTGTGGAAGATAGGTCGGGCATGGCCACACCCTCCGCCTCCACCCTGTCCAAGGGCCTGCGCCTGCTTGCCGCGATTGTCGCTGATCAAGGGCGTTCCAGTTTGTCGGATATTGCCCAGTCGCAGGGCCTGCCGCTCGCAACGGCCCATCGTCTTGCCATGACGTTGGAGGAAGAGGGATTCCTGACCCGGCTGCGCAAGGGACATTTCATTGCGGGACAAGCCGCCGCGCGCTTGGCCGATGCGGTGATGCCGGGAGCGGCAATGCGTGGTCCGCTTGCCCGTCTCGCCCGCCAATATGGGGCCTTTGCCCACTTCGGCGTGCTGGAAGACGGGATGGTTACCTACCTCGTCAAGGAACACGGGGTCGAAGCCGACCTGTTCACCGAAGAGCGCATGCAGCTTGAAGCCTATTGCTCGGCCGTGGGCAAGGTTCTGCTTGCCGCGCTGCCTCTCGAGGAACTCGACGCCTATCTGGAGTGCGGGCCGTTCGTGGCGCTGACCCAGCACACTCTGACCGATCCAGAGGCGATCCGGCGCGAAGTTGAGGACGTAAGGCAGCGCGGAGTCGGCTTCGATCGCCGCGAGATCAGGGATGACCTCTTTTGCATGGCTGTGCCGGTTACGGGTGAGGATGGCCAGGTGCTGGGTGCGGTGTCGCTATCGCTGCTGGGCCGGGTGCCTGATGCCGCCGAGCAGCGTCGGATCATCCGGCAACTGCGCGGCGTTGCGGGTGGTGGCGGCAATCCTATGCGCTGAGAAAGCGCTGGTCGCGATAGATCAGCGCCGCGCCCGGATCCCCGAGGTGGGTCTGCACAACATCGCCGATGACGATCGCGTGGGTACCAAGGATAGTCATGCTGTGGACGCGGCAATGGACGGCAGCGAGTGCGCCGAGATCGCGCGGGGGTGCCGCTTCGCTGCGTTCCCATTCGGCCCCGGCAAACTTGTCGGCCCCGCTCTTGCCGGTGCGCCCCGCAAACTCGACGGCCAGGCCCTCTTGCTTGGCATCCAGCACGTTGACACAGAATTCGCCGCTGGCCAGCAACGCCGCAAATGTGGCGCCCGAACGATTGATGCAGACCAGCAGGCGCGGCGGCTCCATCGACAGCGAACAGACTGCCGTTGCGGTCAGGCCTGCGGCGTCCGCGCCGGTTCCGGCGGTGATGATCGTCACCGCCCCCGCCAGTTCGCGCATGGCATCCTTGAATCGCTGCGGCATTGTTACTCTCCGGTCGGTTGGTCTCTGGCTGAACTGCGCGCGGTTCATACGATGTGAGAATCAGACGCAAAAAGCCGGCCCCGGCAGCCGACTATCCCGATCGCGCAAATGGGTGGTGCAGTTGACCTGCGCGCGGAACTGTGTCGAAATTGCCATCCGGAAGGGCTGCCGGGGGAAGGGCCGCCCCGTTTTTGCACGGTGACCATTATGGTACCTTCAGGTCAGTTGGCCGGAAACCTCGCCGGTTTTGCGCCCGGTCTGCCCGAGGCGCTGGCTGGGCGCGCGTTCAAATCGCGCGATTTCGACGAAGTTCGCGCCCACGTCGGGCGGATGTACTGCGAGCACCAGATGCAGCTGATCAACCGCCGCAGCAATCTGGATCTGCTTACCCGGCGCTTCGAATGCCGGGGCCTGACGATCGCGGAAGTCACCTATGGCGCGGACGTGCTGGTGACCCCGGGCAGCCTTGACCAGTTCTACCTGATCCAGGTGCCGAGCCGGGGACGGGCCTGGGTTTCGGTCGATGGCACGCAGCACCCGTGCATGCCGGGTTTCGCCTCGGTCCAGAACCCCGAAAAGCCGATCGGGATGTACTGGAGCGCCGATTGCCAGAAGACGGTGCTGCGCTATGAGCGCGCAAGTTTTGAAAGATTCGCAGAACTTTACTCCGGCCAGCCGGTGCGCAAGGCGCTGGCCATGCGCCCTTCCGTCGCGCTTGATGAAACCGCCGGTCTTGCGCTGCGCTCGATGCTCGACAGCCTCGCCAGTGTATCGAAATTCGCTGGCGATCAGTTGCCGCCGCTGTTCAAGGCACACCTTGAAACCTGCTTCATGTCGGCGTTGCTGATGATGCAGACCCCGGACGGAATCGATGCTTTCGAACATAACGATCGCCGCGCCGCGCCGCTCGCGGTGCGCAAGGTGCGCGACTATCTTGAGGCCCATGCGCACGAGCCGATCGACCTTGCCGACCTGTGCGAGATCAGCGGGGTGCCGCTGCGCACGCTGCACGACCAGTTCCGCAAACACCTTGGCCTGACTCCGCTGCAACTGCTGCGCGAAATCCGGCTGGAGCGTGCTCGCGCCGACCTGCTGCGCGCCGCACCGGGCACCAGCGTGACCAGCGTCGCGCTTGGCTGGGGCTTCGATCACTTCGGCCGATTCGCCGCCAGTTACCGCGAACGCTTCGGCGAAACCCCGCGCGAGACCCTGCAGCGGGTGCGCACGCATTAGACTGATGGCGGCGCCATTCGGGGGGGCGCCGCACCTGCTTGCCAAAACTGGACAAACGCTGCGCCCAGCGGATTGAGCCATCGCCGCGCTGCCATAGCCTTGTCGCATTCCAATCACGGCAAGAGGAAGCGATGGCGAAGATTGCAATTGTCGGGGCCGGTCAGGCCGGTCTGCACCTCGGGATCGGGCTGCTCATGTCCGGTCATGACGTTACGATGCTGTCCAACCGCACCGGCGAGCAGATGGCGGCCGGGCCGGTGATTTCCAGCCAGTCGATGTATGGCATGGCGCTGGGCCTCGAGCGCGAACTCGGGATCGATTACTGGCAGGACAGCGCGCCGCAATATGCCGGGGCGCAGATGCGCGTGGCCGATAGCGACGGTAATGTCGCGCTCTACTGGCAGGGCGCCATGGACGAACCCGGCCAGTCGATCGACCAGCGCGTCAAGATGCCGGTATGGATCGACCGTTTCGTCGAACTGGGCGGCGATCTGCGCATCGTCGATGCCGGCGTTCCCGAACTTGAGGATCTGGCCAAGAGCCACGACCTGGTGATCGTCGCCTCGGGCAAGGGCGAGATCGGGCAGCTCTTTACCCGCAACCCCGAACGCTCGCCGTTGACTCAGCCGCAGCGCGTGCTGGCGCTGACCTACGTCAACCGCTTCAATCCGCGCCCCGGCGTTCCGGCGATCTGTATCAACATCAATCCGGGCATCGGCGAGTTCGTCTCGTTCCCCGGCCTGACGCTGAGCGGCCCGTGCGAGATCTTCACGATCGAGTCCATCCCGGGCGGCCCGATGGACGTGTGGGGCGATGTGAAGACCCCGCAAGAGCACCTTGAGGTGAGCGAGCACCTGCTGCGCACCTTTTTCCCGATCGAGGCCGAACGCATCGATGGGCATCTGGAACTGACCGACGACAAGGCCGTGCTGCGCGGGCGGATCACACCCACGACGAAGTATCCGGTTGCCACCCTGCCGAGCGGGGCCAAGGTCTTTGGCCTCGCGGATGTGGTCTGCCTCAACGATCCGCTCACCGGACAGGGTTCGAACAACGCCTCGAAGGGCGCGAAAATCTATCTCGACGCGATCAACGCGCGCGGCGATGCGCCGTTCGACGAGGCGTGG
Organism: Novosphingobium sp.; assembly: GCF_041915465.1. Classification (GTDB taxonomy): domain Bacteria; phylum Pseudomonadota; class Alphaproteobacteria; order Sphingomonadales; family Sphingomonadaceae; genus Novosphingobium. Next base: position 5,216 of record NZ_JAYSBK010000100.1, on the reverse strand, counting down.
ATGAACGCCGTGTTCGAGGAATACTGGGACTATGCCCGGTTCCCGGTCGCCTACACCAACCAGACGCTGGGTGTGCCGCCCGAACACATGATGCGGATCCTGAAGACCGCCGAAACGGACGCGGAACTCGCGCATCTGATGGCCAACAGCTTCAACGATCCGAAGTCGATCGCGCCCTGGTACTACGATGCGGTTGCCGCAGAGGAATTCCTCGCGGCCCGCGCCGGGATCGCTGCCTGATTCTCTCTTCGGCCGGGCCTAAGGGAAGCAGGTTCGGCCGGAATAATCCAAACGCTATGGGGAGTTATCCAATGCTGGTTATTCAACGCGTCCGCGCTGTGCGCGGGCTCAAAAGCGCATTTCTGTTCGGTTCGGCCGCCGCTGCGCTGCTTTCTTCCGCGCCGGTTCTGGCGCAGGAACAGGCTGACGGCACACCGCAGGTTTCGGCGCTCGACGAAGTCATCACGGTCACGGCGCGCAAGCGCGAGGAATCCCTTCAGGACACGCCAATTTCAATTACGGCCTTTTCCGACAAGGCGCTTGAAGCGCGCGGCATCCAGAGCACCGATGGCCTCGCCCAGCTGACCCCCAACATGACGCTGCAGAACAACCCCTCGTTCAGCGGGGCGAGCAACAGCGCCTCGATCTATATCCGCGGCGTCGGCCAGCAGGATTTCGTGCCGACCGTCGAACCCGGCGTCGGCGTCTATGTCGATGGCGTCTATGTCGCGCGCTCGGTTGGCGCGATCCTCGATCTGGTCGATTTCGAGCGCATCGAAGTGTTGCGCGGGCCGCAGGGAACGCTGTTCGGGCGCAACACGATCGGCGGGGCGATCTCGATCACCACCCGCGCGCCGGACCAGACCCTCGCCGCCAATGCCTCGGTCACCTACGGGAGCGACAACCTCACCGTGGTCAAGGGTACGGCCAACCTGCCGTTCAGCGATGCGGTCGCGCTGCGCGTCTCGGTCGGATATTTCGGGCAGGACGGCTATGTCCGCCGCACTTTCGACGGCAAGATGCTGGGCAATTCAAACCGCTTTGCCGGCCGCGCCGCGCTGCGCATCAAGCCGAGCGATAGCTGGACGGTCGATCTTGGCTTCGATGGCACTACCGCCCGCGAAAACGGCCCGGCGATGTCGCTGATCGGGATCAACTATGGCAAGACCACCGATCCTGCGACCCCGCCCTTTGCCGATATTTCCAATACCATCGCCAATGTCATGGCTGGCGGCGGTCTCGTGCCCTGCGCGACGGCCGCCGCGCCGCTCAACCTCGCGGTCGCGGGCTGCTATGACAACCGCTACGTGCTTGGCCCCGATGCCAACGCCGGCACCGCGCCGTCCTATTCCAATTCGGATATCTGGGGCGTCAGCATGGTCAACACGGTCGCATTGACCGATGACCTCGATCTCAAGAGCATCACCGCCTATCGCAAGCTTGACGGCACCTTCGCCCGCGACGGCGATGGTTCGCCGGTGGTGATCGCGCAGTTCTATGACAGCATCAAGCAGGAGCAGTTCAGCCAGGAAGTGCAGCTTCTGGGCAAGAGCTTCGACGGCAAGCTGAACTGGATCCTCGGCGGCTATTACTTCAAGGAATCGGGCGTCAACGTGAACCGCCTGCTGTTCACGATTTCGGAATTCCAGTCGGGCGGCGCGTTCCGCAACGAAAGCTTTGCCGCGTTCGGGCAGGGCACCTACGAACTGACCGATACCCTGAAGCTCACCGCGGGTCTGCGCTGGACGCATGATCGCAAGGCGTTCCACCCGGACCAGTACATCATCGAAAACCGCGCCGCCTTCCTTGGCGCGCCGTTCAATTCGCCGATCTTCGATGCCGGCACCCGCGTGCTGCCCGATGTCGAGGCGAAGGTCAGCTTCAGCGAAGTGACCCCGATGGTGAACCTGGCCTACCAGCCGACCCCTTCGCTGATGACCTATGTCACCTGGTCGCGCGGGTTCAAGTCGGGCGGCTTCAGCCAGCGCGTGTTTCCGCCGATCATTCCGGGGGTGACCACGCCGATCACCGATCCGGTCGCCGCGATCCCCTCGTTCAACCCGGAAAAGGTCGACGTCTATGAAGGCGGCGTGAAGTTCCAGACGCCCGACCGCCTGGTGACCCTGAACCTTGCGGGGTATTACACCGACTACAAGGACCTGCAGGTCCAGGTCTTCACCAGCGTCGCCCCGGTGTTCCGCAACGCGGCCAGCGCCTCGATCAAGGGCTTCGAGGCCGAAGGCCAGCTGCGCCCCCTGCCGGGTCTGTTGATCGAAGGCACGCTGGGCCTGACCGACGCGTCCTACAAGAACATCGACCAGGCGACGACCTACATCAATCCGAACAACATGTTCGAGCGCGTCTCGAAGTGGACCGCCTCGGCGGCGATCACCTATGAGTTCGAACTGCCGGGCGGATCGACCCTGCGCCCGCACGTCGACTGGTCATGGCGCAGCAAGTTCTACAACAACACCTTCAACACCGCCCAGATCGCCCAGCCGGGCTATCACCTCTACAATGCCAGCCTGGGTTGGACTTCGTCTGACGATACCTACACCTTCGCGCTGACGGTGAAGAACATCGGCGACAAGCGCTACCTGCTTTCGGGCATCCTGGTGGATGCGATCCAGGCGTTCGAAGGCGTCTACAACCGCGGCCGCGAATGGTCGTTCACGGCCTCGGTCAAGTTCTGAGCTTGACCAGTGCCGCGAAGGGAGGGCTGTCCGGTGTGCCGGGCAGCCTTCGCTTTTTTGTGACGCAAGGCGCGCGGTTCGCGGATAGTGAGAGCGCGGTTTTGAAGTGACCGGGACCCGTGTCTATGGGCTGCTTGACCAGCCGCAAGGCGACAGACTGCAAAGGCCGAGAGCATGTCGGACAACATCGTTGATATCTTCTACGCGCGCGAAGCGGGACACGGCGCGAAGCCCGCAATCGTCTGGAACGACCAGACCGTTTGCACCTTTGCCGAACTGCCCGCCCATGTCGGCCGGTACCGCGCGGCGCTGGCACAGCTTGGCGTGACGCGCGGTGAGCGGGTGATGGTGAAGACCGAGAACTCACCAGCCTTCGTCTTCACCTATCTGGCCGTGTTGGCATCGGGTGCGATCTTTGTGCCGATGAACGCGGCCTATACCGCCGCCGAAGTGGCGCTACTGGTTGAAGACGCGGATCCGGTCCTGCTGGTCCATGCCGAAAAAACTGCGGTGCCGCCTGCCGGAAGCGATCGTGCAGTGCGCGCAACGCTCAATCCCGACGGCACCGGTTCGCTGAGCGAGCTTGCGGCTGGCCTTGAGCCCGATCTTGCAGTCGAACCGATGGGCATCGACGATCTTGCCGCGATCCTGTTCACTTCGGGCACCACGGGGCGCCCCAAGGGCGCGATGCTGACCCACGGCAACCTTGGCAGCAACGTGGCCGCCCTGTTCGAGGCCTGGCACTTCAGCGACGCAGACACGATCCTGCACTGCCTGCCGCTGTTCCACGCCCACGGTCTGTTCGTGGCGCTGCACCTCGGGCTTTACAGCGCGGCGACGCTTCGGATGCTGCCCAAGTTCGATGCGGGCAAGGTGATTGCCCAACTGGCTGAGGCCACCGTCTTCATGGGCGTGCCGACCTTCTATACCCGTCTCCTCGAAAGCGCGGACTTCACCCGCGCGGCGAGCGCGGGCATCCGCCTGTTCATCAGCGGCTCCGCGCCGCTGCTGCCCTCGGTCTTTGCTGCCTTCGAGGACCGCACCGGGCACCGCATCCTTGAGCGCTACGGCATGACCGAGACGGTGATGATCACGTCCAATCCCTATGAGCAGTCGGGCCGGATCCCGGGCACGGTCGGCTATCCGCTGCCTGGCGTATCGGTGCGGATCGTCGATGGCAATCGCGCCGAACTGCCTGCCGGGGAAGTGGGCGAAATCGAAATGAAGGGTCCGAACCTGTGCGCCGGTTACTGGCGCCGGGCCGAGGCGACGGCCGAGAGCTTCTATCCCGATGGCTTCTTCCGCACCGGTGATACCGGCTTCAAGGACGAGACCGGCCGGGTGACCATCGCCGGCCGCTCGAAAGACCTGATCATTTCGGGCGGCTACAACGTCTATCCCGCCGAGATCGAGATGCTGCTGGCCGAAGTGCCCGGCGTGCAGGACGTAGCCGTGTTCGGCGTGCCGCATCCCGATTTCGGCGAGGCGGTGATGGCCGCGATCACGACCGAGGGCGATGCCTTCGCCATGGCCGCGATGGACGCGCAGATCGGTGAGAAGCTGGCCCGCTTCAAACAGCCCAAGGCAGTCCACGTACTGGATGAATTCCCGCGCAATGCGATGGGCAAGATCCTGAAGAACGTGCTGCGCGATACCTACAAGGACAGCTTCGCGAAATGAGCGAACTTACCCTTGCCGGGCAGGCGGCGATGGTTACCGGGGCCGGCTCGGGCATGGGCCGCGCCGCCGCCTTGGCCATGGCGCGCGCCGGGGCGCGGGTGCTGCTGGTGGGCAGGCGGGCAGAGCCGCTTGAGGCCGTGGCGGCGGAAATTGCGGCGCTCGGCGGCAAGGCAATCGCCTATCCGGCCGACGTCTCCCAGCGCGCGGGAGTGCGCGCTGCGGTCGATGCGGCGGTCAAGGAATTGGGCGCGCTGAACCTTGCCTTCAACAATGCGGGCGGACATGGCGATCCCGCGCCGATCGAGCAGGTCGGCGAGGATGAGGAAGACTATTACATCGATCTCAATTTCCGCTCGGTCTATTGGTGTGTGAAATACCAGGTGGCGCAGATGCGGCGGCAGGGCGGCGGGGCGATCGTCAACAATGCCTCGATCTTCGGGCTCAAGGGCATGGGCGGAATCGCCTATTATGCGGCCAGCAAGTTCGCGGTCGTCGGACTGACCAAATCGGTCGCGCTCGAATGTGCGGCGGACGGAATCCGCATCAACGCGGTCGCTCCGGGTGGGACCGAAACACCCAACTTCCTGCGCGTGATGAACGGCGATGCCCACGCGATGGACGCCATGGTGCCGATGGGCCGCATCGGCCAGCCTGATGAGGTCGCCGATGCGGTTGTCTGGCTGCTGTCGCCCCAGGCCGGCTACGTGACCGGCTCTGTGCTGTCGATTGACGGCGGCCTTTCGGCGGGCTGAGCCGCCGTCAGAATACCGCTGGCACGCTGGCCAGTACGTCAGAGGGGGCCTCGGGCGTATGGTAGGTCAGCTTGGAGTGGCTGAGGCCGAG
>NZ_JAYSBK010000099.1:0-11076 GCF_041915465.1 Novosphingobium sp. | reverse complement strand
TCCCCGAAGACGATCCACGCAACCCGGCCGTGATTGCCGACAACGTGGGCGACAACGTGGGCGACTGCGCCGGCATGGCTGCCGACCTGTTCGAAACCTATGTCGTCACCGTCGGTGCGACCATGGTTCTCACCGCGCTGCTGCTCAAGAGCGCGGGCGATCTGCTGCCGAACCTGATGTCGCTGCCGCTGCTGATCGGCGGCGTCTGCATCGTCACCAGCATCATCGGCACCTACTTCGTGAAGCTGGGTTCGTCGAACAACGTCATGGGCGCCATGTACAAGGGCTTCCTGGTTTCGGCGGTCCTCGCGGTTCCGGCGATCTGGTGGGCCACCGGCCAGGCGCTGGGCGGCATGGAAACCGCGATCGGCGATACCGCGATCACCGGCCGCGCGCTGTTCTACTGCGCCCTGCTGGGTCTGGTCATTACCGGCCTGATCATCTGGATTACCGAGTACTACACCGGCACGAGCTATCGCCCGGTGCGCTCGATCGCCAAGGCTTCGGAAACGGGCCACGGCACCAACGTGATCCAGGGCCTGGCCATCAGCCTTGAAGCAACCGCCCTGCCGACCCTCGTGATCGTGGCCGGGATCATCATCGCCTACAAGCTCGCCGGTCTCCTGGGTATCGCCTATAGCGCCACCGCGATGCTAGCACTGGCCGGGATGGTGGTCGCGCTCGACGCCTATGGTCCGGTGACGGACAATGCTGGCGGCATCGCCGAAATGGCAGGGCTTGACGATAGCGTCCGCGAAAAGACCGACCTGCTCGACGCCGTGGGCAACACCACCAAGGCCGTGACGAAGGGCTACGCGATCGGTTCGGCCGGGCTTGCCGCACTGGTGCTGTTCGCCGCCTACACCACCGACCTCAAGGAGTTCTTCCCGAACCTGACGGTGAACTTCAGCCTCGAAAATCCCTATGTCATCGTTGGCCTGCTGCTCGGCGCGCTGCTCCCGTACCTGTTCGGTGCGATGGGCATGACCGCCGTGGGCCGCGCCGCCGGAGACGTCGTGGTCGACGTGCGCGAGCAGTTCAAGGCAAACCCCGGCATCATGACCTACGAATCGAAGCCGGACTATGCCCGGACCGTCGACCTGGTCACCAAGGCGGCGATCAAGGAAATGATCATCCCGTCGCTGCTGCCAGTGCTCGCGCCGATCGTGGTCTACTTCGTGATCGGCGCAGTTGCCGGTCAGGAAAACGGCTTTGCCGCGCTTGGCGCGCTGCTGCTGGGCGTGATCGTCGGCGGTCTGTTCGTCGCCCTCTCGATGACTTCGGGCGGCGGCGCATGGGACAATGCCAAGAAGTACATCGAAGACGGCAACCACGGCGGCAAGGGCTCGGAAGCCCACAAGGCCGCCGTCACGGGTGACACCGTGGGCGATCCCTACAAGGACACCGCCGGCCCGGCCGTGAACCCGATGATCAAGATCACCAACATCGTCGCGCTGCTGCTGCTCGCGGCGCTGGCACACGGCGCGGTGTAAATCACGCCGCCCACCGGGTGAACGAAGCCCCGTCCGGAGCGATCCGGACGGGGTTTTCTTTTGCATTCAACCCTTTCAACTCGCGTTAGCCATTCCTTGGCGTTTCGGCGTTAAGCATGACGGGCACGGCAATCCCGCCGCGACGAGACGAGCAACTTGGCAAGCGATCCCGCTGCGACAATCCGGGCCGATCATCGGCCAGCAGCCCGCAATACCCCTGCCGCGCAAGCGACGGGAGCGATGCGCGCGGCCGATTGGTCGATGCTCGATACGCCCGAACAGCGCTTGGCCTGGGATGCGCTGGCGGCCTGCTCGGCCGAACCCAATCCCTTCCACGAAAGCTGGTACCTGCTTCCTGCCTTGCGCGCGCTCGATCCGCAGCGCAGCGTCAGAATGCTGTGCTTCGAACACGGCGGCGATCTGGCCGGGCTGATCCCGCTGCGGCTGGAGCCGCGCTATTACCGCTGGCCGATCCCGCAGCTGTGCAACTGGATCCACGGCAACTGCTTCCTTGGCACGCCGCTGGTCGCCGCCAGGCTGGAGCGCGCGTTTTGGCGTGCGCTGCTGGACTGGGCGGACGAACACGCCGGCTATGGCCTGTTCCTCCATTTGGCCCAACTCGCGCTCGACGGCCCAGTTCATGCAGCGCTGCAAGCCGTGCTGAGCGAACAGGACCGGCCAGCCGGACTGGTCTGGCACGAGGAGCGCGCGATGCTCGCGTCCGATCAATCGCCGCAAGCCTATTTCGAGGAGAGCCTGTCGGGCAAGAAGCGCAAGGAACTGCGCCGTCAGTTCGCGCGCCTGTCAGAGCTTGGCGAAGTTCAGATCGAGCGCCGCAATGACGGCGAACGGCTGAGCCGCTGGATTGAGGACTTCCTGGCGCTCGAACATTCCGGCTGGAAAGGTGCTGCCGGCTCCGCCTTGGCGTCGCACCAGTCGACCACGCGCCTGTTCAAGGATGCCCTGTCTGGCGCGGCCAGCCGGGGGCGGCTCGAACGCCTGACCTTGACGCTGGATGCTCAGCCGGTCGCCATGCTGGCGAGCTTCATCGCGCCGCCCGGCGCATTCTCGTTCAAGACCGCCTTTGACGAGCGCTATTCGCGCTACTCGCCCGGGGTGCTGCTTCAGCGCGAGAACCTTGCCCTGCTGGATAATCCGGCCGTCGAATGGTGCGATAGCTGTGCCTCCGCCGATCACCCGATGATCGACCACATCTGGCGTGAGCGCCGCCCGGTCGGCCGCCTTTCGATTGCGATCGGTGGCAAGCTGCGCCGCGCCGTCTTCGCGCGTCTGTTGAGCGCCGAACTGGGCCGCAAGCCCACAGTGTAATTTCCTGCCCCATAGGTTGCGCGTTGCGACCTATTGACGCACCCGTTCCCGCGCCGCAAAGGCAAGACATGACGCAAGAACCAACCCCCGAAGAACTGGTCCGCTGGCTGGTCAAGCTGCTCGACGTGAAGCCTGGCGAAGACGGCCACTTTGCCGGTCGGCGCAAGCGTGGCGGCGTGGGCCGCGTATTCGGCGGACAAGTCATCGCCCAGGCACTGGCCGCGGCCGACCGTACCGTGGCCGAAGACCGCGCGGTCCACTCGCTCCACGCCTATTTCCTGCGCGGCGGCAGCGAGGACCACGAAATCGACTTCAAGGTCGAGCGCGACCTTGATGGCGGATCGTTTTCGAACCGCCGGGTCGTCGCCAGCCAGCAGGGCACGCCGATCCTCAACCTCGTCGCCTCGTTCCACAAGCGCGAGAGCGGCGTCCACCACCAGGACGCGATCCCCGACGTGCCGCGCCCGGAAGACCTGCCGAGCGAAGCGGAGTTGCGCCGCAAGTTCCTGCATCTAGTCCCTGAGGAAAAGCGCGCCCAGATGATCGCGCCGCGTCCGATCGAACTGCGTCCGGTGGAAAGCCGCCACTGGATGAACGCCGAACCGCGCGAGCCGTTCAGCCACACCTGGTTCAAGGCCTGCGCCCCTCTGCCCGACGATCCGCGCATCCACCGCGCCGTGCTGGCCTATGCCAGCGACATGTCGCTGCTGGGCACCTGCACCCTGCCCCACGGCCTGTCGTGGACGGTGGGCAACGTGATGGGCGTCAGCCTTGACCACGCGGTGTGGTTCCATGACGATTTCCGGGCGGACGAGTGGCTGCTCTATGCCACCGACAGCCCCTGGGCCGGCAATGCGCGGGGCATGAACCGGGGGCGGATCTATTCGATCGATGGCAGGCTGGTGGCGGAGACAGCACAGGAAGGCCTGATCCGGGAGATCAAGCAAAAGCGCTAACAGGCGCGAAAGCAGGGAGAGGCGAATGCGGATCAGGACAATCGTTGTTGGCGTAGTCGGCGCCGCGCTGCTTGCCGGAGGCGGCTGGTACGCCAGTCTTGACCGAGAAACGCGCGGGCTGCTGGCCGCCATGCCGACCGACCGTAACGTTCTCAGCTGGTCGCAGGACCAGCGCAATGCCGCCTTCCGCGCGATGGACCGTCTGCCGGTGCTGGCCAAGGCCCGCACCATTGCCGCCTCGCCCAATCCGCTGCCGCTTCCAGCCGGCAAGCCGCTCAATCTGCCGGGCGTCGATGCCTATATGGCAAGCCAGCATGCGGCCGGGCTGGTGATCATCCAGGACGGCAAGGTGCGCCTTGAACGCTATGGCCAAGGCTTCGATGCCAAGGGTCGCTGGACCAGCTTCTCGGTCGCCAAGTCGTTCACCTCGACCCTGGTCGGTGCGGCGATCCAGGACGGCTATATCAAGAGCCTGGATGACAAGGTCAGCCAATACGTTCCCGGCCTCAAAGGCTCGGCCTATGACGATGTCTCGATCCGGCAATTGCTGACGATGAGTTCCGGGGTTGCCTGGAACGAGGATTACGAAGACCCGAACGCCGATGTCGCGAAGTTCAACAATGCGACGCCCGATCCCGGAATGGACGCGACGGTCAGCTATATGCGCAAGCTGCCGCGTGCTCATCCGCCGGGTGAGGTGTGGCATTACAACACTGGCGAAACCAACCTGGTCGGCGTGCTGGTAACATCGGCTACAGGCAAGTCGCTGGCGCAGTATCTGCAGGAGAAGATCTGGCAGCCGTTCGGCATGGAGGGCGATGCCACCTGGCTGCTCAGCGCCACGGGGCAGGAAATCGGCGGTTGCTGCATGCAGGCCGAAACCCGCGACTTTGCGCGCTTCGGTCTGTTCGTGCTGGCAAATGGCGTCGCGGGCGGCAAGCAGGTGGTACCGGCGGACTGGTTTGCAATGGCCACCCACAAGCAGAAGGACATCGGCGAGCCGGGTCACGGCTATGGCTTCCAGTGGTGGACCTATGACGATGGCTCGGTCGCTGCGCAGGGAATCTTCGGCCAGGGCATCTTCATCGATCCCAAGCGCAACCTGGTGATCGCCAGCAATGCCAACTGGACCCGCGCCACACTGGGGCCGGAGGGCGACGCGCGCGAGGCGTTCTACAAGCAGGTTCAGGCCGCGATCGACGCGGGGGGCTGATCCCCCGCGCCGCGCATAGGCTCGCTCAGTTCCCGTCGAGCAGGTTGCCAAAGGCGCCCAGCACCGATCCCTCGCCGCGGTTCTGGCCGCCGGTGCTGCCGGCTGCCGCCAGCATCCGTCCGGCCAGCCGCGCAAAGGGCAGCGACTGGATCCAGACCTTGCCCGGCCCGCGCAGCCGCGCGAAGAACAGCCCTTCGCCGCCGAACAGCATCGATTTCACGCCGCCGGCACCGATCAGGTCGAAATCGACGCCGGGGGTCATCGCTGCCAGGCAGCCCGTATCGACGTGCAGTTCCTCGCCCGCCTTCAGTTCGCGCTCGACGATGGTGCCGCCCATCTGCACGAAGACCCAGCCATCGCCGGTCAGTCGCTGCATGATGAAGCCTTCACCGCCGAACAGGCCGGTCATGATCTTGCGCTGGAAGTGGATACCGATCTGCACTCCGCGCGCGGCGGCAAGGAAGCTGTCCTTTTGGCAGATCAGTTCGCCGCCCACTTGGTCGAGCTTGATTGGCAGGATCGCGCCAGGCACCGGTGCGGAAAAGGCAACCCGGGCCTTGCCCTGCCCGCCGTGGGTAAAGACCGTGGTGAACAGGCTTTCGCCGGTGAGCAGGCGCTGCCCCGCGCCCAGCAGCTTGCCCATGAAGCCGCCTTCGTTGCCGCGTCCGTCGCCGAACACGGTGCTCATGCTGACGGCGGCGTCCTTCCACACCATCGCTCCGGCCTCGGCCACGGCGCTTTCGCCGGGGTCGAGTTCGATCTCGAGGAACTGGAGTTCCTGGCCCTTGATCTCGAAGTCGATATCATCGGCAACCGAGGCGCTGCGGGCGTGGGACCAAGGGCTGTTGCTCATGTCGTCTCCTGTCTGCGTGGATTGGCGCAAGGCGGCCTAACCGCCGGCGTGGTAGAAATCGTAAACAGTCTGCGCCACCGCGGCGCTGACTCCGGGCGCGCATTGCAGGTCTTCCAGGCTTGCCGCACGCACCTTGCTGGCCGTGCCGAAGTGCAGCAGCAGCGCGCGCTTGCGGGCCGGGCCAATGCCGGGAATCTCGTCGAGCGGACTGGCGGTGATCGCACGGCTGCGCTTTTCGCGGTGCGCACCGATCGCATAGCGGTGTACCTCGTCGCGCAGCCGCTGCAGGTGAAACAGCACCGGCGAGTTCACCGGCAGCATCTTTTCGCGCCCGTCCGGAAAATGGAACACCTCGCGCCCCTCGCGGCCATGGTGCGGGCCCTTGGCGATGGCGATCAGGGGCACTTCCTCGATCCCCATCTCCTCAAGGCAATCGCGCACCGCGCTCATCTGGCCCTTGCCGCCGTCGATCAGCACCAGATCGGGCCACATCCCGCCATCGCGGTCCGGGTCTTCCTCGGCGACGCGCGCGAACCGGCGGCTCATGACTTCGCGCATCATCGCGAAGTCGTCATTGGTCTGGGCCTGCTTGATGTTCCACTTGCGGTACTGGCCCTTGATGAAGCCTTCCGGCCCCGCCACCACCATTGCGCCCAGGGCGTTGGTGCCCTGGATGTGGCTGTTATCGTAAATCTCGATCCGCTGCGGCACTTCGGGCAGTTCGAGGAACTCGGCCATTTCCGCCATGATCCGGGCCTTGGTTCCGCTTTCCGCCTGCCGCCGCTCCAACGCCTCGACCGCGTTGCGCGAGGCCTGCTCGATCAGCCGCCGCCGGTCGCCGCGCTGGGGGACCGAAATTTCAACCTTGCCGCCCGCCGCCCCGGCCAGCGCCTCGGCCAACAGGTCCGCCTCGGGCAGCGCGCGGTCGATCAGGATCGTGCGCGGCGGCGGCACTTCCTCATAGAACTGGGCGAGGAAGCTGGTCAGCACCTCGGCCTCGTCCAGCCCGTCGGTGTGGCTCGGGAAGAAGGCGCGGTGGCCCCAGTTCTGCCCGCCGCGAATGAAGAAGGCCTGAATACCGAAGTGCCCGCCACTGGAAGCGATCGCGAAGACGTCGGCGTTGCCTACCCCCTCGGCATTGATCGCCTGCGACCCCTGGATGAAGGTTGCCGCGCGGAGCCGATCGCGCAGCAGGGCGGCGCTTTCGAAATCGAGCGCCTCGGCGGCGGCCTGCATCTGCGCCTCGATCTCGCGCTGCACGGCGCTGGACTTGCCACCAAGGAAGTCCTTGGCCTGGCGCACCAGCTCGTCATAGCCCGCCGCGTCGATCCGCCCGACGCAGGGGGCCGAACAGCGCTTGATCTGGTAGAGCAGGCACGGCCGGTCACGCCGGGAAAAGAAGCTGTCGGTGCAGCTCCTCAGCAGGAACAGCTTTTGCAGCGCGTTGATCGTGGTGTTGACCGATCCGGCGCTGGCAAAGGGGCCGTAATAGTTGCCCTTGGCCTTGCGCGCGCCGCGATGCTTGGTGATGCGCGGAAACTCGTGATCGGCGCGCAGCAGGATGAACGGGAACGACTTATCGTCGCGCAGCAGCACGTTGTAGGGTGGGCGATAGCGCTTGATCAACTGGGCTTCGAGCAGCAGCGCCTCGGCCTCGGAATTGGTGGTGACGATCACCATCGAACGCGTTTGCGCCACCATCCGCTTCAGCCGCAGCGGCAGGCGATCGACCTGGGTGTAGTTCGCCACCCGGTTCTTCAGCGCCCGCGCCTTGCCGACATAAAGCACGTCGCCGCGCGCATCGAGCATGCGGTAGACCCCGGGCTTGGGCTTCAGCGTCGCCAGCACCTCGCGGATCGCGGCGACGCCGGCCTCGATATCCGGCTGGCTGCCCCTGATCGTCGAGGTCGCCCGCTCCTCGTTGAAGCGCTCGTCGCTTTGCGGCTCGGGCGGAGTGGGCTTGCGGGGCATTGAAAGGCAGATAGGTTGAACCGGGCGGGCATTAAAGCCCCTTGTTGGAGGCAACACGCCGCGTCATGCTGGCGGACAAGAGGAGAAGCCTGATCATGACCACTCGCCACCTTGTCGATCCCGAAGTCCTGCCGCTGATCGACATGATGCCCTTTCGGCCCTTCACCCGCGAAGACCTGCCGCAGATCCGCAAGGATTCAGAGGCCCGGTTCGCCTTTTTGGGCACGCCGCCGCTTGCCCCGGAAATCAAGGTCATCGATGGGCCTGACGGGCCGCTCGAAGTCTATTGGTATGATCCGGCGCCGGGCGCGTCCGGGCGCGCCGCCTTGCTGCACATCCATGGCGGCGGGATGATCATCGGTTCGGCTCGGTCGATGCAGCACGGGCCTTCGGGCATGGCGGCGGCGCTGGGCATCCCGGTCGCCTCGGTCGAATACCGGCTCGCCCCCGAACACCCCTTCCCCGCCCCGCAGGAAGATTGCTTCGCCGCGCTCGAATGGCTGGCCATCAGCGCCGGCGCGCTGGGGGTCGATCCCGCCCGGATCGGGGTGATCGGCGAAAGCGCGGGCGGCGGACTTGCCGCAGCGGTCGCCCAGATGGCGCGTGACAAGGGCGGCCCGGCGCTGGCCGCGCAGTTCCTGACCTATCCGATGCTCGACCACCGCACCGGCGGCGATGCCTGTCCGCACGGTAATCCCACCACTGGCGAATTCATCTGGACGCGGGAAAGCAACGTATTTGGCTGGGAAGCGCTGCGCGGCGATTATGGCGCGGACGATGTCCGCAAGGGCTGGTTCTCGCCCGCACTGGCCGACGATCTTACCGACCTGCCGCCGACCTGGATCGGCACCGGCAGTCTCGATCTGTTTTTCGACGAAGATCTCGATTACGCGCGGCGCCTCGTCATGGCCGGGGTGCCGGTGGAACTGCATTCCTATCCCGGCGCGATCCATGCCTTTAACGCGGTTGCCGATGCGGCCATCGCCAAAGCCTTTTCCCGCGACCTGCTGGGCGCAATTGCGCGAATGCTGGGCTGCTGAGGCGGAAAAGCCGGGCGGCTTGGTCCGCCCGGCTTCCGAATTCAATCAGGCAAGACCGTCAAAGCGCCCGGCCGTCCATGCTTACCTGGCGAATCTGGCCATCGGCACCGACCGTGCACGAGAACTGGCTGCCGCCATCGGCGCGCCCTTCGACCCGCCAGCCATCGCCCGAGCGGCTTACCGAATCGACGCTGTCAACGCGGGTGCGGCCACGGTCGATCTCGTCCATGCAGCGCCCAACGGCCGAATTGATCCCGCTGTTGTCGTGCCACTGCGGCCGATTGTCGTCGCCATAACCGGCATAGGCCGGTTCCTGATAGCGCTGATCGGGATAGTCGACCTGACGCTCGCGGCGACGATCGTTGTTGCTGCTACTCGTGGCGGCATCGGCGATGATCGCGATGCCGCCCAGTATCAGCAGGCCGGTCAGGATATCGCCGCCGTCGATCCCGTCGTCATGGTGGTGGCGCCCGCCATTCCAGCCGCCCCAACCGTCATGATCGCGCGCGAGCGCCGGGGTCGCAACCATCGAAAGCGCCGCTGCGCAGGCCAGCGCGGCAGCCGTTCGGGTGAACTTCATCATCGCATTTGCCCTTCACGAAACGCCGCCCGCATCCGGCAGGAATCGGCGTATCCCCTTGCTTGTGAGACTAGGCGGTCCAGGCTTGCTGATGCCTGAACCGCCCTTGTCACCTGGATCGTTGCGCGATCAGAGACCGCGGATGCCATTGAAGTCGACATCGACCACCCGGCCGCGCTCGAACTTGCACTTGAACGAACCGCTGTCGTACCCGCGCAGGTTCTGGTTCCAGCCGCGATAGTCGCCGCCCCAGCCCCGGCCATAGTTGCCGTCGCCGTTGTGCCAACCGCGACCCTGGGCGTTGACCGCGATCCGGCCCTTGACCTCGTAGCCATAGCGCGTGTCGCGAACCTGGCGGATGTCGGTCACATCGGCGCGGCCATAGCTGTAGCGGCTCGCCATGCGCTCGGCGGCATAGACGCACTGTTCGACGGCCTGGCGCGGGTTGCCCTGGTATTCGTAGCGGCCACCATAGCCGTCGTAGCCATCATAGCCGCCGTAGCCGGCCCGGTCGTAGCGATAGTCGCGGTCGCGGCGGCCATCGTTGTCACGGCTGGCCACAGTCGCAATTGCGGCGATCCCGCCGATCACCAGCGCCCCGGCAATGATATCGCCGGCGCTGATGCCGTCGTGGTCGCGGTGGTCACGCCCGGCCGCGAGTGCGGGAGTTGCCGACGAAGCAACCATCGCGCCCGCCGCGATGGTGCCGACAAGAGCTTTGGAAAGGGTCTTCATGGCAGTCATCCTTCAATCGTCCCGGGCGGAACTGCCCGGCGTTGAGGATGGTTTACCGATTCGGCCTTGGCCTAAGCCTGAACTAGCCCGACAGCTATTGTTCATAAAATTCCGTATTTTTATGAATAGGCTTTCAGGACGGCTTGAGCCCGGTCCACTGCGCCAGGAAGGCCAGCACATCGGCGCCTTCGGAAACTGTTTGTCGGTCGGCTTGCCCGCCCCGTGCCCCGCGCGCGGTTCAACCCGCAGCAGGTGCGGGCGCGGCCCGATGTCGGCGGCCTGCAGCGCCGCGACGTATTTGAAGCTGTGCGCCGGCACGACCCGGTCGTCCGTATCGCCGGTGGTCACCAGGATCGCTGGATAGCTCCGCCCGCCACGCACATTGTGATAGGGCGAATAGGCACGCAGCACCCTGAAGTCGGCTTCGCGCGAGGGATCGCCATAGTCATCCATCCAGTACCGCCCGGCGGTGAAGCGGTTGAAACGCAGCATATCCATCACGCCGACCGAGGGATTGGCCGCCGCGAACAGGTCCGGACGCTGGTTCACCACTGCCGCGATCAGCAGCCCCCCGTTGGAGCCCCCCTGGATCGCGAGCCCGCCCCTGGGGGTTATCCCCTCCTTGATCAGGAACTCGCCGGCGGCGATGAAATCGTCGAACACGTTCTGCTTGTTGGCCAGCCTGCCGGCCTCGTGCCAATCCTTGCCGAACTCGCCGCCGCCGCGCAGGCTGGCCAGGGCAAAGGCCCCGCCCGCCTCCAGCCAGGCCATGCGCACCGGCGAAAAGGTCGGGTTGAGCGAGACGTCAAACCCGCCATAGCCGTAAAGCAGGGTCGGCACCGGCTTGCCCGACGCGGCCACGTCCTTGCGCCGTACGATCAGCAGGGGAACCCTGGTGCCGTCCTT
>NZ_JAYSBK010000098.1:0-11117 GCF_041915465.1 Novosphingobium sp. | reverse complement strand
GTCTCGATATCGTCAAGGTGCTCTACAACACCACCGGCGACAGCAAGTATCGTCCCGCGCCGCTACTGGTCAAATATGTCGAAGCGGGCTGGCTCGGCCGCAAGACGGGCCGCGGTTTCTATGACTACAGTGGCGATGCACCGGTCGCCACGAGGTAACGAAGGACATTCGGCGGAGCGCGCTGGAGCGCGCTATGGGCTACGCGACGCGGCCCGTGCCCTAGGGGACGAGCATTGCTGCCGCTGGTCGGCAGCTGCCCCCCTCCCCGCAATCAGATCGCGGCAAGCGAGCACCGAAGCGGCGCACGGCTCGCATCTGCTTGGCAAAGCAAGGGCAATCAGCCCAGTGGAGCTATGTGCAGCCAATCTCGACCTTCGCCCGTAATGGGCCAGAGATCATGATTTGGAGATTTCAAAATTTAAAGTTGATGGGCTATCTCGCGATCATCGATAATTTCTCGAATATTATTCTCGCACTTCATCATAGCATTTATGACTAAGGCATCGATTTTACCCGCAAACTCCTCTGTGATTATTTCGATCGCCTGATCATGGCTTAATCCCCCCTTGTAGGGTCTTGATTCCCGAAGGGCCGCATATATGTCGCCGATGGCTGCGATACGTCCGGGCAGCTCGATTTCCGCCCCAACTCGGCCAAATGGATAGCCACTCCCATCCCACCGCTCATGATGGACAAGCGCGATATAGGCTCCAAGCTCAAGGATCGGCGAACCGCGTCTGGATTTGAGAAAGGCATGTCCGGTAAGCGGGTGCATCCGCATCAGGGCCTCTTCGGCTGCATCGAGCGGCCCGGCCTTCTCGAAAATGTGGGCAGGCAAGAAGACCTTGCCAATATCATGAAGTGCGGTAGCACGCTCGATCAGGCGGCAGCGCTCTGGAGCAAGACCTAAGGCGTCGGCGATCAATCCCGCGACCAATCCGGAATTGCGCTCGTGGCGCCCCAGTTGCAGGCGGCCGCCTAAGCTCAGCTTTTGGGAATTTTGCTCGCCGAAATCACATTTGTGCTGAATGAACATCTCACGCTCGCCGCATTCATCCTTTTAGATCGCTCCAGGCCGACCCGAGCGATCCTTTAATTCCAGGTTCGATCAGCTCATCGCGGCATGTTCTATCGCCCCGCGTGAAGCAGCGGCCGAAACCACTGCTCAGGAAGTGCGCGGGCAACGACACCGGGTGAATGCTGCGGATCGCTATAACGCGGCGACCCGATGAATCACGCGCCGCCGCCAAACTCGCTCCAATCCTGGGAATCAACTGCGACGGCCAAATTGGTTCTGGGTGTGGAGGGCGCGAAGGAAGCCACCGACCGCTTGAACGAGACCACGGGCAATGGCGCTTTGGGAGAAAGGTTCATCATGGTTCCGCCTGCCGCATCCTCGAGGCTGAATGCAGAAGCCAATGAAAGCAAATGCTCTGCTTCGCCGGCCAGACTGCGTGCGGCGGCATTGGACTCTTCAACCATGGCGGCATTCTGCTGCGTCGAGAGTTCCATATCCCGGGCTGCAGCATTGACCTGGCCAAGGTTGCGGGCCTGCTGGCTGGCCAGTTCGGAGATCTGAGATACCCGGCTCGATGCCTCGTCTACCTGCCGCGCAATATTGTCGAATGCAGCGCCGGTTTCGTTGACCAGTTCGACGCCGCGATCGACGAAGTCACTGCTGTCTTTGATCAAATGCTTGATATCTTTGGCAGCATCTGAGGAGCGCTGGGCGAGTGCACGAACTTCACTAGCCACGACGGCAAAGCCGCGGCCGGCATCCCCCGCGCGGGCAGCTTCCACCCCTGCATTCAGTGCAAGCAGGTTGGTCTGGAAGGTAATGCCTTCGATTACACTGATGATCTGGTGAATCTGCTGCGCTGACGTCTGGATATCGGCCATCGCGGCAATAGCGTTGGTCACGACGGTGCGTCCGCTTTCGGCAGATTGCAGAGCGCTGGCAATCGACTGACGCGCCGTGTCGGCATCGCTGGCAGTTTCAGCGATCTTCGAGGTTACCTCGCTTAGCGCGGCGGCAGTTTCCTCAAGCTGGGCCGCTTCAAGCTCTGTGCGGCGGGCCAGATCATCAGAGGCTGACCTGATTTGCGAGGCACCGGCATTGATGCTGCTGGCAGCACCGGTGACGCCGGAGAGCGCCGCGCTGATCTTTTGACGCATCTGTTCAAAATCCGCTTCGATCCGAGCGTAGGCTTCCGGCAGCTGGCCGAGCGGCGTTGACAAATCACCTTCAGACAATCTCGACAGCGCATCTCCTAGCTGTTGGATGACTGCCAGACGGCGCTCATCTTCAACCTTTATGTAGGCAGTCAGGGCAACGCTCATATCGAACAACGCAAGTTTCACCAACGAACCGGCGGCGCGCCCGGTTCGTCCGCCATCGAGCAGACCCAGTGGAGAGCGATTGATCATTTTGGCCAGAACGTCTTCCAGGACAGTCGCGTAGCCGCCGATATACCATTTCGGTTCAAGGCCAATCCGGGCGTGGACCAGGCCGATCTGCTCTGCCTTGTCGCGATAGGCCTCATCGGGCTCTTGGCTGAACAGACAAGTCCAGTGTTCAATCTGCTTTGCCTTGGCGTGCTCCATGACGGTCCGCGACTGGAAAAGCCGCGCGACCTCGGGCGTGATGGAGATCTTGTCATAGAGCCGTGTAAGGGCGGCCGGGGCAAAAAGACGGAGTGCTCTCGCGATGCGTGGAAGGCGCTGCAGGTCAGTTGGGCCGATACCGAAAAAGGATAGTGATTTCTTCATGGCCATTCGCTTTCACGCAATCTCTTGGCTTGTGGGAGCAGTCCAAAGCCGACGGCGGGCAACCTGGCTGCTCACTGAGCTGTCTTTTTCAGCTCCGGACATGTCCGATTTTCGGCAGGCTGGCGTTCAAACAAGCGCAAACCGGCCTTCATTGCGGCGCAACCTGGCGCCGGCAGGGCACTTCTTGAAATGGTCGAATGTTCGCGCGAATGTGATCAGTGCCGCGCCAGGGACGGGTCTGTCAGTGCTTGCGGCTAATCCTGCGCGGTCATTGCGCCCGGGATGAAGCAGGGTGCAACGCGGTACCAAAGGTATGCAAACGGTCCCGGCGGCGCAAGACGGATGCCGCTTTTGGGGTCGTCAAGCCGCCATGGCCAAAGTGGCTGACGGTGATTCCCCAAAATAATGCTTGTACTGCGTGGCAAAGGCCGCCGAACTGGAATAGCCAAGCGAGTAGGCAATTGAAGTTATGGTTTCATTCGGACCGGCGCTGATCAGGAGCTTGCGGGCTGCCTGGATCCGTTCCTGGCGCTGCCATTCCATTGGCGAGCAATCGAACCTTGCTTTGAAGGCATATTGCAGGGCCCTGGCTGACATGCCGCTGATGCGCTCCATTTCAGTCAGAGTGATTGGGTGTTCGGGGATCGAGCGGATCAGGTCACAAACGACGTCCAGTCGCCTGGTATCGGGCGCATCGTTCCGCAGCGATCTCTTGTCGGCATCCTGGCAATCAAGCGAGATTGCGATCCAGCGATAGAATACGTCCTCCAGACCCAGCAATTCGGCGCAATGCGGATCGCTCGCGGTCGCATCGACGAGGGCGCAAAGGCGCTGCAGGGCGGGATAGAGTTCTCTCCCGCAGCGCAGATCAAGCTCACGGTAGTTCTGCTCCAGCCGGGAAGTTCCAGGATCCCTTCCCGCGATAATATCGACGGTGTCGAGGAGACGTTGCTCATCAAGGCTGGCGACGATTACGGACTGTCTGGCATTGTGCCTTGTGCGGCGGACATCCGGCATCAGCAAGGCGTTTCGGCCGCCACACAATTCCACTGAAGACCTATCGAAAGCGACCTCAATATGGCCCATGTAGCCAATCATGATGTGCCAGCCGCGCGGTTCTTCCACCTCGATTTCGCAAGGAAGCGTCGCGTTTGCGGAAAGCACGGTCTTGCCGATGGTGCGCATCGCGAACCTGGCCAGGAATTGCTCGCCCTGCCTAACCTGCTTTACAGACATCGAGGGAACAACTTGCGCGAACGCTTCGGAGGCCATTGCACATTGTGAAAACGTTTCGGCCTCACAATTCCCAAATGCGAGACCCGGCAAAAGATGCATAGCGGCTCCTATCTCGCGACCCCTCACTGAGATATGACAAGCAGGTTGCACAGGTTTGGTTAATTAGGGTCCTTGCCCCCTTTACGTATTTGCGCTGCTTCGGATCGGCGAGGCGGGGCACGGCGCTACCGCTTGGTGGCACGTGCCCGCCAACTCTCGCATCCGGCACTTGCGTTTCCCGGATGAATCGATTGATCGACTGTCCAAAGTCATTTGCCTGGAGAGCGCTGCAGATTTGGTTGGTTGGGTTTGCCTCCTCGTGATGTGCGCACAGCGTATGCTATGCCGCGCCTCAGCGCCATTTACGGCTTCCTTGCCGGCCGTCAGGCAGCGAATTGCAACGAACTGAAGCATGGCTGTTGGCCGGCAAGTGCTCCGCACGGGGCTGCCAGAGCAGGTCTGGCTCGCAGCAACCCAGACAGGCAATGCCAGGTCTGCGGCGCAGGATCCAACCTTCACGTCTAGCAGAGCACAGACGCAGAATATGGGGATTTTCCGGCGCGGCCCGGATCAGTCTTGAATGCTCTGCGGAGCTCGCGGCTGATACCAGCCGGCAGTTCGGAGACACCGACCAAACGCAGGCACGAGGGGAGGTAAAGCCGCGTGATTCCTGGGCAGAAGCTGCAGCCTGAAACCGGGAGTGACCGGTGTTTACCGCCCGTTCAGTCCCAGAAAGCCGAATGTCCCGGCATCGAATTTGAATTTGACTGCCACGTAGAGGCCCTTGTCGGTATTTTCTGCGGCCGAAAAATCGCGATCCCGGTAACCACTGATATTATAGCCAAGGGTCAGCAGCATGTCGTTGGCCGGATTGAAGCTGATTTGCGGGCCATAGGAAAAGCTCGTCGTATGATCGGAGAGATTGGTGCGCACCGTGAGCGACGCGCCCAGGTCGAAGTGCTCACTCAGCCCTAAGCGGGCATTCAGGCCGCCGAACAGGGTTGTACCGGACAGATCGAAGCCTTCAACGCTGTCGAAATTGTAGCGTGCGGCGACAAAGGCGCTTACTTCGCTGCGCTGTACGAACTGTTCGCCCAGGCGCTCGCGCGGCGACCAGTCCAGCGAAACCGAGCCGATCAGACGCTGCGACTTGGCATTGCCTGAGACCGTGAAGGCGCTCGCTGCGACCGCTCCACTGCTCTGGAGGTTTGCATTCTCGACCTGGTCTGACCTGAATTCAAGCTTGGCCAGACTGGCAAGGCTGGACTTGGCCGGACGATAGGCGAAGGCCAGGGATCCGTCGAAGACCTTGCTCATTGCTCCATCTTGCGCGGTTGCCTTGGTCCAGGTGAAGCCGCCACCAAGCATCGAGCCTTCGCCGATTTGACGGATTGCGCCGAATGTCAGACCTTTGCGATTGGACATCTGGCCGTCGCGCCATTCACCGCGCGCGCTGACGCTCCAGCGCCCGTCGCGCCAGTTTCCGCCAAGCGTGAGGGCGGTAAAGTCCTCGCCATAAGTATCGCCGCCGCCAAGATTTCCGCCACTCGAAGCCGGATGGGCCGGATTGATCAGCTGCGCGGGGTTGATGCCGCCAATCGTCTGGCTGGAATCCAGGGTCAGATCGATGGTCAGGTGCTGTGAGAGCGCAAGGCTCTGGGCCAGACCGAAGGCGGCAAAGGAGCGCTTGCCGTATTCGCTGATTTCTTGCTGGCCAAGCGTGGGCGCAAGCTTCGCGCCGTTCCACGGCGTGATCTCGAAGCCGGCGCGCGCGGTACGTGCATTGAGGCTTTCCCCCTTGGCAATTTCGTAGTTCGCCACGAACCGCACATCCGGCGTGATCGCATAGCGCAGACCAAGCTGGTGGCGCTGCGGCAGGTCGACTGATTTGGCCGGACCAAGCGCGAGACTGGATGCGCCGGTCAGTTCCAGCTTGTTGTCCAGCAGCCGGTGGGTCATGCCAAATTCAAGCACGGTAGAATTCGCGGAAGTGCCGGCGGCAAGCGTGTCCCGCATCGTCGCGACGCCGAGGCGCCAATCCGTCTTCTGGGTATGATAGAGCGCGCCGAACTGGATCGCAGTGCGCTGCGCAGGGTCGGTCAGGCTGTCATCATGCCAGGCACTCGCGGTCAGCCCGAGACTTTCGCTCACGCGGTATTGGGCGTCGATTCCGAACTTGCGGCGGCCCAGTTCGGCAAGTGTGGTCTGACCGAGCCCGAAGCCGCTTTCGGCGAGCCTTGCATAGGCGGTCAGATCGAGTCTTGCGGAATGGTGTTCAAGCTCGACCAGCCAGGCATGCACCACTTGTCCCTGGTTGAAGGTCAGCGCGGTCTCGGCGCGCAGCTCGGTCTGCGACCCGATGCGGGCGCGCAGGTCGACGGCTGCGAGGTAGCGGCGCGCAGGGCTGCCACTTGCCCCGTCGGCCGCATTGTCGGTGACAAGGCTGGCGCCGATCCGCAGAGTGCCATCCTTGGTGGTGTAATCGGTGCGCAGGCCCGCGGTAATCTTACCGCCGCGTGCCGTTTCATCGACTTCGTAATCGATCACGATGAAGCGCGGATTGAGCGCTTCATCGCGGCTCAGAACCGGCTGCTTGAAGGTGATCGTTCCCGACAGGGGATCGATATCATAGTCGACAAAGCGCACGAGCGCCTGGCGCGAGACGATCACTTCGGAGCGGTAGCGATCGCGCACTTCGAGACTTACGACCTCGCTGTTGGCAATGATGGCGCGGTTGGAGAGGCGATAAGGCCCCGAGATGCCTCCGCCCTGGAATTCATCGTGCTGGTGGCTCGATGCGACCCGGGCTGCGAACCCTTGGGCATGGAGCGAGCCATTGGTGAATTCACCTTTGAATCCGGTCGCGGTCCGCTGATAGCGGGCGAGCTGGGTCTGGTCGAACCCGCTATCGAAATCGCCATAGAGTGCGGTGAGCCCTTTGCCTTCGACGCGTGCATAGACCTTCTCGCGGCTGGCGGCATCGAACCTGCGGTCTGATCCATCGGCAAAGACGGTATAGTAGGCCGCCGGATCGAGTGCCCCGAGCAGCCGCTGGTCATCGCGCTGCTTGGCGCTGTCATAGGCAACGGTTGCAATCAAACGACCAAGAATCGGCCCCTTGGCATAGAACGCGATGCGGCCATGACGCCCAAGATCGCTCGCGAACGTTCCGGTTTTCCCCATGGCATCGGCGATATCGATTGCCCCGCCCCGGCCTTCGACGAGACCGGCGATGGTCCAGGGCTGCTTGCCTGGGGCAATCCAGGTATCGAGTTCCTGCCGGCGGCGCTGCTGCCCCTCGGCAAAGTTGAACTCGAGGTGCAACTTCCCACTGACCATGGTTGGGGCAAGCGCGACATAGGCGATCCCGTCATCGCCCTTGACGAACCAGCGCGGCGCGGCGCGGCCCAGGCCGCTCAGGGCACGCGACTGCATCGCATCGAGGGCATCAGCGCTTTCGTATGGCGCGGAGATGCTGAGCTCACCGGTGAGCCCCGCATGAACCGGACGCCCGTTGCGATCGAGGATGCGCAAGGCCAGGACTGGCTTGGTGGTACCATCGGCGATGAGGACGCTCTGGTCAGGCACGAGCTCGACCCGGGCGGCAGCCGAGGAGAAGTAGACGTCCCTGGTCAGCTTGCCGACGATGGCGCCCTGCTCGTTACGAACAATTGCGGTGAGATGCGTGACGTCGCCATCGAGCGGAATGCCGCGCCAGAGGCTCACGGAATGGGTTCCGCCTGGCGCACTGCGGGTACCATCGAAGGCGACCGGGTCAACCGGCTTGCCATCGACCAGTAATTCGACTTTCTCGGTGACCCGGTGACGGATCACCACCCTGACGGCAGGCGCGCGCGGATTGTGATCAATGGCAGGGAACAGGAACGCGGTGGGGCCATTGCCAAGCGCGAGCCAGTCCGTGCCGGCACCGGCCGCAGCGCGTGCAGCGTCATCCTGGTCTGGAGCCTTGCTGTCCGGCTCGGCGACAGCGGCTTCGACTGGCGCGCCCTCGGGTAGAATGGCGGCGAAGTCGGCAACGACCAGGCTACCGCCCTGCCCTTCGACAAAGCGCGAACTGGCGCTCCCTGCGCTGCGGGTGGAACGCGCGCAATCGACAAACTGCCCGCTCTTGGGCAGGGTTGCGGTCAGGGCCTGGACGACATGGGATCCTGGGACCAGGCCTTCAAAATGATAGCGGCCATCAGCGTCCGTGATCGCAAAGCTGCCGTCTTCAAGCACGACGCGGACGCCCGCAATGCCGTGATGCGGGTTACCAAGCTCACAGCCGCCATCGGTGATCTGGCCGACCAGGGTCATGCGGGCAACCAGATCCTCGCGTTCGACCTTCACGGCTGCGCTAGCCAGCGCGGACCGGCCCTGCTGATCGGTTGCGCTAACCTTGTTCACAAGCTGACCGGCCGGCGCGTCCGCCGCGATCGTCATGGCATAGGTCACCGTCCGGCTCGCTCCAGGCGCAAGGTCGCCCATTGCGAGCGTGAAGGTCCGGCCATCTGCGGCAAATGAGGCTGCATCGCCGGCGGGTTGGCCGTTGATGCGCAGGCTGGTCTTGCGGATCCGCAGGCCAGCCGCGGGCTGATCGACCAGAACAATACTGTGTTTGGTGCCGACTGCATCGCTGTTGCGCACGGTCACTGTAAAGAAGACGGTATCGCCCGGCAGGGCAGATGCGCGTGAGGCGGTCTTGGTCAGTGCGACGGGTGACGAGGGATGATCGAGCGGGATGTCGACCCGCACTGGAGCGGGAGACGCAAGGATCAGACTGCCCCCGTAGGATGCAGCGCTGATTTCAAGTGCGCTGCCGTCAGGTCGATGCAGGGCGGACAGCGCGGCAGGTGTCGCCTGCGAGGGCGCCGTATAGGGCGCTGGCGGCTCGACCAGGATGCGGTATGTCCCAAGCGGCGCGAGCGGAAAGCGATATTCGCCCGGCAGCATTGCGTGGGAATTGCCGGCCCCGTCGATGACAATCGCACCGGTCACGACGCTCGAGGGCCAGGTTGTTACCCCATCGTCGGCATAGACCTTGGCGGGCAGGCCGGTGACGGCATCGACCAACGACACGCGAACCCCCTCGACAGGGGTTCCATCTTCACTCGCGAAGACGAGTCCGAACGGATCGGCCAGCACTTCGATCTGCGCGGTTGCGATCACGTGGGCTGTGCCGCTGCGACTGCATTCGATCGAAATATGATCTCCGGCCGCGACGCTCAGGCGGCAATCGCCCTGCACGGGCTGGGGCGGAACCGCGGTTGTCGGGATGGCGCCGACGAAGGTGGCGCTATTGGGCGCAGTCTCGAAGATCGTCAGGGTTTCCCGGTCACCCGAAGCGGTGACCAGCGTTGCGGTGAGGCTGTCGATCTTGGCAGGATCAAGATTGGCGGCAGGTGCGCTGACCCGGAAGAACAGCGTATCGCCGATGCGCAGCGAAGTGGTGCGCTCGAGCGATGCGACGGTGCCGTCGCTCGACAGGCCGCCTGGGACAGCTAGCTCGGCTTCGCCGCAGTGGGAGGGCGTAAAGGCCAGCGACTGACCTGCGCCCGGAATGCGTTTGTATGTTTCGATGGTGGCAGGATCGCTCAGCACATCGATGGCCACGGGGTTGGAGCGGACCGACCGGGGGCTATCCTGCTCGTACCAGTTGGCCGAAGCAATATTGGTGATGGTTTGCGCGAAGGCTCCGGGCACAAGCCCGCATAGCGCCGTAAGCAGCGCTACGAGCGAAAGCCAGATCTTGAGGAAGCCGCGCATCGATCGAATGTCAGGGACGTGCAGGCGGCATGCTGGTGATGCCGCCTGCATATCGCACTCAGTTGATGACCGCGCGGAAGCGCATGGTCTTGGTCGCGCCGGCTGCGACGCTGCTCAGCGTCCCGCTGACAGTACCGGAGCTGTAGGAACCACCGGCCGCGCCATCGGCGTTGCAGACGCCAGATGTGACGGTCCCGTTGAGGAAGATGCCATAGCCCGAGTCATAGGTCACGGTTACCGGCAAGGGGTCGGAGATGGCGACGTTGCTGGCGCCGGCGCCGCCGGCGGCATTGGCGACCGAGATGCAGTATTCGATGGTCGCGCCGGGGATCGCCTTGGGATTGGTCGTCCCGTTGAGCGGATCGGAAATGACCTTGCTTGATTTGACAATGGTCAGCGCGGCCGCAAGGACCGTATAGTCATCCTTGGCCGAGTAGGCCGCATCGCGCGCACTGTCGCTGCTGCCGGCGCCATCGGCGAAGACCGTGTCGACGGTATTGGCGCTATCAGCGCCCGTCGTCTCGACTAGTGCCGCGCCCTGGCTACCGGCAGTGCCGCCCTCGCGGCCGGTCGCGGTGAGCGTGACACCAGCGACGGAGCCGGTTGAGAGGCTCAGCGGAATGTCGGCAACGACAAAGACGGTCTTGCTCGCATCCGCGGCAACCTCGTCGAGGTAGGACACCTCGAGGTCGGTACCGGGGTCATAGGAGCCATTGTTATTGGTATCGACGTAGATCTTGACGTTGGTGACATCGAAATTGTCGGTACCCGAGTGGGCTGCCGTGCCGCCGGACTGCTGCGCAGCAACGAGCGCGAAGTCGAGTGCAGCGTTCGACAGGTTGGTCACCGTGAAGGTGGTCACCGCCGCAGTCTGGCCCGGTGAGACCTGGGTCGTTGCCGAACCGGTCTCGGCGACGGTAACATTGACCTTGCGGTCGACCTTGAAGCTGTTCGAGGCCGAAGTTGCGGTCTGCGCAACCGAGCCGACCTGATAGTTCACGGTCACGGTATTGGTAATGGTGGAGCCCGCCAGCGTACCCGACGCCAGGGCGGGACTCGATGCCAGGATGGCGAATGCCGCAGCACTGACCGATCCAAGCAGTCTGCCTGGTTTTTTCATCTTGAGGTTTCCATTTTCAGTAAGTGGCCAGCGAAAACACCGCCCGCGGGCCATGGCGGTTCAGCCGCTTAATTCAGCGGACGATAGCGAAGAACTGGAGGTTGCCCTGCTGTCCTGGTTTGAGGACTGGGAGGATCCAGCGCAGGTGGGTGACGTCGCTGGCCTGAGCAGGTCGGACAGCGCCGTT
>NZ_JAYSBK010000097.1:0-11118 GCF_041915465.1 Novosphingobium sp. | reverse complement strand
CGGCCATGCGGGACACGATGGATCGGGCGAATCGCACTTCACGGTGGAGATGGAGAGTCCGGCCTTTGCCGGCAAATCCCGCCTCGAACGCCAGCGCATGGTGATCCGCGCGCTGGGCGACATTCCGGGCCAACGGGTCCACGCGCTCGCAATCAAGGCGCGCGCACCGGGAGAATGACCATGGGCATCACGACCACGATCCAGCCGGTCAGCCATGATCTTGGCGCATTTACCGTGCGCCGGGTTCTGCCCTCGCCGCGCCGGATCATGGTCGGACCGTTCATTTTCGTCGACCAGTTCGGACCCGCCGAAATCCCGCCGGGGCATGGCATGGACGTGCGCCCGCACCCGCATATCGGGCTGGCAACGGTAACCTGGCTGTTCGAGGGCGCCATCAACCACCGCGACAGTCTGGGCAGCTTCGCAACCATCCGCCCCGGCCAGGTCAACCTGATGACCGCCGGACACGGGATTGTTCACTCCGAACGCGGCCTGCCCGAAGAGTTCGACCGCCCAAAGCGGATCTATGGCATGCAGACCTGGTTGGCCCTGCCCGACGGGCAGGAGGACATTGCCCCTGCCTTCGAAAGTCGCGCCGAATTGCCGCTCGTCGAAGACAATTGCGCCTCGGCGCGGGTCATCATGGGAACGCTGTGGGGCAGGACCGCGCCAACAACCCAGTACGCCGCGACGATCTATGCCGAAATCGTGCTGGCTCCCGGTGGCGCAATCCCGATCGACGCCGATGCGGACGAGCGCGCGGTGATGCTGGTTGGCGGCGAGGCGGAACTGGACGGTGTTGCACTCGAGCCTTACGCATTGGCCGTGCTTGCACCGGGTCAGGCGATGCGCCTGGCATCGGATCGGGGCGCGCGGGTCATGCTGCTCGGCGGCGAGGCGTTTCATTCTCCCCGGCACGTGTGGTGGAACTTCGTCCATTCCTCGCGCGAGCGCATCAATGCTGCCAAGGACGATTGGTTCGCAGGCCGATTTCCAAAAGTTCCCGGCGACGAGGATGAATTCATTCCGTTGCCGAAAATACCAATGACAAGAAGCGATTGAGAGGAATGCGCGAATGAGCTTTTCGGGACAAACTGCGTGGATTACGGGCGCATCCTCTGGCATCGGCGCGGCGCTGGCGCGCGGGCTAGCGAAGGACGGGGCGCGGGTAATCCTCTCTGGCCGTAACGTCGCTGCACTGGAGGAAGCTGCGGCGCAGTGCGGCGGCGAAACGCTGGTGCTGCCGTTTGAAACCACCGACCACGCCGCGATTGCCCCGGCGGTAGAGCAAGCCTGGTCGTGGTCTGGCGGGGTCGACATTCTGATCAATAACGCCGGGATCTCGCAGCGCAGCCTCGCGGTCGACAGCGATTTTTCGGTCTATGAACGGATCATCGGGGTCGACCTGCTCGCCCCGATCGAACTGACCCAGGCGATCCTTCCCCGGATGGTCGCGCGCGGCAGCGGACGGATCGCGATGATCTCCTCAATCGCGGGCAAGGTCGGCGTGCCGATGCGCACCGCCTATTGCGCGGCCAAGTTCGGTCTCGCGGGCTACGCCGACGCATTACGCGCGGAAGTGGCACACCTCGGCCTCAAGGTTCACAACATCTACCCCGGCTCGATCCGCACCGGAGTGTCGCGAAATGCGCTGACCAGCGATGGCTCGGCGCGCGGGGTGTCCGACAAGGCGATCGAGAACGGGCTCGATCCCGATGCAGCCGCGCAGGATATGCTCGCAGCCATGGCCCGCGAAGAACGCGAGATCATCGTTGCCGTCGGCATGGAACAGCAAATGGGCGAACTGCGGCGGATGCCCGATGCCCTGCTCGATCAGGTCGCCGCGATGATGGCGGCAGGCTATGCCGAAAAGATGGGGAATTATATAGATGGCTCCCTATCATTGTGAGCCTCCTTCTTCGCTTGGCGCTTCAACCGGCGCTCGGTTTTCTTCGCAGCCACCCCCTTGTCCTTGGGGCGGTAGGAGAGAACGCGGGCGGTTATCCCTTGCAGGGCGGATAGGACTTTCTCGGTCATGACAGCACCTCGATCAGCGCGTCTCGAAGCATTTCCGCCTCGCGTCGGGTTAGGAAATTGTCGGACTTTGAGAAGGGTCCGGTCACTGTCATACGGACAGGATCGAAGTCCTGTCCTCGCGATAACAGCACTACAACATCAATTTGATTGTTTATTTCGTTCACGAAACTTCGCAGGGCTTTCATGCGATCAACTCCGCATAGGTGAGGCGCTTACCAATGGCGGCGCTGAAAAGGCTGGCGAGGCGCTCCATCGTGTGGCGGCTGACATCGCCGTCCCCAAGCCGGAAGGCGAACTCGCCGACATAGCGGTGCAGATGCTTGGGGCTTGCATGGTGATAGACCCCGTGCAGGCCGCGCTTAAGCACCGCAAAGACGCTCTCAATGCCGTTCGTCGTTACATCGCCACGAACAAACTCGCCCGCGCCGTGGTTGATGCTCTCGTGCTTGTAGAGCAGTCCGCTGACCCGGTTGTAGATCGCGCTTTCGTCGGTGTGGATTGTCGAGCCAACTTGGACATGGCGATGGGTGAAGCCAACCGCGTTGCGTCCGGTGACAGTCGGGTGAACCTCTGCCTTGACCCTGCCGCTCTCGCGCTCCCTGCCAGCGATCACAGGTGTTTTTCCGACGCTACCACGGCCAAGGCCAAGCCGCTTGCTTTCGTGCTTCGACGCCTCTTTACCCCCGATATACACTTCGTCGATTTCAACGATCCCCGCCAGTTCAGTCGGGTCGTTGCCGCAGGCTTCGCGCAGCCGTTGCAGCATGAACCATGCGGTCTTTTGCGTCACGCCGATCTGCGAATGCAATTGCAGGCTGCTGATGCCCTTGCGGCTCGTGACAAGCAGATACATCGCGTAAATCCACTTGTGCAGCGGCACCTTGGACCGCTCGAAAATCGTGCCGGTGCGGATGGTAAAATCCGACAGGCAGGCGTTGCAGCGGTAGAAGCCGCCCTTGCGGGTGCCGATGCGCTTGGCTTCGCCACAGGCAGGGCAGACGGCCCCGTCAGGCCAGCGCGCCGCCTCGAAATAGAGGCGGGCGCTTTCCTGATTGGGGAACCGCTGGAACAACTCAAATGTGCTGATCGTGGACTTGCTCATTCGTCGTCCTCGGGAACGCTATCATCCCATTCAGCGTCCCACTCTTCGACGGTCAGGCGAAACTCTTCGCCATCTTCGTTAGTGAACTTGATTTCACCAAGGCCGAGGAAGATTGCCTTCCACGGCTCCTTGTTGAGAATGAACGCCAAGGCGTCAGCCATGTTGTCAGCACCCATTGTGCATCTCCTGCAAGGCCCACTGTGCGCCGTTACGGTAGGCGGAGACCCACCGCTTCGCCTTGGCCAAATCGTCCGCAAGGTGGAGGGGACGGGAGGCATGAAACCTTGGGTCTATCACAGACACCCTACCATCAAGGCAAGGTGCCAAAACATAGCTTTTGTAGTCCTGAACTTTCATTCGTTTTATCCTTCAAAATCGAGCCTTTGCCGTCTCAATAAGAAGATAACTACCCTATTCCGTTTCGGGAGTCAAGTATATAATTCCCAAAAGATGAAGGCGGAAGGGTAAACGTCATGGAACAGCAGCGCATTGCCCTCGCCAACGGGATCGAACTCGACGTTGTGGATGTTGGGCCGAGGGACGCCCCGGCGATCATCTTTCTGCACGGCTTTCCCGAAAGCCACCGCACCTGGCGCCACCAGATCGCGCATCTTTCGGATCGGTTCCGCTGCATTGCGCCTGACCAGCGCGGCTATCGCGGATCATCCAAGCCCGAGGGGGTGGAGAACTACAAGCCCGACAAGCTGGCGGGCGACATTTTCCTGCTCGCCGATGCGCTGGGTATCGAGACTTTCACCATCGTCGGGCACGACTGGGGCGGCGCGATCGCCTGGTTCGTGGCCCTGCTGGGGCAAGCCAATGGCCGCGTCACCCGCGCGGTGATCGCCAACGCACCGCACCCCACGATTTTCCCGCGCCTGCTCTTCACCAACCGCGTCCAGCGCGAGGCAAGCCAGTATTTCCGTCTGTTCCGCGACACCGCGAACGACGCGCTGGTGCGCGAGTTCGGGCTTGGCGCACTGCTGGAAAAGGCCTTTGGCGGACGCGATCAATCGCCCATGCTGGAACCTGAAGAGCGCGAGGCGCTGCTGCAAGACTGGTCGAACCCGGATGCGGCCATTGCCATGCTCAACTGGTACCGGGCCAGCCCGATGGAAGTCCTTCCGATGGACGCGCCGTTCGAACTGCCCGAAGGCTGGAAACCGGTGCCGATTCCGCGCATGACCATGCCGGTGCTGGTGATATGGGCCTTGGACGATCACGCCCTGCCGCCCGAAAACCTCGACGGGATGGATGAGATCATCAACGATCTGACCGTGGTCAAGGTGCCCGGCTGCGGCCATTTCGTGCCGTGGGAAGCACCGGATGCAGTCAACGCGGCGATGGATGAATTCCTTGGTCGGACCGGCTGATCGCCGCCCCGCAGGTGGGATCGGCGCGGCGGTTGCCGCTGCCAACGAACGCGCACGTCGGTCCTTGCTGCGGGGGCACGGCGGGGGGCATGCACCAGTCAGCAATATCGAGCTGTTTTTCGACCTGGTCTTCGTCTTCGCGATTACCCAGCTGTCGCATACGCTCCACCATCATCTGTCCTGGCTGGGCCTGACCGAAAACGTGGTCCTGTTCCTCGCGGTGTGGTGGGGCTGGATCTACACCGCCTGGGTGACCAACTGGGTCAATCCGGACCGCGGTCCGGTGCGGATACTGTTGCTGGCGCTGATGCTGGTGGCACTGGCCCTTGCCGCCGCATTGCCCGACGCCTTCGCCGCAGGCGGGCCGGTCTTTGCCGGGCTTTACCTTGCTTTCCAATTGGGCCGCTCGATCACGATGTGCGTGCTGTTTCGCGGCGAGGACGCCGCGCGCATGCGCAACATGGCGCGCATCGCCGCCTGGTTCCTGTTTGCCGCGCCGTTGTGGATCGCAGGGGCGCTGGCAGAGCACGACCTGCGCCTCGGCCTGTGGCTGGCTGCGCTGGCGATCGAATATGCCGGACCGATGACGATGTTCCAAACGCCCGGCCTGGGCCGTTCAACCGTGGCCGACTGGGATATATCGGGCAGCCACATGGCCGAGCGCTGTTCGCTGTTCATCATCATCGCGCTGGGTGAAGGGATCGTCGTGACCGGCTCTTCCTTTGCGGACCAGCCAATGACCAGCGGGCGGATCACCGCCTTCGTGATCGCCTTCCTTTCGGCCGCGCTGATGTGGTGGTTGTACTTCGATCTGGGTGCGCAGCGCGGGGCGCGGCTGATTTCCGGCCATGAGCAGGCCGGGCGGGTGGCGCGCAATGCCTATACCTACCTGCACATGCCGATCGTGCTGGGCGTGGTGATCGGTGCGGTGGGCGACGCTTTGCTGCTGGAAACACCTTCCGGCACAGCGCCGCGCGAACTGGTGCTGATCCAGACCGGCAGCGCGCTGCTGTTCCTGGGCGGCGTCGGCCTGTTCAAACGCTATGCCAACACCTTCGCGAATTTCCCCATGTCGCACATCGTGGCGATCGTGCTGTTCCTGGTCTTGGGTGCCGCCGGTTGGTGGGCGTCGGTGCCGGCCACACACTTCGCCGGCTATGGGATCTCGATCCTGTTGCTCACTTGCGTGTGGGAATGGGTTTCCTACCACGGTGGCTGGATGGAACGCATGGAGAAGCTGGGCATTCCCGGCATGGCGGCCATGCGCGCTCGTTCTGAAACGCGCCTTGCGGCAAGGATGGAAAAGCTCGGTCAAACTCGGCTTTAGATTTTCCAGTCGATCGAAGCGCCATGCGGGTGCGCGCGGGCCAGCATCACCGGTTCGCCCCCGCCCGGCCAGTAGCGCACCACCAGCTCGTGCAGGTGCAGCACCCGATTCGCCTCCAGCGCAATCCACGCCAGCGGGCGCTCCGGCGTAGCTCTGGCTCCAGCCGCTTCCATCGCCGCCGTCACCCGCGCCTGCTGGTCGGCAGGGACATATTGCCAGACGATCGAGTGCATCAGCACCCGCGTGTTCCCGGCCTCCTGCGGCCTTGCCAACTCGGCTTCGATGAAATCGGCCGCGTTCATGTGGACGAGATCGGGCGGGCTCTTCGCCGCCTCGGCAATCGCCGCCTCCATCCGCTCGAACCGCACTTTATGCTCGGGCCAGATATAAGCCTTAAGGCGCAGCGCCTGCGCCGGATCGGCCAGATCGACCGGCGCAACGTCGCAGCCCTTGGTGGAAACGATCTCGATCCGGTGACCGGGCGGCGGATTACCCTGCCACTCCGGCGCAAACCGCATCGCCCCCGGCTCTGGCCCGACCTGCACCCCGGCCAAATCGTAGTGATAGCGCGCGAGCATCAGGTTGATCCCCGCGCTCGATCCGATTTCAAGGCACTGAAAGCGCGGCGGCAAGCCCTGCTCGGCCAGCCACAGCATCGCGGCGATGAAATTGGCCGAGCGCCCAGCCTCGTTGGTCTGCGGCGGCCCGTCGAGCCACGGCAGCAAATCCGCCTCGTGCGCGTGGATCGCGGCGGCGACCAGCGTGGCATCGTCCACGCCCTGCTCATCGCGGTAGATCGCGCCCAGGGCCGGCGCCTTGCCGCCAAGGTAAAGCGCATGGATTCCGCCCGCCACGCGCAGCGGCAGAGCATCGGCCAGCGGAGCACCTTGCCAGTCGTGGATCTGCTCCAGCAATTCGCCGCCCTCGCCGCGTTCAAGCAAGTCGTGGACCGCCGCCACCACGCGCGAGGTGACCGTCGCTCCTGCCTTGGTGCAATAGGCCACCTGGTTCGAAAACGCCGCCGCGACGATGCCAGGACCGCTCGCGTTGATGTCGATGAACTCGTATTCCTTCGCCATTGCCCGAATCCTTGCCCTTTTGGCCCGCCGCGCCTAAACGCCGCCCTCATGTCCCGACCGCTCACTTTCGCCATCCCCAAGGGCCGCATCCTTGACGAGGCGCTTCCGCTGATGGCCCGCGCCGGTGTGGTGCCCGAAGCAGAGTTCCACGACAAGAAGTCGCGTGCGCTTTCCTTCGCCTGTGAGGGCAGCGACATGCGCCTGATCCGCGTGCGCGCGTTCGACGTGGCGACCTTCGTGGCCCACGGCGCGGCGCAGATCGGGATCGTCGGCTCCGACGTGATCGAGGAATTCGCCTATTCCGATCTCTATGCCCCGGTTGACCTCGCGATCGGGCATTGCCGCCTGTCTGTGGCCGAACCGGTTGGCGCGGCCGAACAGGAAGGCCGCGTCAGCCACCTGCGGGTTGCCAGCAAGTATCCCAACCTCACGCGCAAGCACTTCGAGGGGCTGGGTATCCAGGCCGAAGTGGTGAAGCTCAACGGGGCAATGGAACTCGCGCCCGGGCTGGGCCTTGCCAGCCGGATCGTCGACCTCGTTTCGACGGGCCGCACGCTCAAGGACAATGGCCTGGTCGAAACCAGCATCATCCTGGATATTTCCGCCCGCCTGATCGTCAACCGCGCCGCGCTCAAGACCGACGAGCGCGTCGGCGCGCTGGTCGACCGGTTCCGCGCCCTGGCCCAGCAGCAGCAGGCCGCCTGATGCTGCGGCTCAGCACCCGCGATCCGGGCTTTGACAAGGCCTTCCGCCGCCTCGTCGCCGACCGGCGCGAAAGCGACGAGAACGTCTCGCGCGACGTCAGGCTGATCCTTGACGATGTGCGCAACCGCGGCGATGCGGCGCTGGCGGAACTCACCGCCCGGTATGACAGCCACGCGCTTGCGACCGAGGATGACTGGCGCATTTCGGCCGAGGTCTGCCGCGAAGCCTTCGAGGACCTGCAGCCCGATCTGCGCGCCGCGCTTGAACTCGCCGCCCAGCGCATCCGCGCCTATCACGAGGCCCAGCTTCCCGCCGACCGCGACGATGTGGATAGCCTGGGCGTGCGGCTTGGCGCGCGCTGGCGGGCGGTTGATGCCGCCGGGCTTTACGTTCCGGGCGGCCGCGCGGCGTACCCATCGTCGCTGCTGATGAACGCGATTCCGGCCAAGGTCGCGGGCGTTGCGCGCCTCGTCGTCGTCACCCCGACGCCCAAGGGCCAGGTCAACCCGCTGGTGCTCGCTGCGGCGCACCTTGCGGGCGTTGACGAACTGTGGCGCGTTGGCGGGGCTCAGGCGGTGGGCGCGCTGGCCTATGGCACGCAGCGAATCAAGCCGGTCGATGTCATCACCGGCCCCGGCAACGCCTGGGTGGCAGAGGCCAAGCGCCAACTTTACGGCGTCGTGGGGATCGACATGGTCGCCGGACCCAGCGAAATCCTGGTCATCGCCGATGGCAAGAACGATCCCGAATGGACCGCCGCCGACCTGCTCAGCCAGGCCGAGCACGATCCTTCGGCCCAGTCGATCCTGATCACCGACGATCCGCTGTTCGCCGATACCGTGGCGGATCGGATCGGCGTCGAACTCGCCATGCTGCCCACCGCGCGGGTCGCGGCGGAAAGCTGGAACACCCACGGCACGATCATCGAGGTTGCCAACCTCGATGAAGCCCCTGCCCTTGCCAATGCGCTGGCCGCCGAACACGTGCAACTGGCGGTCGAGGATCCCCAGCCGCTGATGGACGCGATCCGCCACGCCGGGTCGGTGTTCATGGGCCGCATGACTCCCGAGGCGATCGGCGATTACGTTGCCGGTCCCAACCACGTTCTCCCCACCGGGCGCCGCGCGCGCTTTTCCTCTGGTCTGTCGGTGCTCGACTTCATGAAGCGCACCAGCTTCATCCAACTCGATGAAGCGGCGCTTCAGGCCGTTGGCCCCGCCGCCATCGCGCTGGCCGATGCCGAAGGACTCCCCGCGCACGCCCGCTCGATCGAAGTAAGGCTCGGCATATGAAGCCCCAATCCAAGGCGCGCGCCGCCGCCCGCCTCGCCGCCGTCCAGGCGCTCTACCAGCTCGACATGGAGGGCACCCGCATGGCGACCCTGCTTGACGAATTCCATCGCCACCGGCTTGGCGCGGAAATCGAGGGCGACCAATACGCCGATGCCGAAGTCGCCTTCTTCGACGACATCGTGAAGGGCGTGGATGCCCGCCGCGACGAGATCGACGGCCTGCTGTCGCAGCGTCTGGCCGAAGGCTGGAAGCTCGAACGGCTTGACAAGACGATGCTCCAGATCCTGCGCGCGGGCGCCTGGGAACTGATGGCCCGCGCCGACGTGCCCACCCCAAGCGCGATCAGCGAATACGTCGACGTCGCCCACGCCTTCTTCGAAGCGCGCGAGGCGAAGTTCGTCAATGGCGTGCTCGACGCCGTCGCCAAGGCGGTGCGCTGACCACGGAACTCGCCTTTATCGAGGCCTTGCGGGCGCTGGCCACGCATCCGGAGGCGCGCGGGCTTGACGATGATGTGGCGGTACTAGACTTCGGCGGCGAGGCGCTGGTGCTGACCCATGACGCCATGGTCGAAGGGGTGCATTTCCTGCCCGGGCAGGATCCCGCCGATGTTGCTTGGAAGCTCGTTGCGACCAACCTTTCCGATCTGGCGGCAAAGGGTGCCGAGCCGCTGGGCGTGCTGCTGGGCTACCAGTTCGGCGCGGATGACTTGCGCTTCCTCGCCGGGCTGAAAGCGGCCTGCGAGCATTACGGCGCGCCGCTGCTGGGCGGGGATACCGTCAGCGCGGCCGGCGCACAGACGCTGGGCCTGACCGCGCTGGGCCGCGCCACCCACCGTCCGGTCCCTGCGCGCAGCGGGGTAAGGCCCGGCGACAGCCTGTGGATCACCGGCCCGGTCGGCGCGGCGATGCTGGGCCTGGAGGCACTGAAGTCGGGACACGGCGACAGCGAGGCTTACCGCCGCCCGCTGGCCTTGCTTTCCTCCGGACGGATTCTTGCGCCCCACGTCAGCGCGATGATGGACGTCTCGGACGGACTGCTGCTCGATGCCAGCCGCATGGCCTTGGCATCGGGTGTCACGCTGGCGATCGACCGCGCCGCCGTGCCGCTTGCCGGACCCGAGGACCGCCGCGATGAAGCGCTGCGCTGGGGCGATGACTATCAATTGCTGTTCACCCTTCCTCCGGGATGCGAGCCGCCACTTGCGGCCTTTCGCATCGGCGCTGCGCTGCCACCGGGTGAAGCGCCGTTACTGCTCGACGGCAGGGCTCCGGACCCGGCGGAAAAGCTGGGCTACGAGCACCGCTGAACTTATCCCCCAAGCGCCTTGAAACAGCCCGAAATCTAGGGTTGCGCGCGCCCTTTGCTGCCCTATACCTGTCGCCACACGAGATCCGCACAAAGCGGACGATGTGGGGACAAGAATCGAATTTGAGTTCGTTCAAGGATAGCCAGAAGGGGGGTACCCTGAAGTGAGTTTAGTTGGACTTTCAATAGCCCTGGGGGCTTTGGCCGTACTTTACGGCTTCATCACCAGTCGGCAGGTGCTGGGCGCACCGGCCGGTAACGAAAAGATGCAGGAAATCGCGGCGGCAATTCAGGAAGGCGCACAGGCCTACCTCAAGCGCCAGTACACGACGATCGCCATCGTCGGCGTCGTTGTTGCCGTCATTATCTTCGCCACGCTCGGGTCGATTTCGGCTGCGGGCTTCCTGCTCGGCGCAGTGCTTTCAGGTGCTGCCGGCTTTATCGGGATGAACGTGTCGGTGCGCTCGAACGTGCGCACTGCGGCTGCGGCGCAGAGCGGGCTGCAGCAGGGTCTTACCCTTGCCTTCCGCGCGGGCGCGATCACCGGGATGCTGGTGGCCGGCCTTGCGCTGCTCGCGATCGCGGGCTTCTTCTGGTACCTCACCGGCCCGGCCAACCTTGCCGCGGACAGCCGTCCGGTCGTTACCGGCCTGACCGCGCTCGCCCTTGGCGCTTCGCTGGTTTCGATCTTCGCGCGCCTTGGCGGCGGGATCTTCACCAAGGCCGCCGACGTCGGCGCCGACCTCGTCGGCAAGGTCGAGGCGGGCATCCCCGAAGACGATCCACGCAACCCGGCCGTGATTGCCGACAACGTGGGCGACAACGTGGGCGACTGCGCCGGCATGGCTGCCGACCTGTTCGAAACCTATGTCGTCACCGTCGGTGCGACCATGGT
>NZ_JAYSBK010000096.1:0-11212 GCF_041915465.1 Novosphingobium sp. | reverse complement strand
GGATGGGGTGATCCAGCCATTTTCGGGTGACACGGAGATCTTCATCACTCCGGGCTACCGCTTTCGGGCGATTGACGGGCTGATGACAAACTTCCACCTGCCCAAGTCGACCCTGTTCATGCTGGTTTCCGCGTTGATGGGGCTTGATCGGATGCAGGCCGCTTATGCCCATGCTATCAAGGCCGGATACCGCTTTTACAGCTATGGGGATTCGAGTTTGCTGCTGCCGGGAGCGAGCTGAGCCGCGATGGGGGGCGCCAGGCATCGGACGCCGGTCGGGAGCGCTGAGCCCGGCGCGGGGTTGGAACTGCGCTCCGTCTCGAAGCGCTTCGGCAGGCGCCAGGTGCTGCGTGATGTATCGCTCCGGGTCGGGCGCGGGGAAATCGTCGGCCTGTTCGGACGCGACGGTGCGGGCAAGACCATCTGCTTTGAAGCGATCATGGGGCTGACCGGGATCGAAACCGGCCAGGTGCTGCTCGACGAACGCGACATCACCCGGCTGACGATTGACCGGCGGGCTCCGCTGGGGCTGAGCTTCCTGCCTCAGGAAACCTCGATCTTCCGGGAAATGACCACCGCGCAGAACATCGCGGCGGTGCTGGAATTGCTGGAACCCGACAAGGCGCTGCGGGGACCGCGCCTTGATGCGCTGCTTGCGCAGTTCGACATCGACTATGTCCGCGATACGCCCGCAACGCGTCTGTCGGGCGGCGAGCGGCGGCGCTGCGAAGTGGCCCGCGCGATGGCCCAGGCCCCGTCGATCATGTTGTTCGACGAACCCTTTTCCGGGATCGATCCGATGACGGTGAACTCGATCGTCGAGGTGATCTCAGGCCTGCGTTACCACGATGTTGGCGTCCTGATCACCGACCAGAATATCCCCGCGATGATCGGCCTGATCGAGCGCGCCTATGTCCTGCATATGGGCGAGGTGATCTTCGCAGGATCGGTTGACGACATGCTGGCCGACGAGCTGGTGCACCAGGTCTATCTCGGCGCGAAGAGCCATACACGCTGATCTAAGCGGGATTTGCCCACGCTGCCTGGCGTCTGCAAACCTACCGTCCGAACAGACTGTTCGTATCGATCACCCGGTCGATCAGCGCGTCTTCCGGCGGTAGCTGGCCGTCGAGCATCAGCATGGCGAGGCCGTGAACCAGCGACCAGGCCTGCATCACCAAGGTTCGGGCGTCCTCGGGATCGGGAGCGATCCTGGCGGCATAGTCTTGCAGCATCAGCGCGGCCCGGCTGTTGCCGAAAACGGTTGGCCCTGAACGGCACGAATAGGCGAAGGTCAGGCGGAACAGTGCCGGGTTGGCCAGCGCAAAGCGGACATAGGCGCGGCCCGTGGCGGCAAAACTCTCATTCGGGGCGGCGGCTTCGGCTGCGGCCTCCTGCGCATGAAACAGGCGCTCGATCCCGGCATCGGCGAGGGCGGAAAACAGCGCGCGCTTGTCGGGGAAGTGGCGATAGACCGCCGTTGCCGAAACCCCGACATCGCGCGCCAGCTGGCGCAGCGACAGGTCTTCGATTTCGGTGGTTTCGAGCGCCTTCAGCCCGGCTTCGACCAACGCGGAACGCAGGTCGCCGTGGTGATAGGTGCGGGCGGCGAGGGGTGATGTTGACACTGTTACCATGTGCGCTATGTTTACGGCATAAACATTAAAGGGAGATTCGCATCATGGCAAGCGCCGTCGAAACCGTGATCCGCAATGTCGTAACCAAGGGCGTGACCAAACTCGCCGCCTTCAACCGCGCGCGGCAGGACGAAAACCGCCAGCATCCCTTCCTGACCGGGATCCACACCCCGATGACCGAAGAGCGCACGCTGACCGACCTTCAGGTTACCGGCACGATCCCGCCCGAACTTTCGGGCCGTTATGTCCGCATCGGGCCGAACCCGCTGCGCCCCGATCCGCGCGGGCACCACTGGTTCATCGGCGATGGCATGGTCCACGGGGTGCGGCTGCAGGACGGCAAGGCACTGTGGTATCGCAACCGCTACATCCGCTCGCAGGACCTGGAGGCCAAGGGCGGCCCCAAGGCGGCGCCAGGGCCGCGTCGGGGGCGGCGCGACCTCATCAACACCAATGTGATCCAGCACAATGGTAAGACGCTCGCCATTGTCGAGGCAGGTTCGTTCCCGGCCGAACTGTCCGACGATCTCGAAACGGTCACCTACACCGATTTCGGCGGAACACTGCACGTACCCTTCAGCGCGCACCCGCACCTCGATCCCAGGACCGGCGAACTTCACGCGATCGTCTATGACGGCATGACGCAGGACACCGTCTGGCACGTCGTCGTCTCACCCGAAGGCAAGGTGGTGCGCGAAGAGCCGATCCCGGTCGAACACGGCCCGTCGATCCACGAATGCACCATCACCGAAAACTACGTGCTGGTGTTCGACCTACCGGTGACCTTCTCGATGAAGGCGCTGATCGGCGGCGCGCAGTTCCCCTATGCCTGGAACCCGGACCACAAGGCCCGCGTCGGCCTGCTGCCGCGCCAGGGCAGCGCGGACCAGATCGTGTGGTGCGATGTCGATCCGTGCTACGTCTTCCATGTAGCCAACAGCTATGAGACGGCGGACGGCAAGGTCATTGTCGACAGCTCGGTTCACGAAACGATGTTCGCGGGCGGCGCCGATGGCCCCAACGGCCGCCCGCTGGGGATGGAGCTCTGGACGATCGACCCGGCGGCCCGCAAGGTCACGCGCGTCACGCTCGACAGCGCGCCGCAGGAATTCCACCGCCCGGACGAGCGCTTCTTCGGCCAGTCCTATCGCTATGCCTGGTCGCTTGGCCTGCCGACCAGCGACGATCCGGGCTTCCTCGGGGCGACGCCAATCTACCGCTATGATCTGGAAACCGGCGCGCGCAGCCAGCACGATTTCGGGCCGAACCGGGTGCCGGGCGAATTCGTGTTCGTGCCGCGCAGCGCCGATGCCCCCGAAGGCGACGGCTGGATCATGGGCTATGTGATCGACGCGGCGAACGAGACGACCGACCTGGTCATCCTCGATGCGGCGGATGTGGCCGCGCCGCCGGTCGCCAGCGTCCATATCCCGCACCGCATTCCGCCGGGCTTCCACGGCAACTGGCTGCCGGACGCGACTTGACAATAATCAAGACAAACCCCTCCCGCTGCTGTTAGCCAAGGCGCAAACAAGGAGAGGGAGGGGTATGGCGGATTCGCGACTGCCATTGGTTGAAGCAGCACTGGAACACGCAGCCGAAGTGCTGGGCGATGTGACCCCGCTGGTCATGGCCGAGTTCTTTACCCGCTATCCCGAGGCCGAGGCCAGCTTTGCCCATCACGCCCCACACAACCCGGCCAAGCTTGAGGCCGAGATGGTCGAGAACGCGCTCTATTGCCTGATGACCTGGTGCGAACGCCGGGCCGAGGTGGAGATCATCCTGCAAACCTCGGCGCCGCATCACAACGATACGCTGCAGGTTCCCTATGCCTGGTATTCCAGCATGATCGCGGCCACGGGCGCTGTGCTGGCACGGGCCAGCCGCGACGAGGGCGAGCGATCGCTGTGGCAGGATCTCTGCGCGGAGCTTGAGGCGGCCGTCGCTTCCGCGGCGTGACCACGCTGCCGCTCGACTAGCTGCGCGCGGGCGGCTAGGGGCAGCGCATGTCCGCCCCGCGCTTTCAGTTTTCGATCCACGCCACCGATGGCAAGGCCCGCACCGGCACGATTGCCATGCAGCGCGGCGAAATCCGCACGCCTGCCTTCATGCCGGTTGGCACGGCGGCCACGGTCAAGGCGATGAAGCCCGAAACCGTCCGCGCGACCGGAGCCGACATTATCCTTGGCAACACCTATCACCTGATGCTGCGCCCCGGCGCCGAGCGCGTGGCGCGGCTGGGCGGGCTGCACAGGTTCATGAACTGGGACCGCCCGATCCTGACCGACAGCGGCGGCTATCAGGTGATGAGCCTTAGCGAACTGCGCAAGATCACCGAGGAGGGCGTGACCTTCGCCAGCCATATCGATGGTTCGCGTCATCTGCTCACGCCCGAGCGCTCGATGGAAATCCAGCGCCTGCTAGGTAGCGACATCGTCATGGCCTTCGATGAATGCCCGCGCGCCGATGCCCCCTATGATGTGATCGCGGCCTCGATGCGGATGTCGATGCGCTGGGCCAAGCGCAGCCGCGAAGGGTTTGACAGCGGCGAGGAGCACGCTGCGCGCTCGGCCTTGTTCGGCATCCAGCAGGGCGCGCTGCATGAAGACCTGCGCCGCGAAAGCGCCGAGGCGCTGCGCGGGATCGGCTTCGACGGCTACGCGATTGGCGGCCTGGCCGTGGGCGAGGGGCAAGAGGCGATGTTCGCCACGCTCGACTTCGCACCCGATATGCTTCCCGAAGACCGTCCGCGCTACCTGATGGGGGTGGGCAAGCCCGATGACCTCGTCGGCGCGGTCGAGCGCGGGGTCGACATGTTCGATTGCGTGCTGCCCAGCCGTTCTGGCCGCAACGGGCAGGGCTTTACCTGGAATGGCCCGGTCAACCTGCGCAATGCCCGCCATGCCGAGGACACCGCGCCGCTTGACGAGCGCTGCCCCTGCGATGCCTGCACCAAGTACAGCCGGGCCTATCTGCATCACCTGCACAAGGCGGGCGAGATCCTGGGGGCGATGCTGCTGACCGAGCATAACCTGACGTTCTACCAGCAGCTGATGCAGGGGATGCGCGATGCCATCGCGGGCGGAACCTTTGCCGTCTTCGCCGCCCAGTTCCGCGCGGATTATTTGCACCGATAACGGAGCAGGTTTGACACGCGCCGCGTGGCTGTCATGCTAAGCCCCTGAAATTGCTTTTACGGGGGCTTTGATGCGGCGGTTGCTTGGTGGTGTTTCGGTGGCGGTGCTGGCCTTGGCCGCGATGCCGGTTGCGGTCTATGCCCAAAGCGCAAGCGAACTTGCCGCAAAAT
The DNA here is from genome assembly GCF_041915465.1 of Novosphingobium sp. Taxonomy (GTDB): domain Bacteria; phylum Pseudomonadota; class Alphaproteobacteria; order Sphingomonadales; family Sphingomonadaceae; genus Novosphingobium. Next base: position 6,268 of record NZ_JAYSBK010000096.1, on the reverse strand, counting down.
TCGGCGCGCGCCCGGCGATCCTCGACATTTCGATGTCGCCCGGCGGGACCCGCGCCGCCATCATTGCCCCGGCAGAGCCGCAGGGTGAGGCGCTACTGATCGCCGACCTGGTGAACGGCGGCGCGCCCAAACCGATTCTCGCCTCGACTGCCCAGGGCGAACACCTGCGCCACTGCGATTGGCCGAGCGAGGAACGACTGGTCTGCCAGGTGGTGGTGCAGACCAAGGACACCGGTGACATGACGGTTTATAACCGGATGATCGCGGTCAATGTCGATGGCAGCGACGTGAAGAGCGTGACCCGCCAGCGCAGCAGCCGGGCACTCGGTTTAGCGCTGTACGGCGGTGAAGTGATCGACTGGAATGGCGGCAAGCCCGGCGAAGTGCTGATGACCCGGCTGGTCGTGCCCGAATCCGATCTCAACACCCGTTTGGCGCAAAAGGGCGAAGGGCTCGCGGTTGAGCGCGTCGATACGTCGTCGTTGCGCTCTTCCCCGGTCGAACAGCCGGTCAAGAACGCGGTCGACTTCATCAGCGACGGGCGCGGCAATATTCGCGTCATGGGGAGCAATCCTTCGACCGGGACCGGCTACGACAAGAACTTCATCGACTATTTCTACCGCAAGCCGGGCGAACGGAGCTGGACCGGGCTGGGGCGGCTGACGTTCAATCCGATCGGCACGACCAGCGGGTTTGCGCCGGTCGCGGTCGATCCGGATGCCAACGTCGTTTACGGCTTTGACGATGCCGATGGTCACACGGCCGTTTACCGCGTAAAGCTGGATGGCAGCGGGACGAGCGAACTGGTCATCGCCAAGCCGGGGATCGACGTTGACGGCCTTGTTCGCTTCGGCCGCAGTGGCCGGGTGGTCGGCGCAACCTATGCCGGCGAATATCGCCGCACCGAATTCTTCGATCCCATCCTGCAAAAGCTGCGCACGTCGCTGGGCAAGGCGCTGCCGGGGCAGCCGCTGGTCGACTTCCTCGATGCCAGCGAAGATGAAAACAGGATCCTGGTCTTTGCCGGCAGCGACCGCGACCCGGGGATGTTCTACCTGTTCGATCGCTCGGCAAAGAAGCTCGAACAACTCCTGCCGATGCGCCCGCAATTGGCTGGGGTGCAACTCGCCGAAATGAAGCCGGTATCCTATCCGGCCAAGGACGGCACGATGATCCCGGCTTATCTGACCCTGCCGGTTGGCTCCGCGGGCAAGAACCTGCCGACTATCGTCATGCCCCACGGCGGCCCCGGTGCGCGCGATGAGTGGGGGTTTGACTGGATGGCCCAGTTCTTCGCGGCGCGGGGCTATGCCGTGCTTCAACCGAACTATCGCGGTTCGGCGGGCTATGGCTCGGACTGGTTCGAAAAGAACGGGTTCCAGTCGTGGCGCACGGCGATTGGCGATATCGACGACGGCGGTCGCTGGCTGGTGGCGCAAGGGATTGCCGCGCCAGACAAGCTGGCGATCGTCGGCTGGTCCTATGGCGGTTATGCGGCGCTGCAATCGCAGGCGCTCGATCCCTCGCTGTTCAAGGCCGTGATCGCAATCGCTCCGGTGACCGATCTTGCGCGCCTCAAGCGCGATCATCAGGACTACACAGACTATCTGATCGTCAGCCAGTTCGTGGGCGATGGCCCCCACCTGCGCGAAGGTTCACCGGCCCAGAACGCGGATAAGTTCGCCGCGCCGGTTCTTCTGTTCCATGGGGAATGGGACTGGACAGTCGATCCCGGCCAGAGCGACCAGATGGCCGCCGCCTTGCGCGGGGCGGGTAAGCCGGTCGATCTCGTCAAGTATCCCGGCCAGGCCCATTCGATCGATAATGCCGCCGACCGCGCCGATCTGCTGACCCGGTCGGACAGCTTCCTGCGCAAGGCTTTCGGAATGCCGACGAACTGATCCGAACGGCGCAAACGAAAAGGGCGGCCCCGCGGGGCCGCCCTTCGAATTTCGCAGGAACTGCGAACTTAGCGCGAATAGAATTCGACGACCAGGTTCGGTTCCATCTTCACCGGATAGGGCACTTCGTCGAGCGTGGGCACGCGCACGAAGGTGGCCTTGTCGCCTTCAGCGGCAACATATTCCGGCACTTCGCGTTCGGGCAGCGACTGCGCTTCGGCGATCAGGGCCATTTCCTTGGCCTTGGCGCCCAGCGAGATCACGTCGCCCGGACGGACGCGGCGGCTGGCGATGTTGCACTTCACGCCGTTCACATAGATGTGGCCGTGCGAAACGATCTGGCGGGCCGAGAAGATGGTCGGCGCGAACTTGGCGCGGTACACCACCATGTCAAGGCGCTGTTCCAGGAGGCCGATCAGGTTCTGGCCGGTGTCGCCCTTCATGGACGAAGCTTCCTGGTAGGTGCGCTTGAACTGCTTTTCGGTCACGTCGCCGTAGTAGCCCTTGAGCTTCTGCTTGGCGCGCAGCTGGATACCGAAGTCCGAGAGCTTGCCCTTGCGGCGCTGGCCGTGCTGGCCCGGGCCATAACTGCGGCGGTTCACCGAGCTCTTGGGACGGCCCCAGATGTTTTCGCCCATACGGCGGTCAATTTTGTACTTCGACGACTTGCGCTTCGACATGGCGCATCGACCTTTCAATTTGCATGGCTGGCGACAACCGCCCGCCTACTGGTCCGGAACCGCACCATTCCGCCCAAAACGGCCCAAATCGACCGAAACGGAATGCGACCACCGCTTCACCGGAGTGCGGGGTCAATTGCGAAGGCGCGCCTTTGGCCGCAGATTGGCGGAAAGTCAAGCTTTCGGGGCACGTTTTTCGAGCGTGGAGAGCACGCCGCGCATCGTGCGCACTTCCAGATGGTTCCAGCCCGGCTTGGTCAGCATGTTGCGCAAGGTCAGCCGCGTGGCCTCGGCGCGGGCCGGGGGGAAGAAGTAATTGCGCGCTTCCAGCATGGTTTCCATCTGGACGATCATGCCTTCCAGCTCCTCCTGCGGGGCCGGGGGCAGCAGATCTTCGACGGTCGGCTGGGCGAGGCCCTGGTGCTTCGACCATTCATAAGCGCACAGGATAACCGCCTGGGCCAGGTTCAGGCTGGCGAATTCGGGGTTGATCGGCACGGTCAGGATCGCGCGGGCCAGCGCCACGTCCTCGGTTTCAAGGCCCGCGCGTTCCGGCCCGAAGACGATGGCAGAGCGCCCCACGTCAGTATGGATCGCGCGCGCGGCCTCTTCCGGGGTGACGACCGGCTTGGTTACCCCGCGCTTGCGCACGGTGGTGGCATAGACATGGGCGCAGTCAGAGACCGCTTCGGCCAGCGTATCGAACACGGCAGCCTGTTCCAGCACCACGTCCGCCCCGGCCGCGGCCGGACCGGCGCTGGGATTGGGCCAGCCATCGCGCGGGGTGACGAGGCGCAGCTCGGTGAGGCCAAAGTTGAGCATGGCGCGCGCCGCCTTGCCGATGTTCTCGCCCAGTTGCGGGCGGACCAGGACAATGACGGGCTTGAGCGCCCCGGCGTCAGGACTTTCCGGCATCGCGGCCACCGACGTCCTGGATGGTGCTGGCAAATTCCTCGAAGTCGCGGGCTTCGGTAAAGTCGCGGTACACGCTGGCGAAGCGGATATAGGCAACGCTATCGAGCTGGCGCAGCCCATCCATCACCATTTCGCCGATCGCCTTGGCCGGAACCTCGCTTTCGCCCATCGTTTCGATCTGGCGCTGCACGCCCGAGACAAGCTGGTCGATACGCTCCTGCGTGATCCCGCGCTTGCGGCAGGCGAGGGCAACGGACTGCTCGATCTTGGCCCGGTCAAACGGCTCGCGCTTGTCGCCACTCTTGACCACGGCGATTTCGCGCAGCTGCACGCGTTCGAACGTGGTGAAGCGCGCGCCGCAGCTGTCGCACTGGCGGCGGCGGCGGATCGCGGTGTTGTCCTCGGTGGGCCGCGAATCCTTTACCTGGCTGTCGTCATGGGCGCAGAACGGACAACGCATTTACGGGCGCAAACGCTTGTAGAGCGTGAAGCCCGCGCCCAGCAGCGCGCCAACCGGGATGCTCAGCACCGGCAGCAACAGGCCGGCAACCCCGCCGATCGCCGCGCCGGTCAGCACCGGCCCCGTCGAAGGATGCTTCATGCCCTGCTTGGCCATGCCGACGATTTCTTCCTTGGCATCGCCAAGCAGATCGTCGCCGCGGTTGGGATCGGTCATCGCTTACACCTCCGGATAGATCGGGAAGCCGCTGCACAGTTCCTCAACGCGCGCACGAACGCGTGCTTCGACCTGGCCGTCGCCTTCCTCACCGTTGCGGGAAAGGCCTTCTACCACTTCGGCGATCAGCGCGCCAATTGCGCGGAATTCATCCTCGCGGAAGCCGCGGGTGGTGCCGGCGGGCGTGCCGAGGCGGATGCCCGAGGTGACGAACGGCGAACGGCTGTCATAGGGGATGCCGTTCTTGTTGCAGGTGAGATAGGCCCGGTCGAGGCCCTTTTCGGCGGCCTTGCCGGTCACGTCCTTGGGGGTCAGGTCAACCAGCATCAGGTGGTTGTCGGTGCCGCCCGAAACGATCCTCAGGCCATTGTCGGCAAGGCTGGCGGCCAGCGCGCGGGCATTGGCGACAATCTGCGCGGCATAGGCCTTGAACTCGGGCTGGAGCGCTTCGCCAAAGGCCACCGCCTTGGCCGCGATCACGTGGACCAGCGGGCCGCCCTGCATGCCGGGGAAGACCGCGGTGTTGAACTTCTTTGCAAGGTCTTCGTCGTTGGTCAGGATCACGCCCGAACGGGGGCCGCGCAGGCTCTTGTGGGTGGTGGTGGTCACTACGTGCGCGTGCGGGAAGGGCGAGGGGTGCGCGCCGCCGGCGACGAGGCCCGAGAAGTGCGACATGTCGACCAGCAGGTAAGCGCCAACCGCATCGGCGATCTCGCGGAACTTCTGGAAGTCCCACACCCGCGAATAGGCGGTGCCGCCAGCGATGATCAGCTTGGGCTTGTGCTCATGGGCGAGGCGTTCGACCTGCTCCATGTCGAGCTGCTCGTCGTCCTTGCGCACGCCATAGGGGATCGGCTTGAACCACTTGCCGCTCATGTTGACGGGCGAACCGTGGGTCAGGTGACCACCCGAATTGAGGTCGAGCCCCATGAAGGCGTCACCCGGATTGAGCAGGGCGAGGAACACGGCCTGGTTCATCTGGCTGCCCGAATTGGGCTGGACGTTGGCGAACTGGCAGCCGAACAGCGCCTTGGCGCGTTCGATCGCGAGGTTTTCGACCACGTCGGCATATTCGCAGCCGCCGTAATAGCGCTTGCCCGGATAGCCTTCGGCATACTTGTTGGTGAAGACCGAGCCGGTCGCATCCAGCACGGCGCGGCTGGTGATGTTCTCGCTCGCGATCAGTTCGATCTTGTGCTGCTGGCGCTTCAGTTCGCCCTGGACTGCGGCGAACACTTCGGGATCGGTTTCCGAAAGGCGGGCAGTGAAGAAGCCTTTGGAGCGGATCGCCGGCAGGGTGTCGGTGGTCGCGGTCATGCAGTGGCTCCTTCGAAGGGGGGATTGGAAAGCTTTTCGACGCGGCCGGTGTGGCGACCGCCGCCGAAATCGGTGGAAAGGAAGGCGTCGAGGCAGGCCTTGGCCATATCCTCGCCGGTCAGCCGCGCGCCCATGGCGATGGCGTTGGCGTTGTTGTGTTCGCGCGCAAGGGCAGCCGAAAGCGGTTCGGAGACAAGCGCGCAGCGCAGCGCCGGGTGGCGGTTGACCGCGATCGAGATGCCAATGCCCGAACCGCACAGCGCCACGCCGAATTCGGCGGTGCCGTCGGCCACCACCTCGGCCAGCTTGTAGCCATAGTCCGGATAGTCCACCCGGTCGGCGGTTTCGGGGCCAAGATCGGCGACCGCGTGGCCCAGGCCGATCAGGTACTCGCGCAGCACCGCCTTGAGGTCGACGGCGGCGTGGTCTGAAGCAATCGCAATGCGCATGGCGATGGGGGCCTGTCGTCAGGGGAGATTCGTTCGCGCCCCCCTTAGTGGCGTGTTGTCCACATTTCCAGCGTCAGAGGGCAAAATCCTTAGGGAAAGCGCCAATCGTAAGCAGTGCTAACGGAATTCCGGGGCTTGCCAGCGCCTTCACTCGACAATCGTCACACCGTCCACCAGCGCCAGCAGCGTGGATCGGTCAGCCGGGGTGTAGAGCGACTTCGAGGCGTGGACGTCGATGTAATAGTTGCCCTTGACCCGGCAGGTGTGGATGTGGCGCTGCACCTTGCTGCCATCGGGCGCAAGGTTGACGGTATATTCCTGAAGCGCCGC
>NZ_JAYSBK010000095.1:0-11389 GCF_041915465.1 Novosphingobium sp. | reverse complement strand
CCGGCAGCGCAGACCGCTAGCCAGACCAGCCCAAAGCACAAATCCCCATAGCTCATCGCGTGCGGCCCGCGGGTTCCTGCATGTTAGGATTTCGTACGCTCATGCGCCCGAAATCCTTCGACATTCCCGCCATTCAACCGCTCGCTTCGCAGCTCCTAAAGCTGCCCATCGACCAAGTATTGTTTCTGCCAGCCCGGCCCACCCCGCTGCGACTAGCCGCGTCTAAGGCTAGGCAAGTCTCGCTCCGCTGGCGCCGCGCGCCGTCTGCGAATCCCCACCTGCGGGAGGGTCTGAGGGTGGGTAAATTCAACGCCGCTCAAACGCGTTCTTGGTCTTGAGGCTGGGCGCTTCGTTCCACGGCTCGTCGGGCCAGCGGTGCTTGGGGTAGCGGCCCTTCATGTCCTTGACCACATCGCGCCACGATCCGCGCCAGAACGCGGGCAGATCGCGCGTGGTCTGGAGCGGCTTGCCGCCCGGATCGGTCAGTTTGAGCAGCAGCGGATGCGGCGGCTGGCCGAAGGTCGGGTGGCGCTCCAGCCCGAACAGCGCCTGCACGCGCACTTCCACGCTGGGGCCGCCGGGATCGTCATAGTCGATCGCGTGGCTCGTCCCGGCCGGGCTGGTGAACTGGGCTGGAACGAGCCGCTCGAGCGCCTGCTGCCCGGCATAGTCCAGCCGCGCGCGCAGCGCCTCGTGCAGTTTGCCGGGATCGAGCTGGTCGAGCCGCCGGGTCAGCAGCGGGCCCAGCCAATCTTCGAGATCGGCCAGCAGCGCAGTTTCCGACAGCGCCGCGATTCCCGCAAAGCGGGCGCGGCGCAGCAGGGCCTCTGCACCGCGCGAAAGTGGGACCAGTCCCAATCCTTCGGCGCGAATCTTGTCCACCAGGAAGGCCCGGATCGCTTGCGCATCGGGGGCGGGATCGGGGCCGCGCGTCAGCGTGACCGCGCCGAGCCGCGCTTCGAGCAGCGCCTCCACCCGGCCCTCGCCCGCGATCCAGCGCAGCGCGGTGCGGCGTTCGATACGGTGTGACAGCCAGCGCGTGACTTCTGCTTCCTCCAGTGCAATGGCACCGGTGATCCGCGCGCCCTTGGCATCGCCCTGGGCCTCACCCACGGCCAGCCATTCGGCCCGCGCCAGGGATGAGGCAGGATCGAGCCGCAGCCCCCGCCCCCCCGAGGTCAGCCAGTTTTCGCCCGAGGGATCGCGGCGACGGGCGATATTGTCGGGGAAGCCCTCGGCCAGCAGCACGCCGATGGGCGGGGCATCGCCGCCCGCAGCATCGACCTGCCCGCGCGCCAGCTTCTCCCACCGCGCGGCGAGCTTGCGCGAGGCCTCCGCACGCGGCGAGCGGTCGGAATTCCAGCGATCCAGCCGCAGCGCAAGGTCATCGCCGCGCCCGCCAAGGCCGCGCTCCTGCAGCAGCAGCGCCAGCCGCGCGCCCTGCGATGCTGCGCCGTGCTGCGCAGCATAGAGGAGCATATGCGCCTCGCGCGGGGCCATTGGCAGCCGCGCCATATTGCGCCCGTGCGGCGTGATCCGCCCGGCCTCGTCCAGCGCGCCAAGCGATTGCAGCATCGCCTTTGCTGCGCCCAATGCTGCGGGCGGCGGCGGATCGAGCCACGGCAGCGCCGCCGGATCGCCCGCCCCCCATTGCGCTAGGCTGAGCAGCAGCGGCGCCAGATCGGAGGTCAGCATTTCCGGCGGATCGAACGCGGGGCGGCCCGGATGCGCGGCCTCTTCCCACAGGCGGTAGGCCACGCCCGGCCCCTGCCGCGCCGCGCGGCCCGCGCGCTGGGCGGCGGCGGCCTGGCTGGCGCGGTGGGTGACGAGCCGGGTAACGCCCGCCGCCTTGTCAAACTCCGCCCGGCGCGACAGCCCTGCATCGACCACCACCGAGACCCCGTCTAGCGTGAGCGAGGTTTCTGCAATCGCGGTCGCCAGCACGATCCGGCGGCGGCCTTGCGCATCGCGCTTGATCGCGGCGCGCTGGGCATTCGGCTCGCACTGGCCGTGGAGCGGCAGGACCAAGGCCGAGGGCAGCTTTTCGGCCAGCCGTTCGCGCACCCGCTCGATCTCGCCCACGCCGGGAAGGAAGGCCAGCACGTCGCCCGCCTCCTCGCGCCAAGCGGTGAGAATCGCCGAGGTCATCGCGTCTTCAATGCGCAGATCGGGCCGCGCGCCAAGCCAGCGGATGGAGAGCGGATGGGCCTTGCCCGCGCTCTCGATCACCGGCGCATCGCCCAGCAATGCTGCAAACCGCGCGCCGTCGATGGTGGCGGACATCACCACCAGCCGCAGATCCTCGCGCAGCACTTGCTGGCTTTCGATGGCGAGGGCCAGGCCCAGATCGGAATCGAGATGGCGTTCGTGCGCTTCGTCGAACAGCACGGCGGAAACGCCGGAAAGCTCGGGATCGTTCAGGATGGTCGAGACGAAGATCGCCTCGGTCATCACCAGCACGCGCGTCTTTGCGCTGCGTTTGCTGTCGAGCCGGGTGAGATAGCCGACCGTCTCGCCGGGCGCCTCGCCCAGCAGTTCGGCCATGCGTTCTGCCGCAGCGCGCGCCGCGACCCGGCGCGGGGACAGCAGGATAACGCTGCCCGTGCACCACGGCTGATCGAGCAGCGCGGTTGCCACCGAAGTCGTCTTGCCCGCCCCCGGCGGCGCAATCAGAACCGCGCCCGTCCGCTCCCGCAGCGCGGCGAGCAGATCGGGCATTACGGCATGGATCGGCAGGTCAGTCACGCTTTGCCTGTTACGGCAAAGCGCGGCTGCATCAACCCATCGGGTACATGATCTCGCGGCTGACCTTGTTAATTGCCTTCATCACGTCATCCGGCAGCACCATGTCGGCGGCGGCGAGGATTTCGGGCAGCTGCGCCTCGGTGGTCACGCCGACGATGGTCGAGGCGACGAAATCGTGCTGCTTCGACCAGGCGACCGCCATGGTCACCGGGCTCATCCCCGCTTCGGCCGCGATGGCGGCGAAGCGTTCGGTCGAAGCGAGCGACTTGTCGTTGACGAAGCGGTGCGCCATCTGCGCCTGACGGCCGCCAAGCTCGAGATAGCGCGAGAACCGCGCGCCTTCGGGCCGCGCGCCGCCGTTGTACTTGCCGGCCAGCACGCCCCCGCCAATCGGCGAATAGGGGATCAGGCTCACCCCTTCCATCCGGCAGACCTGCGCCAGCTCGTCCTCGAAGCGGCGGTTGTTGAGGCTGAAATTGTTCTGGATCGTCTGGTACCGCACCGTGCCCAGCCGCTCGGCGGTCTGGATCGACTTCATCAGGCCCCAGCTGGTTTCGTTCGAGCAGCCGGTGATCCGCACCTTGCCCGCGCGCACCAGTTCGTCGAGCACTTCCATCGTCTCGTCATAGGGCAGCTCGTGGTCGGGCCAGTGGGTCTGGTAAAGGTCGATGTAGTCGGTGCCGAGCTTCTTGAGGCTGTCTTCCACCGCGACCATGATGTTGCGCCGGTCGAGCGCGGTCATCCCTTCACGCTTGGGGCTGCGGAACCAGACGTGGCTGGGGCCAGACACCTTGGTGGCGAGGATGATCGCATCGCGCGGCTTGGTCTTGAGCCACTTGCCGACGATTTCCTCGGTGCGGCCCACCCACTTGGGATCGGGCGGCACGGGATAGCCTTCGGCCGTGTCGTAGAAATCGATGCCGGCTTCAAAGCACTGGTCGAGAATGCGCAGCGCCGTCGCCTCGTCGGCCTGACTGCCGAAGGTCATGGTGCCCATGCAGATATCGGACACGACGATTGCTGATTTACCAAGGCGGCGACGTTGCATGAAAGGGTACTCCCGAAACAGATTCGTTGTTTTGTGCAACCCAATGTTGGCGGGTGGGAGCGGCCCGGTCAATGGGGGCGCGGCGACAAATCCGCCCTTGCGACACGGCGCGTCTTGGGCCATTTGCCCAGCTCACCATAACAACTGTTACAAACAACCCCAGGCGAGAGACCCCCATGACCACTTCCACCCAGACCGGCGCCGACCTGGCCGGCGAAATCGCCCGCATCTTCGCGCTCCAGCAGGAAAACCAGTGGGCCGTGAAGGCCTCCAGCGCCGAAGTGCGCAAGGCCAAGCTGGCGAAGCTCAAGTCCGCGGTGGAAGAACACGCCGATGCCATCGTCGCCGCCGTGCTGGAAGACACCCGCAAGCCCGAGCAGGAAATCCGCATCACCGAGGTGCTGAACATCACCGCCAACATCCAGCGCAACATCGACAACCTCGATGCCTGGATGACGCCGACCGAAGTCGCCACCTCGATGAACCCGAACGACCGCGCGCAGATCATCTATGAAGCGCGCGGCGTGTGCCTGATCCTTGGGCCGTGGAACTTCCCGCTGGGCCTCACCCTCGGCCCGGTCGCGGCGGCCGTGGCGGCGGGCAACTGCTGCATGGTCAAGCTGACCGACCTGTGCCCCGCCACCGCGCGCGTTGCCGCCAGCATCATCCGCGCCGCCTTTGACGAAAACGAAGTCGCGCTGTTCGAAGGCGACGTTTCGGTGGCAACGGCCCTGCTCGACCTGCCCTTCAGCCACATCTTCTTCACCGGCTCCACCCGCGTCGGCAAGATCGTGATGGCCGCCGCCGCCAAGCACCTTGCCAGCGTCACGCTGGAACTGGGCGGCAAGTCGCCCGTCATCATCGACGAAGGCGCCGACATCGCCAAGATCGCCGCCGACCTTGCCAATGCCAAGCAGTTCAATGGCGGCCAGGCCTGCATCTGCCCCGACTATGTCTTCGTTAGGCAAGACAAGCAGGCCGAGCTGGTCGAAGGCTTCCGCGAGAACGTCGCCAAGAACCTCTACGGAGAGGACGGCAAGATCCGCAAGGAAGGCATCGCCCAGATCGTCAACGAAGCGAACTTCAACCGCGTCAAGACCATGTTCGACGATGCCGTGGCCCAGGGCGCGACCGTGGCCGTGGGCGGCGTGCTCGAAGCCGAAGACCTCACCATCCACCCCACCATGCTGACGGGCGTCACCCCGCAGATGAAGATCCTGCAGGACGAGATCTTCGCCCCCGTGCTGCCGGTGATGACCTATGACACCCTCGACCAGGTGCTGGGATACATCGAGGCTCGCGACAAGCCGCTGGCGCTCTACGTCTACAGCAACAACGAGGAAACGGTCGAACAGGTGCTGGCCCGCACCTCGTCGGGCGGCGTGACGGTGAACGGCGTGTTCTCGCACTATCTCGAAAACAACCTGCCCTTCGGCGGCGTCAACCAGAGCGGCATCGGCAGCTATCACGGCTACTTCGGCTTCAAGGCCTTCAGCCACGAACGCGCGGTCTACCGCCACCAGTAAGAGCCCACCCCCAACCCCTCCCGCAAGCGGGAGGGGAGCGAGACTTGCCGGGCCGCAGGCACGGCTAGTCGCAGCGGGGTGGGCCCGAGCGGCCCCTAGCCCGCCACCCGCACGCCCCGGAACCGGGCCTTGCCGTGCCGCCGCTGGAACACGCTGTTGGCGATCAGCCAGACACGCACAATGCGCTGCGGCAACGGCCCGCCCAGCGCGGCGCGGTAATCGGCGGCGATGCAGCGGCGTTCGCTGTACCAGTGGCCCAGCCCGCCCGCACCGCTGCGCAGCACCCAGTGCGTTTCCCAATCGCACCAGTACCCCAGCGGACAGCGGAACACGTGACCCTCTGCCAGCCCCGCGCTCCACATATAGGTGAGGTCGCGCCCGTTCTCGAACTCGACCGCAATCGAGAGGTAATCGTGCGTGAAGGCCAGATCCTCGGGCAGCGCCGAGGGCAGCTCCTCGATCAGCCAATCCCACGACAGTGTCGTCGCCTCGCCCAGCGGCAGGTTCAGTTCGCGTTGGAGGATACCCACATCGCCGTGGGTCGACACAGAAATATCGTCAGGATCGCCGGTATAGATCTGCCCGTCCCCAAGCCGCCACAGATAGCGCCACCCCTCGGGCGCGCCGGACGCGGTTGGCGGGTCATCGCTGGCGGCAATCTTGATCCCGATCCCCGGCCCCTGCGCCGGACGCTTGCCCGGCAGCAGCGCCCCGCGCTCATCGGCGAATTCGGCCAGCGCCTTGGTCAGGAATTCCACCTCGCCATCCGCCCAGGCTTCGTACACGCCATCGTCGGCCAGCAGCTTGCGCACCGGCCCGCCCGCAATCCGCATATAGACGGTAGAGCGCGGCTCAATCGCCAGCCCCAGCGGCTTTGCCAGCCACTGATGCCCCGAAGCCGTCACCCGGAAGCGTTCGCCCGCACGCACCGTGTGGCCGCTCCCGGTCCAGCCGGTTTCGGCCCCGGTAAGCTGCAAGGGCGCCCCCGGATCGGGCGGCGCAAGGCTGGCGGAAAGTGCAGGCAGCGCCGCGCGCTGCTGCAGCACAAAGCGCAAAAACGTGCCCGCACGGGCCAGGATGGATCGTTTGGTTTCTGGCATTTGGCGGCCCTCTCTCGCGGCACCTTTCGCGCGAAAGGGGCGGTGGGGCAAGCGCCTTGAGGTGCGGATGCTGCGGGTGCGCTATGCGAGCGGTTTGGCGTGCTGTCGTCGGAATTGCTCGCCCCGAACTTCGCCCAAGAACCCACCCCCAACCCCTCCCGCAAGCGGGAGGGGCGCGAGACTTGCCGAGCCGCAGGCGCGGCTAGTCGCAGCGGGGTGGGCGCGAGCACGGACAAGCGGCGGTAGCGGCAATGGTCGCTGCCGCCGTTGTTGGTTTGTCGCTCATGATCGGCCCAACATCCGTTCATGCTGAGCTTGTCGAAGCATCCGTCAGAAGGTCTGCCACCTCCCTCTTCCACGCTGGATGCCAATCTCTCAGGTGCCTAGTGCGGTTGAATTAGTGCACTGCCACCGCAATACGAGAAGTCTCGCGACAGGTTGACGACACACCCATCAGTGCGCCGTCTCCTCTTTGGCCGGTGCTGGATTCGGCGAAACTTGGCTTGGCTGAGGAGCGCCAATCACGAGAGGAGCCGGAGGAGCCGCCATGATGGTTAGCGGCACGTCTTCATCCACAAATCCCTTAACTGGTGCTCCAATTGGCAACTGCGCGCTCGTTCCGGTCATGAAGAAGCCTGCTGGCAGAAATACGATAGCCGACACAGCCGTGGCACCGACCCCGCCCGCAGTTCCCTTTTCGTCGAAAGTTCCGCTCAACCGAATTTGACGGCCATTTACTGTTACATATCGAACTTGAGCAGTGAAATGACCAGACTTTCCCCACATCCCTTTGTTTCGAACTTCAGTAATTTCTCCAACTGCAGGACTACCCGCAGGGATTACTACCACACCTTGAACAAGGACAGCTTCGCTGGTTTCCATTCTAAAGCGCTGACCAACCTTGAGCGCCTTGTGCTTCGTCGAAAGCGCTTCAGCGAGTTTCAGAGGCACCTCGGTTCCCGTCCTTAAGTATGCCGTACCACTCTCAAGCGCAGCGACTGGCTGGTCTGGGCTTGCTTCATTTGTGCTTTGGCCGATTGCCGCAACGGAAATACATGCCGCTAGCCCTACAAAAACGGATTTGTACATTTGCCCCTCCAGATCGCCCTGAATATTAATCCAAAATTGCGATACAATTATGCTAAATACACCAATTACAGTCCTGATGACAGTGCACTAATTCGCCCCACGTTTTAGCTGTACGCCCGCATACCTCGGGAACGCAAAAGTAAGCCACCCCACTTTCCTACACCGCCCCGCCCTGTCAAAATCCACGCCGGGCCTTGTCGCCCCGCTCTTTGAACAGGTTGGAAAAATCGTTCGCGCCCCGCGAGAAAATGCGCAGGGCAACACGCTGATTATAGGCGAAAAATCACACTTTCGTCATGCGCGAACAGGGCGAAGTTGCTGAACTTGGTGAAGTTCGAGAAGTTCCGGCGCTCGGCCGCTCAGAACCGCCGGGAAACCGCGAATTCGGCGGCTTCGGCCATGGCGCTGCGGGCTTCGCTGGGGGGGAAGCAGGCGATGGCGTTGATGGCGCGCTGGGCGAAGTGGTAGGCGCGCTCGCGCGTGGCGTTTACCGCGTCGTGGGCATTGATCAGGCGCACGGCGTGGGCCAGGTCTTCATCCGAAGTGCGTTCCCCGCTGATCGCGGTGCGCCAGAATTCGCGTTCCTCGGCATTGCCGCGCGCATAGGCGAGGATCACCGGCAGGGTCATCTTGCCCTCGCGGAAGTCGTCGCCCTTGCCCTTGCCCATTTCGTGGGCGTCGGAATCGTAGTCCATGGCATCGTCGACCAGCTGGAAGGCAATGCCAAGGTTGCGGCCGTAATCGTCAAGCGCGCGTTCCTCCGCCTCGCCCTTTTCAGCAACTACGGCGGCGATCCGGGTGGCGGCGGCGAACAGCGCGGCGGTCTTCGCGCCGATGATCGAGAGGTAGCGTTCCTCGGTCGTTTCGACCTGGCGGGCGGCGGTCAGCTGGTCAACCTCGCCCTCGGAGATCACCGAGCTGGCGTTCGAAAGGATCTTGAGCACGCGCAGGCTGCCGTCTTCCACCATCAGCTCGAAGCTGCGGGTGAACAGGAAATCGCCGACCAGCACGGTCGCCGGATTGCCGAAGATCAGGTTGGCGGCGGCCTTGCCCCGGCGCATCTCGCTGCCGTCGACCACGTCGTCGTGGAGCAGCGTGGCAGTGTGGATGAATTCCACCGCGGCGGCGAGTTTGTGGTGGCGGGTGCCGTGGTAATCGCACAGCGCCGCGCCCGCGAGGGTCAGCATCGGGCGCATCCGCTTGCCGCCGCCCGCGATCAGGTGGCCGGCGAGCGCGGGGATCAGCGGAATTTCGCTCTGCATCCGGTCAAGGATCACCGCGTTTACGGCGTTCATGCCCTGGGCGGTCAGCGCCATGATCGGGCCGAGCGAGGGCTGGCTGGGCTTGGGACGCAGGGGGATTACATCGGCGCTCATCGTGCTGGGCGCATTGCTCCCGCCGCGCGGATAAGGCAAGCGTGGAAATACCCAAATTCCCGTGCTAGCGAGCGGATCAAATGACCCAGACCCAACCCGACCCCGTCCTCGCCGGCTACCGCGCCTCGATCGACAACATCGATGCGGCCCTGATCCACATGCTGGCCGAACGTTTCCGCATCACAAAGGCGGTGGGCGAATACAAGGCGAAGACGGCCCTGCCCGCCTCGGACCCGGGGCGCGAGGAACGCCAGATCGCCCGCCTGCGCAAGCTGGCCGAGGACGCGCAGCTTGACCCGGACTTCGGCGAAAAGTTCATCCGCTTCATCATCGACGAAGTGATCCGCCACCACGTTCAGGCGGCAGAGGCGAAGTAAGGGCGACCGGTCCGCCGGTTTAGTTTACGCCGTCACGGACCCAGCGGCTGGTGATGATCGGGAAGCCCGTGGGCTTGGCCAAGGCCTCGCTCTGCTTCGCCGCCTCCATCAGCGCGGCAACGCTGCTGGCGGTGCAGGCGCCATCGGCGACGACCAGCCCCTTGAACGGCTTGTTGGTGACCAGCACCGGCATCCCGTCCTTGCCCTGGCCGGGTTTCTCCGGCATCGGTCCGCACAGCACCGGCCAGCGCTGGGTCTCAACGATCCGCCCGTCCGCATCGCGCTTTACCGAGCGCACCGCGAAGAACAGGTAGGCGTCCTTGTCGGGCCGAAGGCCGGCCGCCGGCGGCGCTGCGATCGCGCCCTGCCCATCGCCGCCATCACCCTGATCGGGCTTGGCGACGAGCCTGATCTGATCGACCTGCGGATCGCCGTCGACCAGCACGTGCGGGATCGATTCCCAGTTGGCCGGATCGAGCCGCTGCGCATCGGAAAGCTCGCTGCTTCCCGAAGGCGGTCCGGAATAGTCGCCGCCGTGCACCAGCATCGGCTTGGCGCATTCGGGCCACTGGGCAACCGGCTGATCGGCGCCGACCGCACAATCGGGCGTGTTGAGGTTGGCCCAGAGGCCGTCCCTGAGCTGCGGCCCCGACGGAGCATCAAACATCGGCTTGTCCGACACCACCATGTTGCAGGCCGAAAGCGAAGCGAGCACCGCCAGCGAAAACAGCGAACGTCCGATCGTCATAGTCTGTGTCCCTTCACCCATTCGCCTGGACTCGTGGCAGCCGCAGCTTGACCAGCAGCCCGCCCAGGTCTTCGCTTTCGTCCAGTGTTACATCGCCGCCGTAAATTTCCGCAACATCGCGCACGATCGCCAGCCCCAGCCCGGTCCCCGGCTTGCCCGTATCCAGCCGCGCGCCGCGATCGAAAATGCGGGTGCGTTCCGCCTCGGGTATGCCCATGCCATCGTCTTCGACCCAAATTTCGCACCAGTGCGGATCGGCCACGGCGTCGATCGTGACGAAGACCGACCCGCCGCCGTACTTGGCCGCGTTCTCGATCAGGTTGCCAAGGATCTCGTCCAGGTCCTGCCGCTCGATCGCGACCTGGGCATCGCGGTTGCCATCAAGGTCAAAGCGGGTCTGCTCGTAAAGCCGCGTGACGGCGCGCAGCACCGCCTCGACACTGTCACCGACGGTCGCGCGGGCCTGCCCCGCCCCGCGCCGCCCGACCGCGCGGGCCCGGGCGAGGTGGTGATCGACCTGGCGGCGCATCACCGCCGCCTCGCGGATCACGGTTTCGGGCAGATCCGGCGCATGGGCCGTGGCCGCGTTCATCACCACGGTCAGCGGGGTCTTGAGCGCATGGGCCAGATTGCCGGCATGAGTGCGCGCTTCCTCGGCCTGCTTTTCCGAATGGGCGAGCAGCGCATTGAGCTCCTCGACCAGCGGTTGCACCTCAAGCGGCAGCGGATCGGTAACGCGGTTGGCCCCGGTCGATCGCATCTTCTGGATTGCCCGCCGCACGCCGCGCAGTGGGCCAAGGCCGTACCAGGTCTGCAGCCCGGCCATCAGGAACAGGCCGAGGCCCAGCACCACGAACGACCAGATCAGGATCGAGCGGATCTTGCGGATCTGCTTGTCGAGCTCGACCCGGCTCTGCGCGACGGTGAACCACCACTTGGTGTCGCTGCCGGGCAGGATGATCGAGCGCTCCATCACCCGCAGCGGCTCGCCTTCGAACTGGGTGCTGTCATAGGTGTGGGGCTTGGTGTCGAAATGGTCGCCGTGCACGGCAAGGCTGCGGTCCCACAGCGAACGCGAGGGGAAATCCTCGTGCCCCTTGCCGCTGATCTGCCAGTAGAGGCCCGAGTTCGGCTCAAGGAACCGCTGATCGCCGAGCGGGCGATTGAAGAATACCTCGCCGTCCGGCCCGACTTCGGCCGAACCCACCATCGCGGTCAGCATATAGCCGAGTTGTTCGTCGAAATTGCGTGTAACCAGGCTGGTCAGCGTCCGGTCGAGCGCGACGCCGCCAAGCAGCAGCAGGACGAAAATCCAGCCCGCCGCGATCAGCATCATGCGCCGCGACAGCGAGCCGGTATGCGGCGCGCCCGATACGGTCG
>NZ_JAYSBK010000094.1:0-11432 GCF_041915465.1 Novosphingobium sp. | reverse complement strand
ACGCGGACATTGTCCTCGATCTGGCCGCGCCGGCCGTTGATCGGGCTCCAGTTGGCGTGACGGATCAGGATCGTGCGCGAATCGACGATCCGGCTAACCGCCGCAACGTGGCCAAGCGTCGAATTGCCGTGCGGCTTGAATGCCATAACGGCGCCGACCTTGGGCTTGTAGCCGCGCGAATACCGCCCCTCGGCCTGATCCCACCAGGTATGGGCATCGCCGTAGATGCTGATCCCGGTGACCTGCCGGGCATAAGGCACGCACTGCAGATATGGGGGCAAGACTGTGCCACCCGAATCCGTCACGCTGTCGCTTTCATCAAAATCGATGCTGCGCGCGCCAAGGGGGGCGGCTGAAAGCAGCAGAAGCGCGCCAATCTTGATCAAGAAGTGGTTCCTCATGAGCACAGGAATCGCAGATCAAGGTTAGGGCTAGCCTGCTCATAATGGTTAACGTCGCGGCAAGACTTCGCCGTGCGGCTTGCAAATTCTTGCCGGTGGCTTCAGGGCAGGAACATGAACCTCCCTCAGGTCATCATTATTGGCCGCCCGAATGTCGGCAAATCGACCCTGTTCAACCGGCTGGTCGGCAAGCGCCTGGCGCTGGTCGACGATCAGCCGGGGGTGACGCGCGACCGCCGCTTTGGTGAGGCGCACCTGCTGGGGCTCGATTTCACCATCGTCGACACGGCCGGTTGGGAAGACGAGGACGCGGCCAGCCTGCCGGGCCGGATGCGCCAGCAAACCGAGGCGGCGCTGCAGGGGGCCGACGTGGCGCTGTTCGTGATCGATGCGCGCGCAGGCCTTACCCCGCTCGACGAGGAAATCGCCCGCCATCTGCGCCAATCCGACGTGCCGGTCATCCTGGTGGCCAACAAGGCGGAAGGTCGCGCGGGCGACGGCGGCCTGTACGAGGCGTTCGCGCTGGGCTTTGGCGAGCCGGTAGCGCTTTCAGCGGAGCATGGCCAAGGCATGGCTGACCTGTTCGAGGCGCTGCTGCCGCATCTTGAGCCGCTGCAGGTCGAAGCCGAAGACGAGATCGATTACGAGGATGAGGAAGCGCTCAACAAGGCGCCGCTCAAGCTGGCGATCGTCGGGCGTCCCAATGCGGGCAAGTCGACGCTGATCAACGCCATGCTGCACGAGGACCGCCTGCTGACCGGCCCGGAAGCCGGGATCACCCGCGATTCGATTGCGGTCGATTGGCAGTGGACCGATCCCGACAGCGGCGAGGAACGCCCCGTGCGGCTGATCGACACGGCCGGAATGCGCAAGAAGGCGCAGATCACGGACAAGCTGGAAAAGCTGGCGGTTGCCGATGCGCGCCATGCGATCGACTTTGCCGAAGTGGTGGTGTTGCTGCTCGATGCGACGCGCGGGCTGGAGCATCAGGATCTCAAGATCGCCTCGATGGTGCTCGAAGAGGGCCGCGCACTGATTGTCGCGATCAACAAGTGGGATGTGGCCGAGGACGCCTCGGCCCTGTTCAACGGGATCCGCGCCGCGCTTGATGAAGGGCTGGCGCAGGTCAAGGGGCTGCCGCTGCTGGCGGTCTCGGCCCGGACCGGCAAGGGGCTGGACCAGCTGATCAAGTCCGCGTTCGACATTCGCGCGTCGTGGTCGAAGCGCGTGCCGACGGGCCTGCTCAACCGCTGGTTCGACGAGGCTCTGGCCAAGAACCCGCCGCCTGCGCCCGGCGGCAAGCGGATCAAGCTGCGGTACATCACCCAGGCGAAGACCCGTCCGCCCGGTTTCGTGCTGTTCGGCACCCGGCTGGACGACTTGCCGACCAGTTATCAGCGCTATCTGGTTAACGGCATCCGCCGCGACCTTGGATTTGATTCGGTGCCGGTGCGCCTGACGCTGCGCTCGGCAAAGAACCCCTACAAGACCGACTGACGCCGATCAGGGCGCCACCGGCACGCAGGTAAATCCTGCCGAGGACAGCCGTGCGCAGGCGGCCTGGGCAGCTTCGCGGCTGGCGAAGCCGCCAGCCTGGAGCTTGGTTACCGCACCGGCCTTGACGTTAAGCCGGGGATGGCCCGAGAGTTCCGGACGACCCTTGACCTTGGCCCACAGTGCGTCGGCGTTGCTGGCCTGTCCGAATGCGCCAAGCTGGATCCGCCAATTTCCCGTGGCGGCCGGAACGCTCGCAGCCGCCGCCGGTTTGGGCGCGGGTTTCGGCGCGGGCGACGCTGCCACGGTGGTTGTCGCTGCGACAGGACGGGCATAGTCAGCCCCAGCGGTGCGCGGACTCGATCCGGCAGCGGTGCGCTCGGCCTCCGCTACGGCATCGCTGGCCGAAGCCGCGGTAGGCATCGGCTGCGGCTTGGGCGGCTTCGTGCTGGCCGTGACGGGCGGGTTGGCGCCGGGCACGGTCGTGCCAAGGTCGACCGCGGCCATCTGGCGCGCGCGGGTGGCCTGGGCTTCGCTGTCGAGTTCGGCAGCAAGGGCGACGCCCTGCTGGCGCTGTTCGATCGGAATATAGCTGTCCATCTGGGTTAGCGCGTCGCGAGCCTGGGGTAGCCCTTGCTGGTTGGCCAGCGTGATCAGGGCATAGGCGCGGACCCAGTCCTTGGGCAGCAGGTCGCCGTTGAAATGCGCGATCCCGAGAAGGTACTGCGCGCGCGGATCGCCCCGGTCGCTGGCGGCGCGGAGATAGGGCAGGGCCAGCTTGCGTTCGCCGCGCTGGAACAGCAGCAGTCCGTAATTGTCAGAGGCTTGCAGATGTCCGAGGGCGGAAGCCTGGGCATAGAGCGCCTCGGCCTTGGCCAGGTCCTGGGGTACTCCGCGGCCAAGTTTGTAGGCCTGGCCGAGATTGAACATGGCATCGGCATCGCCCTTGGCCGCTTCGGCCTGCCATTCGCGCACGGCAGCGGTATAGTCGCCGCGTGTCCAGGCATCGACTCCGGCCTTGGTGTCCGCCAGCGCGGGTAGGGCGGCAAGGGTACTGGCCGTGGCCAGAATGGCAGCGATCAAGTTCTTGCGGTTCATCGAAAAATCCCGATTGCCCGCCCCGCGTTAACCCCGAGGCGTCTGGTGCGCAACAAGCCTGCGACACGGCGCATGGTTAGTTGGTAAATTCGCATGGTGAACGAATAGTTAGCAATGAAAATTATGGCGGAAATCCGCGACTTCAGCCTCCAGTAGAAAATCAGCGTTTACCAAAAATTAGGAACGATCTGCGATCCCCCGAGCCATCTCTTGTTCGAATGCAGTGTTTTTAGGGGGAATTGGCTTTGCGCGTACTGGCATTGGCATCGCAAAAAGGCGGATCGGGCAAGACTACCTTGTCCGGGCATCTCGCCGTGCAGGCCCAGCGCGCCGGCGCTGGACCGGTCGTGCTGATCGACATCGATCCCCAGGGTTCGCTCTCGGATTGGTGGAACGAACGCGAGGCGGAATTTCCCGCCTTTGCGCAGACCACCGTGGCGCGTCTGGCCAGCGATCTGGCCGCGCTGCGTCAGCAGGGGTTCCGCCTGGCCGTGATCGACACGCCGCCCGCGATTACCATGGCGATCCAGTCCGTGATCTCGGTTGCCGAGCTGATCGTCGTGCCGACCCGCCCGAGCCCGCACGACCTGCGCGCCGTGGGCGCCACGGTTGACTTGTGCGAACGCGCAGGCAAGCCGCTGATCTTCGTGGTCAACGCCGCGACCCCCAAGGCCAAGATCACGTCCGAAGCTGCCGTGGCCTTGTCGCAGCACGGCACGGTCGCCCCGATCACGCTGCATCACCGCACCGACTTCGCCGCTTCGATGATCGATGGCCGCACGGTGATGGAAGTCGATCCCAACGGCCGCTCCGCGCAGGAAGTCGTGGCGCTGTGGAACTACATCTCCGATCGCCTCGAAAAGAACTTCCGCCGCACCGTGTTTGCCGCGCCGACCAGCGTTTCGACGATCCAGGGTGTGCATCGACCGCAGGGTGGCTTCGGTCGCCGCGTAGCCGGATCCTGAGGGGAGCAACGGGGGACATGAGCGAGCACAAGGCCTTTGCCTCACTGGGTCCCAGCTTGCTGGCCCGCAAGGGTGGCGCGCGTCCAGCGATGCGCCCGCAGCTCGCCGCGATCCTGCCCGAAACTGCCGCCGTGGAATTTCAGCCCCACGCCGAGGACGATCTTGGCTGGAACGACATGGGGCACGATCAAGCTTCGGCCGCGCCGTTGCCCGAAGTGGTGCGCCAGCAACAGGCGCTTAGCCGCCGGATTGCCCGCGAACGCCGCTCCGCGCTCGACGATGGCCGCCGCGCCGCCTTTACCCTGCGCGTCGATGCCGAACGCCATCTCAAGCTGCGGCTCGCCTGCACGTTGCGCAATCGCAGCGCGCAGCAACTGGTGACCGAAGCGCTCGACCGCCTTCTCGCCGACCTTCCCGACGTAGCCGATCTTGCCGCCCACGTGGCGCGCAAGAACCGCAAGTAACGCTTTGCCCGAAAGAGGGGGACTTCCCATGACCGCCATCAACAACCGCAGCAAGATCAAGCGCCTTGGCCTTCCGGTAGGGATTGCCGGCGCAATCGCCCTCGCCCTGGTCGCCACCGGCGGCAGCAGCACTGCCGTTGCCAAGCCGAGCCCCGACCGGACTGCCGCCAAGGCGCAGGAAGCTCTCAACAAGGGCCAGTACGACAAGGCGATCCAGCTCGCGGAAGCAGTGGTGCTGGCCGCACCGCGCGAGGCTTCCTATCGCACGCTGTTGGGCAATGCCTATCTGCGTGCGGGCCGCTTCGAATCGGCAGCCCAGGCCTTCAACGACGCGATGAAGCTGGGCGACAACAGCGCCCGCACCGCGCTGTCACTGGCGCTGGCCCAGATCGGCGCGGGCCATAATCAGGAAGCCGTGGCGATCCTCGATGACTGGCGAGATGCCATCCCGGCGGCCGACCTTGGTCTGGCCATGGCGCTGGCCGGCGAAACGGGCCGCGGCGTTGCAATCCTGTCCGATGCGCTGCGGTCGGGTGAAAACACCCCCAAGGTGCGCCAGAACCTGGCCTATGCCTATGCGCTCGATGGCCGCTGGCGTGAAGCGCGGCTGATGGCGTCGCAGGACGTTCCGGCCGACCAGATCAATGACCGGATCGGCGAATGGGCTTCGCGCGCTCGCCCCGAAGATCATCGCCTGCGCGTGGCGAGCCTGCTTTCGGTGCCGGTGCGCGCCGACGCCGGTCAGCCGGCCGCGCTCGCACTGGTCGACAACCCGGCCGCGCAGCAGCTTGCCGCCGAAGAAGGCGCGCTGGCTCCGGTTCAGGCGGTTGAACAGCCGCAAGTTGCCGCCACTGGCGAACTCCCGGCGGCCAATGCCGAACCGGCAGTTAGTCTGGCCCAGTATCAGCCGGTCGGCTCGAGCGCCTCGGCACAGCAGCCCGTGATGCAGGACGGCGTGGCCTATGTTTCGCAGCCGGTGGTGCAGGACGTGGCCGCACCGGCTCCGCTGGCGCGCTCCAGCGTGGCCGTCGCGGCTCCGGCTGCGCCGCGCGGACCCAAGGTGCGCCCGCTGCGCCAGAACGGGGCGCGTCCGGCCTATGGCGTTGGCGCAACTCACGTGGTGCAGCTGGGCTCGTTCCTGAGCGAGCAGGGCGCGCGCCGCGCCTGGGGCATCTACACCAAGCAGAACCCCGAACTTAAGAACTACCGCATGGCCATCACCCAGGCGGATGTGCGCGGCAAGCACTACTGGCGCGTGGCTGCTGCGGGTCTGAACGCTGGCGGGGCCAATGGCCTGTGCTCGACGGTCAAAAACCGTGGCGGCGCCTGCTTTGCCTATGCCGTGCGCCCCGCGACGCCGGGCAACCGCGCCGGTGCGCCGATGATGGCGAAAGCCAAGCCCGCACCCAAGGCTCCGGCTGCGCGCAATGCTTCCGGTCCGGCCAACGCCCGCCGCCACTAAGTCAATTCCAGGGTCAATACCTGGAACCGCAAGGTTCGAAAGCGCAGCCCCCTTCCGCGCGAGCGGGAGGGGGCTGCGCGTTGCGCCTCAGCCGACTTCGACTCCGCCCTTGTAGAGCGCGGTGACGCGGCCCTGAACGCCTTGCTTGTCAAACGGCGTATTGCCTGCCGCGGCCGCCATCTTGTCGGACGAGACGACCCACGGACGGTCTGGATCGACCAGCGCGATGTCGGCCTGTGCGCCCACGGCCAGTGTACCCGCATCGACCCCGAGCAGCGCGGCGGGATTGCTGGCCAGCAAGGCAAAGGCGCGGGTGATGTCGATCACGCGATCGCGGACCAGTCCCAGCGTCAGCGGCAGCAGTGTTTCCGCACCCGCCATGCCGGGTTCGGCATCGGCAAAGGGCAGGCGCTTGTCTTCGGGGCCGCGCGGATCGTGGCCCGATGCGACCACGTCGATCGTCCCGTCGGTCAGCGCGGCCAGCACGGCCTGCCGGTCAGCTTCGCTGCGCAGCGGGGGGGACAGGCGGGTGAAGGTGCGGAAATCGCCGATCGACACGTCCGACAGCATGAAGTGCGCAGGCGTGATCCCGGCTGTTACGTTCGCGCCGCGCGCCTTGGCTGCGCGGACCAGATCGAGCGCGGCCTTGGTCGTCACCTGGCGCAAGTGCAGCCGCGCGCCGGTCAATTCCGCCAGCGCAATGTCTCGCGCGGCGGCCAGCGCCTCGGCCTCGGCGGGGGCAGATGGCAGGCCCAGCCGGGTCGCCATTTCGCCGGCGGTGGCAACGGCGCTGCCGGCCAGTCCGCCATCTTCGGCATGGCTGACCACCACGAGGTTCAGCATCGCGCAGTACGACAGCAGGCGGTGCATCGTGCCCGAATCCGCGATCCAGCGGCGGCCCGTGGCGACCGCCTTGGCCCCGGCATCGCGCATCAGCGCCAGTTCGGCCAGCTCGCGTCCTTCCAGCCCCTTGGTTGCAGCGGCCAGCGGGTGGACCCACAGGTCCGGCTTGCCCGACTGCGCGGCGAAACGCACTGCAGATGGCTTGTCGAGCACCAGGCCCTGATCGGGCATCAGCGCGGCGCGGGTGATCCCGCCGAAATGGAACGCGGGCTTGTCGATCGCGAAAACGCCGAGGTCGACCAGCCCCGGCGCGATCAGCTGGCCCTTGGCATCGACCACGCGGTCGCCGTCCTGCGGGGTGACATCGCCGCCCAGCGCGGTGATCCGGTCGGCTTCGCAGCGGATCGCGCCCGCCTGCGGTGCGCCGCTGGCGGAAATCAGCTTGCCGTTGACGATGGTGAGCGCGGGAAGCTGTTTCATGCCCAGCCCTCCAGTCCGCGCGTTTTTCGGGTCAACACGTCAAGACAAGCCATGCGGATCGCGACTCCCATTTCGACTTGCCGGGTAATCAGCGAGCGGCCCGCGAGGTCCGCGACGTTGCTGTCGATCTCGACCCCGCGGTTCATCGGGCCGGGGTGCATGACCAGAGCTTCGCCCTTGGCCTTGGCCAGCCGGTCAAGCGTCAGGCCGTAAAGGTGGCGGTATTCGCGCGGGGAGGGGATGAACTGCCCTTCCATGCGTTCCTGCTGGAGCCGCAGCATCATCACCACGTCTGCACCGTCCAGCGCCGCATCGAAATCGCGGAACGGGGTGACCTTCAAGAGCTCGATCCCGGCCGGCATCAGCGCGGGCGGGGCGCAGACCCGGACGCTGGCGCCCAGCGTGGTCAGGCAGTGGATGTTCGAGCGCGCCACCCGGCTGTGCAGGATGTCGCCGCAAATCGTCACGGTCAGCCCGCCGAAATCGTCGCCCAGGCCGCGTTCGCGCAGCGCCGTGCGGATCGTCAGCGCGTCGAGCAGGCCTTGCGTAGGGTGTTCGTGCTGGCCGTCCCCGGCGTTGAGCACCGGGCAATCCACCTTGTCCGCGATCAGCCGCACCGCGCCCGAAGACTGGTGGCGGATCACCATGGCATCGGCGTGCATGGCGTTGAGCGTCATCGCCGTGTCGATCAGGGTTTCGCCCTTCTTCACGCTCGACTGCGCTACAGCCATGTTGACCACGTCGGCGCCCAGTCGCTTGCCAGCGATTTCGAAGGACAGCAGCGTGCGGGTGGAATTTTCGAAGAAGGCATTGATGATCGTGAGGCCCGCCAGCCGGTCGCTGCGCTTGTGCGGCTGGCGGTTAAGCTCCACCCATTGTTCCGCCTCGTCGAGCAGGTACAGCAGCTCCCACGGGGCCAGCCCCGCAAGGCCGGTCAGGTCGCGGTGCGGGAAAGCGGCGCTGCCCGCAGGATAACGGGCAGCGGAGGCCGCTGGCGGATGAGTGTCTGGCGATGTCATTGAAGACAGCGCCCTAGACCGCCGTGGGCTTTGGCTCAAGCACGATAACGCATTCGCCGGTGGACAAACGGCACTGGTCAAGCTGGGACTGGCCTTTGCCACCTGCGCTCCCTATGTCTGGCGCGATCACCGGCTAAGGAACCCGAATGATTTTTGCTCGCAAGGTCTGGCACCTGTTCGTTGCAATCAAGGACGCACTGGTGCTGCTGTTCATGCTGCTGTTCTTCTTTGGGCTCTATGCGCTCCTGACCGTCCGCCCCAGCGTCGCCCAGTTGCACGACGGCGCGCTGCTGCTGAAACTTGACGGCGCAGTGGTCGAAGAACCGGCGATGGTCGATCCGCTGTCGGGGCTGGTTTCGGGCGATACGCCCGCCAAGGAATACGCTGCGCGCGATGTGGTGCGCGCCCTCAAGCTGGCCGCCAGCGACGATCATGTGAAGGCCGTGGTGTTCGATCTCTCGCGCTTTACCGGCGGCGGGCTGGTCCACATGGAGGAAATCGGCGCGGCGATGGATGAAGTGCGGGCTGCGAAGAAGCCGGTGCTGACCTACGCGGTTGGCTATACCGATGATGGCGTGATGCTGGCCGCCCACGCGAGCGAAGCCTGGGTCGATCCGATCGGCGGGGCCTTCGTGATGGGGCCGGGCGGACAGAGCCTCTATTACGGCGCGCTGCTCGAACGGCTCAAGGTCAAGGCGCACGTGTTCCGCGTCGGCACCTACAAGGACTTCGTCGAACCCTACCTGCGCACTGGCCAGTCCGAACCGGCCAAGCAAGCGCGCACCGCGCTTTACGGTGCGGTCTGGGAAGACTGGCAGGCCAATGTCGCCAAGGCGCGTCCCAAGGCCAATCTGAAGCTGGTGACGAGCGATCCGGTCGGCTGGATCAAGGCTTCGGGCGGGGATGCCGCCAAGGCTGCGCTGAGCGCCGGACTGATCGACCGGATCGGTGACGAGGTGGCCTTTGGCGAACGCGTCAAGGCATTGGCCGGCGCGGATAACTCGTCGAGTAAGCCGGGCGGCTTCGCGCATTTCCCGATGTCGACGCTGCTGGCGGCGCATCCCCTGCCACATGAGGGCAAGGCCGTGGCCGTAGTGACGGTCGCTGGCGAGATCGTCGATGGCAAGGCGGGGCCGGGCAGCGCAGGCGGCGACCGGATCGTTGGCCTGATCGATGAGGCCAACGCCGACGGCGCGGCTGCGCTGGTGCTGCGGGTCGATTCGCCTGGCGGTTCGGTGCTGGCCTCTGAACGCATCCGTCTTGCGCTCGAACGCTTCAAGGCCAGCGGGCGGCCGGTGATCGTCTCGATGGCCAACCTTGCGGCCAGCGGGGGCTATTGGGTCTCGACCCCGGCATCGAAGATCTTCGCCGAGCCCGGCACGATCACCGGCTCGATCGGGATCTTCGCGATCATCCCGACCTTCGAGGGGACGCTGGCGAACTATGGCGTCAATAGCGACGGGGTGCGCACCACGCCGCTGTCGGGCCAGCCGGACCTGCTCACGGGGCTTACCCCCGAAGCCGAAGCCATGCTCCAGGCCAATATCGAGAACGGCTATGCCCGCTTCATCGGCCTGGTCGCCAAGTCGCGCGGCAAGACGCCGCAGCAGATCGACGCGATTGCCCAGGGGCGCGTCTGGGACGGCGGAACGGCGCGCCAGATCGGTCTGGTCGACCAGTTCGGCGGGCTTGCGGACGCATTGGAATTCGCGGCAAGCAGCGCCAAGCTCGAAAGCTGGCATCCGGTCTTTTACGGCACCAAGGTGGATCCGCTGGGCTCGCTGCTCGAACGGTTCGGCGCCGGTGAAGACGAGGGCGACCAGTCTGCGCAGCGCGATTTTGCCGGGATCATGGCGGCCCGTCAGAACCAGCTGCTCGGCCGCGTCAGCCAGGATCTGGGCCGCTTGCTGAGCGCCGAAGGGGCGCAGGCCTATTGCCTCGAATGCCCGGTTCCGGCTGCCGCGCAGGCGCCGAAGAGCCGCGATCTGGGCGCCTTGGCCAGGCTCTTGACGCTACTTGGTCTCGCTTAGGCCGATTGCGCGCCCTATCGCGCTTGCCCTTTTGCATCGGGGTCACTAAGGGCCACCGCTTGATTCCGGATTCATGCGCGCGTCCAGCGCGGGCATGGGGCGGTGTTCGTCGGGCCGCGGGCGTGGCGGAATTGGTAGACGCGCTGGTTTTAGGTACCAGTATCGCAAGATGTGGGGGTTCGAGTCCCTTCGCCCGCACCAATTCGGCCCTTCGAACCGATGGCTCCGCCAGCCGGTGATTGTGGATGGATTCTAGAAGGCGTCATTTGTCATGCAGATTGTCGAGACCAGCAACGAGGGTTTGAAGCGCGCCTACACGGTGACGATTGCGGCGAAGGACATCGCCGCGCGGATCGAGGGTGAGGTGGCCAAGATCGCCCCGCAGGTGCGCATGCCCGGTTTCCGCCCCGGCAAGGTGCCCGCCAACCTCGTCAAGAAGATGCACGGCCCCCAGCTGCACCAGGAAGCGCTCAACACCTCGGTGCGCGAAGCGCTCGACAAGGTGGTGGCCGACAACAAGCTGCGTCCCGCGATGCAGCCGCAGATCGCGCTTGGCGAAGGCTATGAGGAAGGCAAGGACGCCGAACTGACCGTCAGCCTCGAAGTGCTGCCGACCATCGTTGCCCCTTCGCTTGAAGGCCTCAAGCTCGAAAAGCTGACCGTCGCCGTCACCGACGCCGAAGTCGACGAGCAGCTGGGCAAGCTGGCTGCTGGCGCGAAGAGCTTCGTCGATGCCAAGAAGGGCAAGAAGGCCGAAACCGGCGACCAGTTGATCATCGACTTCGTCGGCAAGCTCGACGGCGTTGAATTCGAAGGCGGCAAGGCCGAGGACGCGGCGCTGGAAATCGGTTCGGGCCGGTTCATCCCGGGCTTCGAAGAGCAGCTCGTGGGCGTGAAGGCTGGCGATGAAAAGACCATCACCGTGACCTTCCCGGCTGACTATCCGGCCGAAAACCTCAAGGGCAAGGACGCCCAGTTCGATATCACCGTCAAGGCGGTGAAGGTGCCGGGCGAAACCAAGATCGACGACGAGTTCGCCAAGAACCTTGGCCTTGAAAGCCTCGACCAGCTGAAGGGTCTGCTGCGCGGCCAGCTGGAACAGGAAACCGCCGGTCTGACCCGCACCCAGATGAAGCGCGCCCTGCTCGACGTGCTGGCCGCCGATCACGATTTCGA